>JADCJL010000265.1 GCA_020247055.1 Acidobacteriaceae bacterium | reverse complement strand
TGCGGTCTTCCGTCCGATAAGTCACCGATTCGCCAAAACTTCAGCAGGAGCATTCTTTCGTCACGGGTTTCGCATTCACAAAAACGGCCTTTTGAAGGCGAGAACGACAATCGCGCTTACCCGTTATTGGACGAAATTACCCGAGCTGACGTCGGCTCGCGGTAATCTTGTTTTCGCGTCAGAACCCACCAGGCCGCCTCCGCCAAGTGCCGGGCCACCGCCACCTTGGCTTTGCCCGACAAATTCGTCGTCGCCTTCACCCGCTGGTAAAGTCCTACCGTGTGAGGATACTTCTCCCCCCACTTGCCCGGCGCGCGGCCACCCGATTGGCCGCCTCCACCAAGCGCACAGGCCGAAGCGAGCCCGTTGTGCGCGGTTCAAAAAAAGCGCACAGGCCGAAGCGAGTCCGTTGTGCGCGGTTCAAAAAAAGCGCACAGGCCGAAGCGAGGCCGTTGTGCGCGGTTCCTCAAAAAGCCCACTTTCAATAGTGATTACAGTCCTTCCTCGTCGATCCCCGCCAGGTCTTCCCACCGCTGGACTGCACCTGCGGCACCACCCCGGCGTACCGAGCCAAATGCTGCGCCGAGGGAAACCGCTTCCCATCGCCAAACTCCACCCAAATCGCCGCTCCCAGGATCTTGCCCCCTCCAGGCGGCGTCTGTAGCAACCGCTGCCAACCGAGCTTGTCCCTCCCCGCTTCCATCGCCAGTTCCAAGCTCTTCACCCGCCGCTCCAGATCGTGAATCGCCAGCCACTGCTTCCGTGTCGCTTCCCGGTTCGCCGACGGCAGTTGATCAATAGCCCCTTGGAGTTGCAACGGCGCTTTTCCGGAAGACCAAGCGGGAATGTCGACGTCTTCTTCCTCTTCTTCCAGATTCTTCAATCCGTACTGGTTCCGCACTCCCTGGATGTGATTTTTATCGCCCTCTCCTGCCGGCGCATCGTCAGTCTGTTTCGCGCGAGGCCACGCAGATCCCGCACCCCAGATCCCGACCAGAATTGATGGGGCCATCCGCACTTCTGGAAAGGTTCCGTTGGCCAGCAGGATCAACATGCCGGCCGAATCGGTTTCGTTGGTCCGGGTGCTGCCGGTGATCCGCCGCTTGATCTCCAGCGGATGCCCGAGTCGCTGTACCAGGCCGGCCTCTTCCAATTGCCGGGCAATCCACATCGAACTTCGGCGCTAACCCAAAGTGACCAAACTTTGCCGGTCAAAAGTTGACGACCGCCTCGACGCTCGACAAGGCGACCGTCACCTGGCTCATACTCAGCAACACGCTGCTTTGCTGCGCGGATGAGGACGAGACGGCACCGTCCACACAATCATTTACGCTGAGACTACTGGCGACAGCCAACCGGCCTTCGATCTCACCTGCCGCACGACCGCACCTGCCACGTGGAAACCGCTGCGGGCCGATATATAATTCCAAGGAATGCGCGCCATCGTGCCGTTGTTACTGATTCTGTACTCCTACGGCTGCTGCACCGCGCAGGACGGTCCACGAATCGTTGGCCTCGTTTTGAATGACGCCACCAGCGCTCCTTTAGGGAAAGTCGTCGTACTTGTTAGAAAATCGTGCGGCGATCTTTTCGGTGCAGTCACGGATAGTAAGGGTGAGTTCTCGATCCCGACAATTAGCCCTGGAAAATACGATTTCTTTTTGGAACGCGCCGGATATCTGAGCGTCTCGCCCTACGGCAGTCCTCTCGAAATTCAACCCGGTAGTCAGTCTTTAAGTGTTACCTTCAAACTGATCCCGCAGGGAATCATCGCTGGTAGGGTAACCAGAACCGTACCTGACCTATCGGAACCACTCCACGTTAGGTTATGGAAAACAACCCTGAATCGGTTGGACTGGGCTGAGCCTCAGGAGCCGGTTCCCGTCGAAGACGATGGGTCTTTCATGATCGGCGATCTCGCTCCCGGCCGCTACCTACTGGAAAAACCGGGGCAGGCTCTTGCGGAAGCCGAAGTACTCGACGTGATGGCCGGAACTGAGATTCGCGATATCCAACTTACAGCGCGGCCTCTGCCAGCGATTCGCTTGTCCGGCCTCGCCCGATTCCCAACCAAGGGGGCGACCATGATCGAGGCCTATGCTTATCTGAAGACAAAGGATCCCTCAGGCTCGTGGGTGCCACTGAGAAGATCGACGCAAATAAGCCGGAAAACTGGCGCTTTCACATTTACCTCCATCCCGCCGGGCGATTACCGGATCGTTGCCAGACTGACTGTGCGTGCCGGCGGCTCTTCACAGAAATATTTGGGTGTCAGAGAGGTCCGCGTGCAGGAGGGGCAAGGCGTAACCTATGTTTCACTTGACTTTACACCGGCGGCCGTCATTAGGGGAACAGTCTCCGACGAGGCGGGCCTGCCGGCAGGGTCGCACGAGATCTACGCATCGCTCTCCCCGGACGGAACCGATGAGGGGATATCTGACTCGGCCGTATTGACAACCCCCAAAGGCTATCGCTTTCAAGTGACACCCGGCAGGAATCGGCTCTTCGTTAGTAATCAGTCGGAAAGCTTCCGGAGCGTGAAATCCATCTGGTTTAATGGTCGGCCTTACATGGCGGACACCCCCCTTGATGTTCCTTCGGAAGGCGGTAGCCTTGAAATTCTATTGGGCGGGCCGGAACCGGGACGGGAGATCGCGGGAAGGATCCGAGACGAAGCGGGGCGGGGTGCGGCGGGAGCGGTGGTCGCAGCCTGGAACGGTCAAGGGGCTTGGGCATATGTCCAAGCCGATGCTCTCGGTCGCTTTACCATTCCGCGCGCGCCCCACGGGAAGTTGTATGTAGCGGCATGGGAAAACCAAGTAACGCCCCCTTTGGCCGGTATCCCCTTGGCTCTGGTGACCTTCCGCACGGCCTTCGAAGGACGTGCGACCGAGGTGCCGGCCTTGGGCGCCGATCGCGTCACCGTCCGCTTGACGGCCATTCCGCGGGTTGCGTCCGAATCAAAGGTGCTGAAACTGCGATGAATGTGAGTTGGGTCGTCTTGGTTCCCTTTGTCATCTGCATTTCTGCCCGCGGCGTGGCACAAAACCAACCACCGCAACCGGACATTATTCAAGGTATTGTCCTGGACTCCGAAACAGGAAAACCGCTTGCGGCAGCTGCGGTAGACCTCAAAATCCCCTACAGCTTCAGGCGTCGGGTGCGCGTTGCATCGATTGCAACGAACAATGCCGGTGCCTTTACATTCCGCCCGGCAAAAAAAGATGTGTACGTTCTGACCGCCAGCAAGGTAGGGTATTTGAGTGACGATGCCACTCCCGAAAAAGACGCATCATTAAGCGCCGGACAACAGCGCCGTGGCCTCGTCTTTAGACTCCTGCGCGAGGGGGTACTGCGCGGCCGGTTGACTGATGCTGATGGAGACCTGGTAGCACAGGCGGAAGTGACCGCGTGGCAGTGGCACTTTGCTGGTGGGCAGCGATACCTCGTCAAGTCTCGTGTCGTCACTCCTGCGCCGGACGGCACTTTTCGCATCGGCCGACTTCGCCCCGGGTTGGTCTATCTCAGTGCGGCCCGATCATGGCCCCAGGCCGAATATGGCAACCGGGCCCGGGCAGACGCATCGGCGCCTACCTTCTATCCCGACGCCTCGGATTCTACATCTGCTAAGCCGTTTCGAATCGTACCAGGCACGAACATCGATGGGATTGAGTTTCGGATGCGACGCACAACACTCTTTCGCCTAAATGGTACTGTTGCCGGGCCACCCGGGATGAAAATAGTAGAAGTGTCCCTTTGCGCTGAATGGCTGAAAAGGAATTGTCGAACTTTGAGCGTAACCACCAGTGGCCGCTTCGCCCGCCAGTTCGTGTTTGAAAATGTCCCGGCGGGACAATATGAAATACGAGGTTATGCTTTACAGCCATCGCCGACCGCATCGCACTTGGGGTTGGCAGCAAGCCAATTGGTTACGGTTGACGACCGTTCAGTCGATCTGCTGGTACCCTATTCTCCGGATCCCGAGGTCAGGACTACAATCCAAGGGGGGGCGGGATTGTTTCGACTGTATAATCTTCCCGACGACCCCACGCCTGCCATCCTCCGCTACGCGAGCGATGGCCAGGTGCCCGGGGCAATCCACGTTAGACCGGGAAGGTACCTCCCGGTTGCCTCTGAATTGCCGGAGGGAATGCACTTGAAGTCCATTCGCTCGCAAGGAACGGATGTGACCGGTGGCTTCCAGGTGACAACCGCGAGTGTGACGGTCGATATCATCCTGGCGCCGGGTGCCGCGACAGTTTCAGGAATTGTTCGTGACGGTCGGGGAACTCCACTGCCTGAGGTTCCTGTTACCGTCTGGAGCGAGGCAGATGGCCCCCCTGCTTTCACGCGCACCGCCATGACGGATGGGGACGCCAGATACAGATTTGCGAACCTTGCGCCGGGTGTCTACCGGATCGCCGCGTGGCAGGGAATCTCGGAAGGCATGGCCCAATATCGGCAGTTCCTTTCCGCCTTCGGTCGATCGGCAAAGGCCATTCAACTTGTTGACGGCGCTCGCGAGCAGATCGACCTAAGTGCCATCGACCGAAAGGCCGCTATCTTGGAGGCCGACAAACTGCGGTAACTTCCTCTACCGCTGTTTCCTTCCAAGCCCCGTTCTCAACTCTCTCGCATCCCGCGACAGGAAAGAGACCTGATGTTTTCACCGATGAGAGCGCTGCGCGAAGCGCACCGCCCAGAGGTTGCGGATTTAATCCCCTTCACGAATGTACTTCACGAATGGACCGGACTTGAAAGGTAAAAGGAATTTGAGCGACTACCGGGAAAGGGACTGGAAGGTCAATACCCCTTTTGTTTCTGCTCGATGGGGATCGAACATCCGGAAACAGAATAGTCCTAGTGGACCTCGAATTCGACAGAATCGAAACACTCCCTGGCGATAGTGCCTCCTTTGCGCTGAGTTGGGGCGATCCTGCAGCCCCAACGCAAGGCCGCGCTCTCATCTCAACCCTCTCGCGGCCCTAAGATCACGGCGGCGAGCCATACCCAAGCCGCCCGCGACAGGGACGAGAACTTTTGCATTCACGACCTAAGAAAATATTTTTCATCCCCATCATTCCAAATCACTTAACCCCATTTTCTGCCCTCTCCCCACCCCCGGAAATTTGGTCCCCCCGTGCTATAGTCCAAGCAGATAAGGAACCCAACGCCCTGACCGGCTCCACCCGTCAGGGCGTTTTCTTTTTCCCCCAGGAGAATTCCCATGCCCGACCAACTCACCCCCGATCAAAAAAAGGCCCGCCGCGCCGAAATCAACCGCCAAAACGCCCAAAAGAGCACCGGCCCCAAAACCGAAGCCGGCAAAGCCACCTCCCGCCTCAACGGCCTCAAAAACGGCACCCGCGCCGTCACCATCGACCTCGGCGTCGGCGCCGGAATCTCCCTCGTCGCCGGCGAGGACCCCGCCGCCTACCGCGAAATGACCGCCGAGTACCAACTCACCCTCGCGCCCAACAACCGCGTCGAAGCCAACCTCGTCCAGCGCATCGTCGACGCCCAGTGGCGCCTGCTTCGCAACGTGCGCCTCCAAACCCTCGAACTCGAAGCCGGTTATGAAGAGGTCGGCCAGATCGACCACCCCGGCCTGCCCCCCTCCGGGGTCGCCCTCGCCGACACCATCGGCGCCAACCGCGTCGCCCACAACGCCAGGTACATCCGCCGCCTCGAAATCGAAGAAACGCGCCTCCTCCGCGTCATCAAGATGACCTACGCCGAACTCAAAGAGCTCCGCAAACTCAATCCGCTGCCCACCCCGCCCGTCCGCCGCCGCATCGAGTACATCGGCCAACCCGCCTCGCTCATGTCCGAAACCCACCAGGCCCTTGCCAACCAGGCCAGCGCCGCCGAACCCACGCCAGTCGTCGAATCCGCGCAAGCCGTTGAATCCGCGCAAGCCGTTGAAAACAAGGCAACAGAACTCTCCGTCGCCAGCGACCGAAGCCAACCGGCCCCCCAACAGCCCAGCTACCCCAAGCCCTTCGGCCTCTCGCTCGCCGAGCCCGCCCAACCCAAAACCTTCGCCGCCGGCGCCGGTAGCTTCAACGGGGAACTCGATCCGGTCTAAAATTCCCACCCGCCGCAGCCTTAACCAGAACCGCGAACAATCGCAAATCCCACAAAATCAACCCGTTACCGGCACCCGCCAGACGACCGAAGCCAACCGGCCGCCGGGCTTGTCCAACCCCGAAACCCCCAACCCAGCGCCCCAGCGCCTTCAGGAACAACCCTATGCTGATCTGGAACCTGTTCAACCAGCTCGCGCCGCCAGCCCACTCCCGGAAATCCCTGGCCCTGGCCCGCCCAACCGCCACGGCGCAATCCCCCCTCGCCCAACCCGGTACACCCAAACTCTGCCCCGTCCCCGACCCCGGCCTTCCCCCCTCCGCCTGGGTCGCCGCCCATCTCGGCTTCACCCCGGACCCCGCCCAGGCCCGCTTCCTCGACGCCACCCAAAAGCGCCTCGCCTTCGTCGGCTCCCGCCAGTCCGGCAAGTCCCAAACCG
>JADCJL010000264.1 GCA_020247055.1 Acidobacteriaceae bacterium | reverse complement strand
GCAAGGAACTCAAGGAAGACTACAAATGCTGAATTTTTACAAAAGAAATCAAAATGCCGGCTCCCCGGCGTCCAATAACGGAAACACGACGCCTGACGCTTCGCCGGTCAGTGGATCAACCGCCGGAGAAGATCCCTCGTTGCCATCTGCTCGGCCCACGCCTCCAGGTAGGCCCGATCAAGCCCCGATCCCTGCATCCGCCAAATTCCTTCCAAATCCATCCACTGCCGCTCCGAAGTCTCTCCTCCAGCCCGATACCACGCCAGTTTTGCCAGCACAATATCCTCCGGACTGACCATGGGGACCGCCCTGTCCGCCGACAGCGCCGTACCCCTCACAAAAATCCGGCGACGCACTTCGTCTTCGCCGTGAGCGAAAAAAGTCGTTGGAAAGATGTCGAACTTATACACCGCTCTCTGGTGCAGAAGGTTGAACGATCGGTTGGCTGCCACGGCCCTTCGGGCCTCCTCCGGGTCCCCTGCAAACCAGGGCGCCGCCAAGCGTGCCAAATGATAGGCCTCTTCCGGACTCAACTCCACCACTAAGTCCACGTCCAGCGTCGACCGCGGAACCCCAAACGCCGAACTCGCAAAGCTACCCCCCACCGCGAACGGCAACTCCAGCTCGTCCAGCACGGCCGCCAAGTCCCGAAACGCCTCCTCGAGCGCCGTCACTTGCCGAACATCCGTTCGGCTGCCTCCGCGCCGTAACAAGCCTCCGCCAGCCGCCGTCGCTGCGTTGCCTCGTCAAGGTGTTGCACGTTGGCCAGAAACATCTGCCGCACGGCCTCGGAAAGCTCCACCGCCCGCGTCAGCCGCTCCCCCGGCGTCTGCCGCCGCAGCATCTGCATCCAAATCTCTTCCGCCCCTGCCTCCGTGTCCCGCACCCCTCCATTGTACAGGCCCGGATACCGGACCATCGTCCGCACCCCGGGCCCCGGGGTGCGGACGAACCATCCGTTGTGCGCGGTCCCTAGAAATAGAACTTCGCGCCCAGCACCACCCGCCGAGCGTCCAGCGTGCTCGTGTACTGTCCGAACGTCCCACTCACCTGCCGGTTCTGCGCATCGAAACGTGCCGTCGTGTCCACCCCCACGAAGCTCACATGATTGAAGAAGTTGTAGAACTCAAACCGCAGTTGCAACCTCTGCTTATCGCTCTTGCCCATCGGAATGTTCTTGATGAACGTCACGTCAAACACGTTGATCCCCGGTCCCCGCAGCACATCCTTCGGCGCGTTCCCCACGCCAAACTCCGCCCGCGTCGGCGGCGCAAACGCCTCCGTGTCAAAGTGCCGCAGCGGCGTCCGCTGCCCCTTCGGCAGAATCGGATTGCGCAGCACATTCACCCGGCTGTCGATGCCCCCGCCGCTCGCCCCCACCAGGTCGGCCCCGCTCACGAGCGAATACCCAATACCCAGCGGCTGCCCGGACGTGAACGTCGTCACGCCGCTCAACTGCCAGTCATCAAATACCGCCTTCATCACCGGATTATCCTTTGCCAACCGGCTCGCCTTCGGCAAGTCATACAGATAATTCAGCACGAAGTTATGCGTCCGGTCGAAACTCGCCCGCCCGTACTGCCGCATCCTGTAGTTCAGGTATGGGTTCACCGCGTCGCCGTTGCCATTGACGATCGTCATCGCCTTCGACCACGTCCACGCCACCCCAAACTGCAAACCCTTGCTGAACCGCTTGTTCACCTGCGTCTGCAGCGAATGATAGTTACTCGTCCCGGCCAGCTCAATGTAGAGGATGTCGCCGTATCCGGGCTGCGGCCGCAGGAAGTTATCCGGCAGCGGGTTGCCCGTCGTGCTGTCGATGCTCGACGGTTGGAACCGCGTGCCGTACGGCAGCGCATTCAGGCTCCGCCGCTGCATTAGCCGCCGGCCCACGTTCCCCACGTACGCCACGTCCAGCACCGTGCCGAACCCGACGTTCTGCTGAATCCCAAAGCTCCAGTTGTATACCGTCGGCGGACGGAAATCCCGCTGAATCGTCGTCACGTTCGCCGGGCTCACCCGGAACGGACTCCGCAGCAGCTCCGCCATGGTCGTGTTTACCGCCGTCGGCGTAATCACGTTTGGCGGCAGCTCCCGGTGAATCAGCACCTGGTCGTCGTTGAACCGGTCATAAAACACGCCCACGCCGCCGCGTACCGCCGTCCGCGCGTTCCCGAACACATCCCACGCGAAGCCCAACCGCGGCGCTACCTGCAACGGCGGCGTATTCTGCAGCCGCTCGTTGTACACCGTCATGCCCTGAAACGGCGCTACGCCCGACGCGAACTGTCCGATCGACGCCGGCGATACCTCCTGCCCGCTCACCGGATCCCGCCCCACCCGCAGCCCCGCCGCGTTCCGGAACGGTTGAATCAGCTGCGGCTGCTTCGTCCGGTCATACGCCGCCAGGTCAAACGCCGCCAGTTTGTCCCCCGCGCTCCACGTCGGCTGAATGTAGTAGAACCGCACCCCCGCGTCCACCGTGAACCGCCGCGTTAACTTCCACGTGTCTTGCGCAAACCACTCCACGTTCAGGTACCGCGCGTGACCGTCCAGCTTCGCCGTCGCCTCCGAGTAGCTCTGTACGCTCCCGATCAAGGCGTTCGAGTACGCCCAGTTCGTATCAAACGGGTTGTTCACGTCCCGATTGAAGTTGAACGTTCCATTGAACGCCGATCCCCGCGCCGCGTTGCGCGTGGTCCGCTCCACATAAACTCCCACCTTCACATTGTGGCTGCTCCAGATCTTCGACAGGTTATTCGACCAGTTCCAGATGTTATTCGTGCCAAAAAACGGATACCGCGACTCGACGCTCAGCACCCCGGCGTTCGGCACCCCGCCAAAGTTGGCGTTCGGCACCAGGTTGCTCGGATTCGCCTGCGGGAAAAACTGCGGCAGGTTCGGCAGCACCTTCGCCCGCACGTTCCGGTCCAGTCCCGCTTGCGACAACGGGTCCACCGTCTGCTTAGCCCGGTTCACGCCAAACGTGAACTCGTTCACCAGCGTCGGCGAAAACGTGTGAATCAGCGTCGACACCATGCCCGCCGAACGGATCTGGTAGTTGATCGGCAGTTGCCCCCACGAAGAGGACGCCAGCACAAACGCAAAGTCGCCCTTGAACGCCTCGTAATCGTCAATG
>JADCJL010000263.1 GCA_020247055.1 Acidobacteriaceae bacterium | reverse complement strand
CGTCCTCCTCGGCGTCCAGGGTTTCGAGAACGTCGGTCAGGTCGCTCACACTCGCGGCGCTGCCGGCCTGGTTGAAGCTGGCAATCTTGTCCAGCGTCGCCTGGTGGTTGTCGCGCAGCGATTGGAGCGTGAGGCGAAACGAGGCCACCGAGCTTTCCAGCCGTTTGAGCAGGTTGACTGTCATCAGAGCCTGTAGGCTCTTCTCGCGGTCGGCCTGGCGCAACGTGCCTTTGCCGCCGACCTTGGTGTCGTAAAGGTCCTCGTACTTCTTCAGCCGACTGGGCAGGATGTAGCTGACCGGGGCGTAGACGGCGAGCTTGAGCCGAGACAGTTGCTCGAAGATCGCATTGAAGCCCATCACGTCGGCCCGCTCGGTGAGCGGTTGATGGAATGACAGAGGTTTTCGGCGCTCCGGGAAGTGGCCGATGTCCTTGGTGTCGTAGAAGGTCTGGATGTGCTTGCGCGAGCGCGCGATGGTGACGCTGTCGAGCAACTCGAAGAAGTCGAAGTCCAGCGCGTCCAGGATGGCACGCGCGGTGCGCTGCTCTGGCGGCAGCTTGGCCCAGACGTTGAAGGCTTTCTGAGCGTTGCGGAATACCTCTTCCACGGACTTGTTCGTGCGCAGCTTCTTACTCAGGTTCTCCGAGTTACCTTCGTAGGCCAGCGCCAGCTGGTTGCGGAGGTCGTTGAAGCGGTTGTTCACCGGCGTGGCCGAGAGCATCAGCACCTTGGTTTTCACGCCCTCGCGGATGACCTTGTTCATCAGCTTCTGGTAGCGGGTCTCCTTGTCCTTGAAGGCGTCGTTGTTACGGAAGTTGTGCGACTCATCGATGACGACCAGATCGTAGTTGCCCCAGTTAATGCGGTTCAGTGGCGTACCGAACGATTCCCCGCTGGTGCGGCTCAAGTCTGTGTGGCACAGGACGTCGTAGTTGAACCGGTCGCGCGCGAAGATGTTGGTCTTGAGGTTGCGGTTGTAGTTGAGCCAGTTGTCGGCGAGCTTCTTGGGGCACAGCACCAGGACCGAGCGGTTGCGCAGCTCGTAGTACTTGATCACCGCCAGGGCCGTGAATGTCTTGCCCAAACCGACGCTGTCGGCTAGGATGCAGCCGCTGTAGGTTTCCAGCTTGTTGATGATGCCGGTGGCGGCGTCCTTCTGGAAGTTAAAGAGCTTGGTCCAGATGAGCGTGTCCTGGTAGCCGGTCCGATCGTTGGGCAGGACGTCCTCGTTGATGTCGTCGAGGAACTCGTTGAAGATGTTGTAGAGCATCAGGAAGTAGATGCTCTCGGGCGAGTTCTCCTGATAGACGGAGGCGATGTGCTCGCAGATTTGCGAGGTCACGTCTTCCAGCTTCTCGGGGTCGTGCCAGATCTGGTCAAACAGGCTCAAGTAGGTTGCCGTGAACGTCGGCTCGTCCAACTTGTTGACCAGATTGGAGACGGCGTTGCCTTGCTGGTAGCCTAGATCCACGGCCGTGAAACCGTGCAAGGGCATGTAGGCGATATCGCCACCTGCCGACTGCACGCAGGCAAACGGCTGCATCGGAGCCTTGCTGCTATTGCTCTTGAACGTGGCCTTGCGGCGCAGCCAGTCGGCGCACTCCGTTGCGATGGCGCGCTGGTTGAGTTTGTTGCGCAGCTGAATCTCGAATTCGCTCCCGTAGAGGCTGCGTTCGCGGTCGAGCTTGGGGATGTGGAACTCGCGGCGCTCCCTGCGAATCTTGTCGGTGACTTCGTCGGCGACAAACGCGGGAGCGGTGAAGATGAAATTCAGTTCGTCGATCTTTTCGAGCTCGGCCTTCAGCGCTTCGAACGCGTATATCGAGAAGCAGGATGCCGCGACCTTCAGCCGGGATCCCGGCTTGAGCGTTTGCTTGAGGTCATCACCGAGCAGGCGGTTGATGTTGTCGATGATTTCCATCAGCGCACATCCGCCTTCTTCTTGTTGTGGATGCTCGCGGCGATCCATTGATCCAGCTCCGAACGGCGGAAGCGCCAAGTGCCGCCCAGCTTAAACGCTGGAATCTCGCCGCTCGCCGCCAGGCGATAGACCGTCCGTTTCCCCGCCTTCAGGAAAACGGCGACCTCGTCGATGGTGAGGATCTCGTCTGGCTGCTCGCTCATCTGATCACCCGCAGGGTGCGGAACGTGGGTTGGACCGCTGGCGCGCATTGTCGCAGTTAGGCAGAATTATGCCAACTTGGCAACATCTGGCGTACTCGTGTCACCGCATGTTTGACAAGCCACGCTGCCTAGCGCACGACTCCCGCGGCCGTGGCAGGTGGTCGATTTGGAGTTGACTGATCGATGTACGTGATCGACCTGACCCACTACCTGGACGCCAAGGGTGCGATCGCACCCGAGTGGGGCCCAGCCCGAAAGATGGCGGACTTCCTGACCGCCGTGGTCGCCCATGCCTCCGATTTCGATCGCTCCGACGACACGCCAGGCCCGGTCTGCTTCAAGTGCCGCAAGCGTGACCAGCGCGTCGTCGAGACCGACATCACCGAGGCTGACGTCGTCGTCTGGCACTGCATCGCCTGCGGCACCGAGGGGCAAATCTCGAACT
>JADCJL010000262.1 GCA_020247055.1 Acidobacteriaceae bacterium | reverse complement strand
CCGAGGTGATTGACCGGCAGGTGCTGAGCGCGCCTTCGGCCAAGCCGCTTGAAAAAGAGCGTTGGGGCGGGGCGGTGGACACGGTGGGCGGGACGACGCTCGGCGGGATCATCCGGCAACTGCGGGCGAACGCCTCGGTGGCCGCCTGCGGTTTAGCGGGGGGGACGGAGTTGGCGACGACGGTGCTGCCGTTCATTCTGCGGGGCGTCAACCTGCTGGGGATTAACTCGGTGGAGGTGGCTAACAGCGAGCGCCGCCGGATTTGGGCGCGGTTGGCCGCGACGATGCCGGTGGACAAACTCGACGGGCTGACGAGCGAAATCTCTTTGGACCGGGTGCCGCTCGAGGCGCCGGCCATTTTGGGTGGCGATGTGCGGGGCCGGGTAGTGGTCGTAATCTAACATTCATCCCAAAGTCATCCGCTCGTCACCCAATATCGGTAAGGGTGAAGGGTATGAAACATTGCTTGTTGTTGATGATGATGCTGGCCGGGACCTTGGTCGGGCAGGAGTTTACGATCCGGAAAGTGGGCGGTTGTTCGACCAACCTGTTTAATCAGGCGGGCGCCGAGATAGCCGCTTACGATGCCGGGAGCAAGCGGCTGTTCTTCGTCAATGCGCAGGCCAACGTGATTGAGGGCCTCGATATTGCGAATCCGGCCGCACCGCGGGCGATCTTCCGGCTCTACATCTCCTCGCTGTATGGAACCTCGGTGAATAGCATCGCCGTGAGCGGCGGGTTGATTGCGGCCGCCGTCGAGGCGACGCCGAAGACAGATCCGGGATCGGTGGTGTTCTATGACCTGAACGGCAGCTTCTTGAGCGCAGTGAAGGTGGGAGCGCTGCCGGACATGCTGACCTTTACGCCGGATGGCCGGCGGGTGCTGGTGGCCAACGAGGGCGAGCCGAACGCCGATTACTCGGTCGACCCGGAGGGCAGTGTCTCGATTATTGACATCAGCGGCGGGGTGCGGAACGTAACGCAGGCTAACGTCCGGACCGCGGATTTCAAGGCCTATAACACCACGCGGCTGGACCCGAGCGTGCGCATCTACGGCCCCCGCGCTACCGTGGCGCAGGATCTGGAGCCGGAGTACATTGCTGTCGCGCCCGATTCGAAGACGGCGTGGGTCACCCTGCAGGAGAACAACGCTCTCGGGGTGATCGATATCGAGCAGGGCCGGATTACCGGCATCGTGGGCCTGGGCTTCAAAGACCATACGCTGCCGGGCAATGCCCTTGACGTGAGCGACCGCGACAACCGGATCAACATCGCCAACTGGCCGGTGTTCGGGATGTATCAGCCGGATGGCCTTGCGGCATTTCAGGCCAAGGGCAAGACGTGGCTGATCACGGCCAACGAGGGCGATGCGCGGGAATACACCGGCTATGCGGAGGAGGCCCGGGTCAGCACGCTGCGCCTCGATCCGGCGCGCTTCCCGAACGCTTCCACGCTGCAGCAGGCCGGCAATCTGGGTCGGCTGACCGTAACCCGCGCCACGGGCGACACGGACGGCGATGGCGACTTCGATGCGCTCTACGTTCTCGGTGGCCGCAGTTTTTCGATCTGGGATACTTCGGGCAAGCTGGTGTTTGACAGCGGCGATCAATTTGAGCAGATTACCGCCCGCCTCTACCCTGACAACTTTAATGCGAGCAACGCGAACAACACGCGCGACGACCGCAGCGACAACAAGGGTCCGGAGCCGGAGGGTGTGGTGGTTCGCGAATTGAACGGACGCCTATATGCGTTTATCGGCCTCGAGCGGATTGGCGGGGCGATGGTGTATGACGTGACCGACCCGGAGAAGCCGGTCTATGTGACCTACACGAACTCCCGCGACTTCAAGGGCAACCCGGAGGCGGGCACGGCGGGCGACCTGGGTCCGGAAGGGGTGCTGGCACTCGCCGCGGACGAGAGCCCGAACGGCCGGCCGCTGCTGATCACTGCGAACGAAACCAGCGGGTCGGTGGCGCTCTACGAGATGACGGTTCCACCGCCGGCGGTGGCCTTGGCGGCCAACATCGTTACGCAGGGCCGGGATTCGTTTGCCCGCGAGATGACGCTTGATGGCAGCACGTCGACGGGGGTGGCTCCGCTGACTTACCAGTGGCGTTCGGTGGGGCCGACGGCGGCGCTGAACCCGGCGGCGGCCAACACGCCCCGGGTGACGGTGCAGTTCGGCCAGGGGCAGGGCGCCTACACGTTTGAGTTGACGGTAACGGACGCGACCGGGGCGAAGAGCACGGCGACAACGACCATCAATTATTTCGGGCGGTAGCGGCGGCTTTGGCCACGTCGACGCGAAATAGCAAAACGAAGCCAATTACAAAGAAGACGACGAGGGAGAGAATCGCGGTGCGGTAGCTCCCCGTGGTCTGCAGGGCGAGGGCGAAGATAAGGGGACCGAGCCAACTGGTCCCCTTATCGCTGATTTCGTAGACGCTGAAGTACTCGGCCTCCTTGCCGGCGGGGATCATGAGGGAGAACAGGGAGCGGCTGAGGGCCTGGGTACCGCCCATGATCAGGCCGACCAGGAACGACATAATGAAAAATTCTTCATGCGTCGTGACGGCTACATAGATGTAGCCTAGGGTGAGGGCCCACGCGACGAGGGCGATCAGGATGGATCGTTGGGCGCCGATGCGGGAGGCGAGGTAGCCGAACAGGGTGGCGCCCAGGAAGGCGACGAACTGGACCATGAGAATGGCCATGGTGAGTTTGGACATGGGCATTTTCAGTTCGTCGCTGCCGAACTGGCCGGCGAGGGCGATGACGGTTTGGATGGCGTCGTTGTAGATGAGATAGCCCACCAGGTAGAGCATGGTTTGCGGATAGTGCCGCAGATCTTTAAGGGTATGGAGGAACTGGTGGAAGCCGACTGAGATAATATTCTCGCCGGGGGGGAGCGCCTGGGGCGTGCCGCGGTTCTTGAGCCGGGCCAGGGGGATGAGGGTGAAGCCGGCCCACCAGACGCCGGCCGAGGCGAGGCTGAGGCGGACGGCGAAGGACTCGGTGAAGCCGAGTTTTTCGGCGTTGGAGAAGAACAGGAGGTTGAGCAGTAGCAGCAGACCGCCGCCGAGGTAGCCGAAGCCCCAGCCGCGGGAGCTGACGGCATCGCGCTCTTCGGGGGTGGCCAGTTCCGGCAGAAAGGAGTTGGCGATGACGTTGGCCGCGCCGAAGGAGATGTTGGCGAGCAGGAACAGGCCGCCGCCGAGGAGGTAGCGGTCTCCTTCGACGAAGAACATGGCCATGGTGGCGAGGGCGCCGAGGTAGGCGAAGACGCCGAGGAACTCCCGTTTGCTCCGGCGGTAGTCGGCCAGGGCGCCGACCAGGGGCAGCACGACCACCTGCCCGATGACGGAGAGCGAGACGCAGTAGCCCCAGAAGGCGCGGGGGTCGATGTTCAGGCCGAAGGGGTGGACCAGGCCGTCGGGCCCGGCGGCGGCACGGGCGATGGCGGTGAGGTAGGGGCCGAGGAAGAGGGTGAGGACGGTGGAGGCGAAGGCGGAGTTGGCCCAGTCGTAGAAGTACCAGGCTCGCTGCTCGCGTTTCCGTTCTACTTCCGCAGGTGTTGTCTGAGAAAGGTCCACGCCAGATCTCCTTGCCATTCGTGGCCGCCGTGGAACTCCTGGTAGTCCAGGGTGGGGTGGTAGACGCGCGCTTCGGCCAGGGTGCGGCGCACGCTCTCAATAGGAGCAGCGGCATCTTTGATGCCGGTTTGGATTTGGAGCGGGCGGGGCGCGATGAGGGCGACCTGCTGGGGCGAGGTGAGGTCGACGGGGCGGCCGCCGGTGAGCGCTTCGCGGACGAGCGGGGCTTCGCGGAAGGAGCCCGAGGCGACGACGGCGTGGATGCGGGGGTCGAGGGCGGCGATGTACAGCGAGTAGTAGCCGCCGTAGGAGAGGCCGATGATGGCGACGCGGGCCGGGTCGACTTCGGGCCGGGCGAGGATGGGGTCGAGCGAGCGGATGACCTTCATCGACTCGAGGGCCATGAGGCTGGTGCCGGCGTTGCGGAGCTTAAGATCGAGTTCGGCGCGGACTTCGGCGGGGATGGGGGTGCCGGTGTCGCGGTCGCGGTAGGGGTACATGACGAACTGCGGGGCCCAGACGACATAGCCTTCGCGGGCGGCGCCGCGGATCTGGTCGTGATAGTTGGTGCCGCCTTTGAACAGAGCCAGTTCCGGGAATCCGCCGCCGCCGTGCAGGGAGATGACCAGCGGCGCCGCGCCCCGGCGCTGCTTGGGGACGAGGTAGAGACCGTAGGTTTCCAGGCCCGCGGCCACCGTGACCCAGCAGCGGGAGTAAGTGGCGATGCTGTCTTCACCCATCGGTTCGCAGCGCATGGCGGGCTTGTCGGTAAAACCCGGCGGTGGGAAGCCGATTTTCGAGCGGAACTGCTGGCGCAGGGTTTCGGCCGGGGGCAGTTTCTTCAGGTACTCGTCGAACTGGCGGTAGCCCTGTTCGCGGTAGGGCCGGGATTTCTGGAAGTCCTCTTCGTAAAGCGGAGTTTGGGCCCGGAGCGCAAGGGGCAGCAGGAGTACCGCGAGGCGGAGCATATGGATTAGAGTAAACGATACCACCATGCTGCGACTCTGCCTGTTGTTCCCCTTTCTGCTGCTTCCGCTGCTGGCTCAGCCGGCGGACGAATCCCGCCGCCTGCCGGCGACGAACCGGACCAAGGTGGAGGTGCCGCCGAAGGCGCTGCTGGGCAAGGCCTTCATGCCGGGCGGGACGGTGGCGACTTACAAGAAGGGCGCCAGGGAGTACCGGGTTTTCGTGACGAAGCTGAAGGACCCGACGACGGCGGCGATCCTGCTGCTCGACTGGAAGAAGGCGCTGCAGGGCGCGAAGCTGGTGCCGAGCTTTGGCGGCTACTTCGGGATGGACGGGGGGCAGCCGGTGTTTGTGTTCACCAAGGGAGTGTGGATAGCCGGGACGGTGGGGCTGGCCGAAAAAGAGGCTGATGCGGAAGGCCGGGTGTTGGCGGCGCGGCTGAATTAAGTGAGGCCGGCGGGCCAGGCCGACTCGGCGGCGATGGCGGCAAAGATGCGGTCGACGAGCTTGGCGCCGTTGTCGGAGTTGGTCATGACGGCCGCGCCGTGGGAGCCGTCGCGGGCGGCCCAAAGGCGGCAGCGGTAGCCGGCGTTGGCGCCGCCGTGGCCGAACCAGCCGGGGCGGGTTTCAAAGCCGAGGCCATAGGCGCCGAGGTGGGGGGTGACCATGAGCTCGGCGGAAGATTTTTCGAGGACTTTGGCAGATTTACCAGCCAGGGTGTTCTGCACGTCGAGAGCGAATTTGGCGAGGTCGATGGGGGTGGTCCAGAGGCCGGCGGCGGCGAGCTCCGGGTAGGTGTGCCAGCCGCCGGTGTAGCTGCGGCCGTTTTCGTGGAAGCCAACCGCGGCGCGGGCAGCGAATTCAGCCGAAAGAGGCTGTTCAAAGGTGCTCGTGTAGAGCGAGAGGCGCTGCAGCACGATGCGGCGCATCAGTTCGGGGAAGGCCTTGCCGAAGCGGTCTTCGAGCAGCACCTGCAGGACGGTGTAGCCGCCGCCGGAGTAGCGGAACTGCGCGCCGGGGGGGTGGCTGACGCGGACCGGCAGGGTGCGGGCAGGCAGTTTCCCGTCGAGGATTTCGAGCACGCTGGGGACTTCGTCGTCTTCGTCGTAGCCGGGGAAGCTCGGGACGGTGAGTCCGGCGGTGTGGCTGAGAATGCCGCGGACGGTAACCTTGGCGGCGGCGGTGAACTCGTTGTCGGGGACCTGCCAGCTTTTGAGTTTGGTGTTGACGTTGTCGTCGAGGCCAAAGTTGCCATGCTGGGCCATGTGGAGGGCGGCCATGGCGGCAAGGGGTTTGGACAGGGACGCGGCCTGAAAGAGAGTACCGGTGGTGGTGGCAACGCCATAGGCGCGGGCCCATTCGATCTGCCCGTCGTGAAAGACGGCCATGCTGACGGCGGGGACGCGATCTCCCGCCATGGAAGTGACCGGCAGCCAACGCTGCTCGATGCGCCGGATGCGGTCTTCGAGAGGGCCGGCGTAGAGGCCCGCACCCGCGCCCAGAAGCAAGAACGACCGGCGACGCACCCGGGTTCAGCCTCCGATGATCACGGTCGATTCGCCCTTGACGATCTTGTTGGGGCCGCCGAGGGCTTCGAGTACGGTGTCGCCGACACGGCAGGCCGGCAGGTTGTTGATCATCACCGTGGCCGAACCGTCGATGACGACGCCGGGGCCGTGCGGCGGAACCGGGACGGGCGTGCTGCACATGTGAATGTCGGCGCCGGCGGAGACGCTCGTCACCATGCTGCTCATGCTGGCCAAAAGGGAGGCTTTCAGCCCCTGTTCGGCGGCGAAGGCGGCCGGGGCGGCGGGGCCGGCGGCGGCTTTAGTGGCCTGTTCGGCGGCCTTCATGGCAGTATCGGCCGCCTTCTGCGCGGCCTGCAGAGCGGCGGCGGCGGCCAGCGGCATACCGCGCCAGGCGGGCAGATAGCCGATGAGTACGTTGGGCGATCCCGGGCCGGGGCTCAGCAGGGGCGGCAGAGGATGGCTAACGCTATCTGTGATGCGGGCGGCGGGACCTTTGGGCATACCGATGCTCCTTCATGCTAACGCGAAATCGCTAGGGTTGATTGGCAGCGCCGGGGTACTTGTGGTTGCCCCGCACCTGGTTGAATTCGGCGAGTTCGATTTTGCGGGCGCTGCTTTCGTTTTTCCGGCCGGTGAGCGGGAAGAAGGGGACCACTTCAGGCTTGGCAGGAGCTTCCTGCGTGGCGAGCTGGGATTGCCAGTCGTCGCGGTAGCCGGTGAGGTTCTGGCCGGAGCTGCCGGCCTGCAGCCCTTGCGAGGTGGCGCGGTCTTTGATCTTCTGCAGCCGCATGGCGGTTTGGCGGCCTTCGTCCACCTTCTTTTTGGCCTCGGCCATGGCGTCTTTGGCCTGCTTGACGGCGTCGCCGAGCGGTCCGCTGATCTTGCCAAAGGTGTTGTCCATGATCAGGTCCCAGACCGGGAAGAAGGTATTGCGGAAGTTGAGGGCGAGCAGCCACGGGAACAGGCCGAGGTAGACCTCCATGGCGATCGCATTTTCGCGCACCGCCTGCTGGCGGGCCCCTTCGAGCTTGTCGACGAGTTCGCCCATGGTGAGCTCGAGCGCGATGTTCAGATGCCGGAGCACTTCGTCATTGAGCGCCTGCTGAGCGTCTTCGAGCAGGGCCGCGCCGGGGGCGATGGTCTTGCCCTGCACGTTAAAAGAGAACTCCTTGGCCCGCTGCAGGAAGCTGACGTTCTCAAGGACCAGGGCCACGAGCTTATCGAGCAGACGGGCGCGGGCGGCACGATACATGGCCGCTTCGTCGATCGGCTCGACGGCGGGGCGCTCCATGAGTTTGCAGTAAACCTCGCGCAGGAACTCGTTGTTCATCAGGGTGACTTCGCTGATGATGCGCTCAATGAAAGACGGCATGCCGGACAGGCCGAGGGCGGCCTTAAAGCCATTGACAATCGTGGCCGTTACCTGTTTGGGCGGCGCGGGCGAGGCGCCGGCGGCGGGGGGCGGCGTTTCGATCTGCATCGCCTGATCAAGATACGGTGCGCCGGGCGGCGGCTCCGGGGGAGGCGAGGCGCTGAGGAAGTCGGTCACCGTGTCGACGGTGTTTTCAACCGTAGAGCGGATCTGCTCAAAGCGTTGCCGGGCATCGTCGAGAAAGCCGATGCCGGTGCCTTCGGCGGGTTCCCCGGTGGCGGGCGCCGGCGGGGAAGCCGGCTTGGGGTACCAGAGGTAGAAGACGGGGCTGTGCTGCTCCTGAATCGCCTTCACCGTATACTGCCGGACAGCCTTTTCAATCACCGGTTCGAGGTCCTTAGCCAGGCGGACGTAGAAGCCGACATAGACGTCCATGGGCTTACAGGCGAGGCCCTGGACGAAGTTCAACACGTCCTTGACGGCCGGCGGGATGCCGGGCAGAAAGGAGAGCGAGTTGCCGAGGCCGCCGAGGACGCCGCCGGCGGGGTCACTGGCGGGCGGCGCGAGTAGTTTTTCAAGAAACGCGCGGTAGTTGGCGCGCACCTGGTGGAGATCGAGGCCGGCCTTGTGGACGTTCTGGTAGGTAATGAGGTCAGCGTTGACGGGCGCGATGGCGCTCTTGACGGCTTCGCCGAAGGCGTTGACATCGGCGGCCTTGGGCGCGGCGCTGCCGCCGGCGCCGCCGAGCAGATCGGCGCCCATCGCCAGCAGCTCTCCCGCGCCGCCCTTGGTTTTTTCCAGGTCGGCCAGCACCGACTGCGTGGCCGTGAGGAAGCTCGACAGCAGCAGCGCCTCGCGTTCGAGGCCGGCGCGGAACAGGAGGCCGTGCGACTTCACGGCCGGGGTGAACTCCAGGTTCGTGTCGTCTTTGAGTGCGGGATGGTCGAAGTGGAGAGAGGTATCCGGGTGGGCGTAACCCATGTGGACGAATTCGATGGGGGCGCCGCTGTCGCGGGGCCGGACCTCGTTGGGCGATTGAAACCCGTGGGCCTCTTCGGCGGTTTCGCCCACCGTTTCGCCCTTGGTGAAGGTCATCGGCGCCGGACCGCCCGGGGCGCCGGGGACGGCGCCGCCGAGGGCGGTGCTAACGGCATCGAGGCCGGATTGGACTGCGTCGAACATCTGGCCGTCTCCTTGGCGGGTTTAGGGGTGCAGGGATTGCAGCTTGCCGCGGGTCGCATCGTCGATGGCGCCGGTCTTCGGCAGGCCGTGGGCGCCTTGAAACTGGGCAAGGGCGGTTTTGGTGGCTTCGTCCACCTCGTCGCCGTCACCGCAGTAGAAGCCAAGGTTGCCAAGCCGCTGGCGGACGCCCGAGACCGTGTCGATGGGGTTGAGATGGCCAAGGGCGATGGGAATCTCCTCGCCGGTGTTGGTGAGGATGAGCTTGCCTCCAGGACAGTTCGGCCGGATAAAGGCTTCGAGGAAGCCGTCACCATCGGTGGTGCCTTCGATGGTTTTGTCATCGAGGATTAGGCTGTAGGGCTCGTTCTTGCGCGGTTCGCCAAGCATCTTCAACTGCATCCGAATCTTGGCGGGGACACCTTTGCGCTCGAACTTGTGGGTGGCGTCGGTGGGTTTGCTGACGGTTTTCAGGCGCAGTTCCGGGATGAAGACCTCGTCGCCGGGGTTGAGGATGTTCGGGGTCCGGCGCCGCCGCTTCAGGTCGGCATTCTGCGGGTGGTTCCAGAGCGTCTCCCAGAAGTGGCCGTTGTTGTGGGCCAGGCTCGGAATGCTGTCGCCGCGATTGACGGTGCGGGTGGCCATGAGCTACTTCTCCTTCCAGGCGTCCTGGTCGAGATTGGGGAAGGTAACGGTGCAGTTGCCCGGGTCGATGCCATCGACCCGGTACTTACCCTGGTCGTCGGTGGTGCCTTCGGCGATGGCGCCATCGGGCAGGGTGATCCGGACGGCTTCGTTCGGGACGTTGGCGCCGGACTCGTCGACGAGGTGGACCTCCACCCAGTTTTTCTTTTGCTTGTTTTCTTCGGACTCCGGCTTGTGTTTCTGCGCGGAATCGACGGCTTCGGCGGCGGGAGCCGCTGCCGCGGCGGCGCGGCCGGCGCCGGACATGAGCTTCGGCAGGGCCGTGGTGCCGGGCTTGAGGGGCTCAACCGGGGCCTTGGGGGCCGTGGGCGAGAGCGCCGAGACGGCCGTCCCGCTCAGGGCCGAACCGCCGGAGTTGATGAGCACCATCGAGCCGCTGATCGCGACGCCCGCGGGGCTGACGGTGACAAAATTCCCGCCGCATTTGAGCGTGACGCC
This sequence comes from Acidobacteriaceae bacterium, assembly GCA_020247055.1. GTDB lineage: Bacteria > Acidobacteriota > Terriglobia > Bryobacterales > Bryobacteraceae. The sequence goes on along the minus strand of JADCJL010000262.1, from coordinate 48,183 downwards.
GGAGGGGCTATTGATTTCAATCGGCGAGCCCGCGTCGATTTTGACGGAGCTGCCCGCCTTGATGTGGATGTTGCCGCCGGACTGATAGAGCGAGTTGCCGCCGACCTTCAAGGTATGGGCGCCGCTGATGTCGGTGGCGGCTTTGCCTTTGATCTTCAGGCTGTAGTCGGCGCCGATCTCGGTGGAGCTGTTTGTGCCAATCTTGGCGTCGTAGTTGGTGTCGTAGGCGACGCGGACATCGCCGACGACGTGCTCATGGAAGTCATGGCCGATGTCGGCTTTGCAATCATTTTTGGTGCGGAAATCGAAGTCCTTCTCGCCATGGAGAAAGATCATCTCCTCGCCCTTCTTGTCTTCGAAGCGGAGTTCGTTGAGATTTTTGCTGCCGGCGCCGGGGGAACTGCGGGTTTTGATGCCGGACATGGTTTTGTTGTCCGGCAGCACGTGGGGCGGCATGCAGTCGGCGTTGTAGACGCAGCCGACGACGATGGGGCGGTCCGGGTCGCCCTCCTCAAAGGCGACGACGACCTCCATGCCGATGCGGGGCAGGAACACGGTGCCGTAGTTTTTGCCGGCCCAGAGCGTGGCGACGCGGACCCAGCAGGAGCTGCTGCCGTCGTACTTGCCGTCGCGGTCCCAGTGGAACTGCACTTTGATGCGGCCGTATTTGTCGGTGAAGACCTCTTCGCCGGCGGGGCCGGTGACCACGGCGGTCTGGGTGCCGTGGATGACGGGTTTGGGGGTGAGCTGGAGCGGCCGGTAGGGGAGGGCAGCGGGAATGCAGCGGAAGCTGATCTCCTCATAGTGTTCCTCTTCGTCCCCCGCGCCGGAGACGTAATCGCCGCCCTGGCTGAAGTTCAGATCGGCTTCGGTGACCACATAGTCGCCATCGTCGGCGAAGTGGCGGACGAGCTTAAACTTATGCCCCGCCGTGATGCCACCGAAGTTGGTGCGGGCTTCGATGACGAGGCCCGGCAGCGCCTCCTGCTCCATGCGGATGGCCGCGGTGCGGGCGTTGTCCTCGAAGATCTTCTGAATTTCGCTCGCCTGTTCACCGCCGCCCGGGGCGATGCCGTCGAAGCGTTGCGCGTAAGCGCCCGGATAGTCATAAATCTCCAGCTGCTCGTTGGCAAGCTTGAGCTTGTGGCTCACCGTGCCGACCTGAATCGTTTCAAGGATGGTCTCCTCGGTTTCCAGGTGCTTGTGCGGGAGTTCGAAGCAGTGATCCCAGAGGGTCACCTTGCCGCTGCGGAGGGATTGCACCTTCTCCCAGTAGAGGATCTGTTCACTGGTATCCGTGCCGCCAATCACTTCGTCGTAGGTGATTTCGGTCAGGTGCGGCATGTCGGCATGAGCCGCGGCTTTGTCGGCGATGACCATTTTGTGGGCGCCATCGGAGAACTTGAAGTAGTAGAAGATGCCTTCCTCTTCCATGAGGCGGGAGGCGAAGGCGAAATCGGTTTCGCGGTACTGCACGCAGTAGTCGCGGGGTTCGTAGGTGCCCTGCGTTTCAAAGGCGAGGTCGATGCCGGCGAACAGAATTTTGAGGATGTCGGGCACGGACTTCTGCTGGAAAATGCAACTCTGCTGTACCTTGGTCAGCAGCCAGAGGCGGGGTACGATCTCGAAGCGGTAGGCCGTGTAGTCGAAGCCGCGGGCTCCCCTGGCGCAGCGGACCACGATGCCGTTCACGTAGCGGACGCCGTCGTTATCGAGAGCGATGGAGACGGTCATCGGCTTGCCGATGAGCTTGGAAAAATCAACGTCGGTGGCGTTACCCGCAAAGGCTTCGATCTCATACGAGAACAGCGACGACAACGCCTCGCGGCCGCGGAGGGAGCGGATGAGCAGGACATCTTCGCCGAGGGGCGTCGCGAGCACGAGGCGGCGGTTTTTCTGAGTTACTGGGGTAGCCATGGCTAGTTGTCCGTTCCCACAAGATAGCGCGCGATCAGACCGGAAAACGCATCAGGCAGGGGCCACCCCGGCGGCCCCTGCCTGATGCGCGCGACCGGTTAGGAGTAGAGGAAAGCGCCGTCGTCGCCGATGGTGACGTCGATCGCTTCTTTGTGTTCGCCGGCCGCCATCATGGCCAGAATCTGGTTCGAGATGTCGGGCAGCAAGGAGTTGGTCAGGATGTTGTCCACATTCCGGGCGCCGCTTTCGACCTCCGTGCAGCGGGCGGCTACGGCATCGAGCACCTTGTCGTCATAGCGCAGGGCCATGGCGTGGTTCTCTTTGAGGCGGCGCTGGATTTTGCCGAGCTTCAGGCGGATGATCTGCTTGAGGGCGGCATCGCGGACCGGGTAATAGGGGATGATCACCATGCGGCCGAGGAAGGCGGGCTTGAAGACCTTGTCGAGCTCCGGCTTGATCGTCTTCACGATACCGGCGGGGCTGGGGGCGGTCTCCGGGTCGGCCGTCAGCTTCATGATCTGGTCGGTGGCGGCGTTCGTCGTCAGGATGATGATGGTGTTTTTAAAGTCGATCTCGCGACCTTCGCCATCCTCCATCTGGCCTTTGTCAAAAACCTGGAAGAAGAGTTCGAGCACGTCGGGATGGGCCTTTTCCACCTCGTCGAGGAGGACGACAGAGTACGGCCGCCGCCGGACGGCTTCCGTCAGCACGCCGCCTTCGCCGTAGCCGACGTATCCGGGGGGCGAGCCTTTGAGCGTCGAAACGGTGTGGGCCTCCTGGAACTCGCTCATGTTGATGGTGATCATGTTGCGCTCACCGCCGTAGAGCAGGTCGGCGAGGGTGAGGGCCGTTTCGGTCTTGCCGACGCCGGAGGGCCCGACGAGCATGAAGACGCCGATGGGCTTGTTGGGGTCCTCCATCTTCGCCTTCGAGACCTTGATGCGCTGGGCGATCGTGTCGAGGGCGTGGTCCTGGCCGATGACGCGCTGCGTCAACTGGGCCGTGAGATTGAGGGTGTTCTCGATCTCGTCCTTGAGCATTTTGCCGACGGGGATGCCGGTCCAGGAGGAGATGATCTCGCTAACGGCCTGGCCATCAAGGCAGACGCCCATGAGCGGCGCTTCGCCCTGGAGCTTTTTCAACTCGTCATCGAGCTGCGCGAGTTCTTCGCGCAGCGGGCCGAGTTCGGCCGCGGCGTTCGGTTCGTGGGCCTTCTCTTCAATGCGGCCGCGGAGCTCGCGAAGCTTCATCACAAGGCCGGACTCCTTCTCAAAGCGCGCTTTGAGAGCTTCGACGTCGGTCTTGGACTTGGCGAGCTCTTCGGCAATCGCGGCCAGGCGCTTCGCATGATCGGTGCCGACGGCCTGTTCGCGGGTGAGCACGCGCTGCTGGACTTCGAGGTCGTCGATGCGGCGGTTGAGGTCTTCGATGGCCGCGGGGGTGGAGTTCTGGCCGAGGGCGAGTTTAGCGCAGGCGGTATCCAGCACGCTGACGGCTTTGTCGGGCAGTTGGCGGCCCGCGACGTAGCGGTGCGACAGGCGAACGGCAGCTTCGAGACCCTCATCGAGGATCCGGACCTGATGGTGCTTTTCGAGCATGCCGACAATGCCGCGCATCATCACCATGCAGACGGCCTCGGTGGGCTCTTCAACCTTGACCACCTGGAAGCGGCGGGCCAGGGCGGGGTCCTTTTCAAAGTATTTCTTATACTCGCTCCAGGTGGTGGCGGCCACCGTGCGCATCTCCCCGCGCGCGAGGGCGGGCTTGAGCAGGTTGGCGGCGTCGCCCTGGCCCGCCTGCCCCCCGGCGCCGATCATGGTGTGGGCCTCGTCGATGAAGAGGATGATCGGCTTGGGGCTGGACTTGATCTCTTCGATGAGACCCTTCAGCCGGTTTTCAAACTCGCCCTTGATGCCGGCGCCGGCCTGCAGCAGGGCGAGGTCGAGCGAGTGCAGTTCGACGTTCTTGAGCGGCGCGGGCACGTCCCCCTGCACAATGCGGAGGGCAAACCCTTCCACAACGGCGGTCTTGCCGACGCCCGGCTCGCCGGTGAGAATCGGGTTATTCTGGCGGCGGCGGAGCAGAATATCGATCACCTGGCGGATTTCGCTGTCGCGGCCGAGGACGGGGTCGATCTTGCCTTTCCGGGCCTTTTCCGTGAGGTTTTCGGTGTAGGCATCGAGGTTGGGCTGCTTGCCGCTGCCCGCCTTGGCGGGACCTGCCGCCCCGCCGCCCGCCGGGCCCGCCGCCGCGAGCGGCGCCACAGACTCGTTCGAGGCATCGACAATCGCGGCAAACTCCTTTTTTAGCCCCTCGGCATTGACCTTCTGCAACTCCTTCGAGACATCGCGCAGCATGCGGGCGAGTTCTTCGTGGGTCAGGAGAGCGAGCAGCGACAGACCGGTCCGAATCTGCCCGTCGCCAAACTCAATCGAGCCGATCGTCCAGGCCTCGGTGAACATCTTGAGCAGGGAGGGCGCGATAGCCGGGGTGCGGGCATTGCCGGTCTTCAGGCGGTCGAGGCTGCGGTCGAGCTCCTGCGTCAGGCGCGAGGCGTCGACCCCGAAGTGGCGCAGGATATGCGCCGCGTCGCTATCGGTCGCATCGAGCAGTCTGCGAAGAAAGTGCTCAATTTCAATGTCGTAATGGGTACGGGCCAGCGCCAAGTTGGCGGCGCCCTCGAGCGCGGCGCGGGTAGTCTGGTTCAATTTGCCGATCAGGCTTTTTAGATTTACGCTCATGTGCTCACCTAGAAACGAAGTATGGCATCGGCGGCGTCGGCTTGACGCGGAGCCGTCTTGACCCACGAAGTCCATCCGAGTTGGATGTTTTCGAGGGCGAACTCTTCTTCCTCGCACACGGCGGCGGGCCGGGGGCCGAGATGGCACTCCGGCACTGCCTCTTTGGCGAGAATTAGCTTGACTTCAAAATCGATCGTCGGCCCGCCGAACAGGCGGACCAACGCCTTCAATGGTTCATGGCCGGCTCCCTGGGGCAGAAAACCGCAGTAGCGTTCGAGCGACAGGGGCCCGAGGATAATCCGCACGGCCGACTGCTGATCGTACACTTCATCGCCGACGACGGCGCCGAACCCCAACTGCTCGGAGATGGTCGCGTCTTCGGCATCGAGGCAGCACTGCGTCTCCTCAATCAGCGGGTACCAGCCGCCGATGAACTGTTCGACCTCGCACGGCACGTCGAAGTAGTCCGCCACCAGATTCCGGAGCGCCGAAGCCGAACGCGCACGCTGACTGAGCAGGCCGGTGTAGAAGATGAGCGAATCGTCCGGGAGCGGCTGGCGGTTTTCGAGGCCCTGCGTGCCGAGTCCGATGAGATCGAGCAGGTGGTGCGAGAAACGGTCGCGGTCGCCGCGCTCGTAGGCGATGGGGAAGCGATACTTCTCCCAGGCCTGGTAGAAGAGGGAGATGATCCGGTGGTTGAAGAGGTCGAAGAACGAAGCAGCCGTCTGGTCGCGGGCGCGCAGGCGCTCCCGCAGGAGCTCGGTGTAGTAGAGGGGCAGAACGCCCTGGGGCCCGGTGAGGCCCATGAAGTTTACTTTGACCCGGGCCGGTTGGCCCTCGACGAACTCAATGCCCTCGATGGCGCTCGCCGGGAAGCCCATCTCCTGGTTGACTTCAAAGCGCGCCACCTCCGAACCGGGCACACTGAAACGGCCCACCGGTGCGCGATCCGGCGAGAGACGTTCGAGCAGGCGGACGGCCTGGAAGAAGTCGAATTCGTAGCCCCGCTCGGCCAGCCGCTGTTGGAGCAGCGCCATGCCGGGACGGTAGGGGGGCGGCGCCTCGGGCAGCGGCGGCTCTAGAGAAGGATCTGGTGGCCGGTTCTCGGAGGCCATGCGCCCAATACCTCCTTTCGCTGCCGGGTCCGCACCGTCAGCTGGCTGAAGCTGTTCATGGTGACGTAGAGCGCCAGAAAGCGATCCATTACGCTGGCAAACAGATAGGCGCCCGCGCCAACGAACTGCTCTTCATCGAGTTCGACATCGATCTTGAGGCCGCGGGCAAACGAGATGCCGTTCTCGGAGACGAGCCGCGCGAAGTGCCGCTGGCTGGTAATCGAGCTGATGCCGTGGATCTGCTTCTGCAGCGCCGGCGAGTTCTCAAAATCGTACAGGCGCAGAATCTCCTGGAAGGCCTCCTTCCCATCTTCGACGAGCGAGAGGTAGTTCAAGGCCAGATGGGAGATGAGGCGCCAGAGTGCACCTTTGCCGACCGGGGGGCGGACGGGCGCGGTCATCTTGCGCAGCACGGTGACCTTGCGGATGGGCGCGAGGCCCTGCGGTTCGAGGTCACCCATCTCATTGCCGATGGGCATGCGCGGCGGCAGGTCGCGGTTCGAACAGATGGTGCGGACGGTGATGGCGTCGAAGTCGGGTCGCATGGGCCGGCCGGAGAGATCGACAAGCGAGAGCGACATCTCCGTACCATCGTCGTTGCGGCGGTTGCTTTGGCGGCGGGTGGCTTGCCAGAAGGTCTGCCCTTTGTCGCGGGCGGCGCCGTGGCGATAGGAATAGAAAGGCTCGAAGTAGGTGATCTCGCCGGTGGAGGGGTTCGAACTCAGCACCTCTTCAATCGAGAAGACCTCCATGGCGAGAGGGCGGCGCACATCGGGAACAATGTTGTACTCGGACTTGTTGTGCGTGAGCAGAATGGGTTCGGCGGTCTGCTTGAAGAGGTTGATGATCGGGGTGCAGTTGAGCTTGAGCGTCGCGGGGCCGACGCCGACCTCGAGCTGCTGCATGCGGTCCGGTCGTTCGAACCGGTTGATGAGGACCACGATCTCAAAACCGGTTTTGAAGCCCGCGCCGGCTACCTCTTCAAGACCCGAAAGTTCGACGAAAAAGAACTTTTCGGGGAAGTGGAAGAACTCCTGAATGAGGCGGTAGCCTTCAAAGCTGCGCCGCGGATAGGGAATCAGCGCTTCGTTTTCCGCAAAGCCAACGGGCTGCAGGCAGCTGGCCGGCAGGGTGATGGGGGGCTTGCGGGAGTTCGGCGTGAGATCGCGCAGCAGGATCTGCGCCGTGTTGTTGCACAGCAGCTCATACAGCGAATGGATCATCGACGCTTCGCCGTTGAGAAAGAAGCGCAGCGAACGCAGATTGAGCTTGTCCGGCTGCACGCCGGGCGCAAAGCGGACCTCCGTGCGCAGCGCGGCCGTGGCGCCAGAGGACTTGGGGGCCGCAGCGAGGCGGTCCGGCGATTTCCAGGCCGTCCCGCCGACCAGGAGCGGCCACAACGTGACGTCGAAGCAGGTACGGAAGCGGAGGGGCAGGCCGTCGATAGGGCGGGAACTGAGGACGGCGCCGCGGGGGACGGGGAAGCCCGTAATCAGGGCGGCGTTCTCGGGATCCGACGACAGTTCGGCGATGGACATCGAAGGGATCGGGCGGACGAAGTGCGGGTAGACGACCCCGAGCAGGGCTTCGGTGATCTCGGGGAACTCGTCGTCGATCTTGAGGTGGACGCGGCCGGCCAGAAAGGCGAAGGCCTCGATCATCCGTTCGACGTGCGGGTCCTCGCACTGCGTCGGCTCAAGCATCAGCCGGCTGGCGATCTTAGGATATTTTTCGGCGAACTCGGCGCCCATCTGGCGCAGGAAGGTCAGTTCGCGTTCGTAGTAGTGGAGCAGTTCGTCCCGCACCGCGCCCTTCCTTTACCCGTCGCCTTTGACGACGTAGGCCTGGCTGGTCAGGTCGAGCATCGTGTCGAAGGTGACGCGTTCGGGCGCCGGGTCCATCTCAAGCATCCCGTCGATGCGGAAGCGCAGTTGCTTCGAGCCGGGTTCGACTGGCTCCATGAAGACCTTCGGGTTGCGAAGCCGCGGCTCAAACGTGGCGACCGTCGATTCGAGCATCCACGTCAGCCGGTTCTGGTCGCGCGAGGAGTGGAGGCCGAAGTTGGTCAGGTCCGGTAGGCCGTAGTTGAACAGCGAGCGGGTGAGTTCACTCTTAGCGTCGACGGACTCCTCTTTGATGCGGCGCGAGTTGAGCAGCCATTCGAGATCCCGCTTCACGGCCGCCTTGAGCAGGCGAATCGACTGGGCGCGGGACAGGCGCGCCTCGGCCGTGGGACTCTTCGGCTCGCGGTCAATCAGCCGGTCGAGGACGGATAGCGTTACGTTCTGATCGAAGTCACCTTTTGCCATGGGGGTTTACCGGCTAACGCTCAATGCCTGCCCGGGATCGAGTCGGCAGATCTTGGCGAACAGGGCCTTCGCCGCCGGGCTCTCGCTGTCCTGCCGCCGGAGACACCGGTACAGCAGCAGAAGCGGATGCGCCACGGCTTCTACCGGCTCCCACTCTTCGAGGCGCCGGGAGTCGATCTCGGCGGCGAGTTCGTCGAGGATGGAGTGGGCGATCACCTCGTTGCCAGTCTCCATGCATAAGGACGCCAACTGCGTCCGGCGGAGAAAGCGCCCGCGGCCGCTGCGTTCGACGGCGGCTTCGCGCGCCAGCAGATCCATGGCTTCGCGGATGCGGCCACCGCGCGCGGCTTCCCGAGCCAGTTTCCAGGCATCGGGCGGAGCCGGCTCGCCGGATTCCACCTCCACCGGGGCGGCTTCGACGGGAGGCGGCGCGTAGGAGGGCTCCGGCGCCGGCGCGGCGCTCACCCCGGCGAGGACCTCGGACTTCAGCCAGTTGGTGGTTTCGGCGTTGGCCGTGGGGGTGTCGTCCATCAGAGTCAGGTCAAGCAGGCCCGGATAGTCGGTCAACAGCGCGCGCAGCGCGGCTTTGATGCCGGTCTCGAACCCGGCGTAGTAGTAGCCGAGTTCGGCGCAGGCCTGGGCGGCGTAGCGGTGGACGTCGAGCCAGCCGCGACCACAGGGCAGCGCGATGGCCGCTTCGGCGGTGTCAAGCACGCCCTGCCAGTTGTAGTCCATCGCATACTGCTTGAGCTGCTGACGAATTTCGGTGGGCGGGGGTTCGAGCAGCCGGGCGTCGATCGTCTCGCCGCCGGCGCGTAATTCGCCGTGGCGGAGACCGACGAGCATCAGGTAAGGGGCCGGGGAGTAGGCGTCCTCGGTACGCAGGAACTTGGCGGCGGAGACAACGCGCGCAATCGCATCCTCGCGGTCCACCGGTTCGGCGGCAAGCGGCCCCGATCGCTTTACGGCGCGGGCTGCCGGGGCAGCGGCCACCGCGGTCGATTCGTAAGTGGTCTCGACTTCCTCGACAACGCTCTGTTCGGCGTAAACCTCTTCGCGGGGCTCATCGGGTTCCTTTTCGCGCTTCCGATTGAGAAGAATATTGACCGTTTGGCGTACCTTTTCGAGCGCGCCCCGCAGGCTGCCCCAGCCCGGCGCCATGTCGCCGAACTTTTCCTCGCAAACGATCTGCAGAGCCTCCAGCGACTCGAGACACCCGTCGATCGTTTCCAGCTGCGTGACGTACCAGGCCTTGGGCGTAGCGTTGAACTCTTTGTCGAAATCGTCGCAGCTGATCTTGCCCTCGCGAATCTTTTCAAGAAACGCTTCGAGCTTGGTGCTGTCGCTTTCGGCATCCGCCTTATAGCCAACCTTGCGCGACTCCTGGTAGCGGATATCGCTATACCCGGCCGAGGTGCGAACAATCGGCACCATGTGGATCTGGAGATTGAAGTTCCCCAGCCACTGCAGCGGCGTGGCCCGAAACTCCGCGTCGCCGTCTTCGAGTTCCGGGTACAGCGTGTCCCAGAAGTTTTCGACGAGCCCTTTGATCATGTCCAGCGCATTACGGAACTCGCCGAAGCCCTCTTTCCGCAGGTGGGCTTCGGTGAGCCACGCGGCCAGCTGCAGGTCCTTGGTCTTCGTGGCCAGGGACTCTCCGGCCAGCTTCATGACCGTGTTCCAGTCGGCCAGTTTTCGTTCCCGCTGCCACTCCCCCACCGGCCCTTCGTCGTCCTCACGCCGGGCCTCTTTGATCTTGTCGTAGACCGGAGTGTAGTAGAGGTACTCTCCGCTGGGATTGTCTCCCGGGATGGGGTTGAGCAGGTCGTCGCGGAGAGGCATCGCTTACTCTTCGGTCGCTTCGGTGGCCGGCGCGGCTTCGGCCCGGTCAAAGACCAGTTTGCGCAGCTCGAGAATCGGCAACTCCTCGCCGTCGACCAGCAGCATCTTCTGTCCGATCGGACACACTTCGCCCTTGTCGCTTTCGTACCACTCGCTGACGCGCCCCAGCTTGACGTTGTCGTCGGCGTCCATGCTGGCATCCCAGGTGAGGGCGGGCAGCAGAACTTCGCCGAGTTCCATCGCCTTGAACTCGGGACCGGTGCGGACGAGCGCGGGAATCCAGATCAGGTCCCGCACCCGCTTGGGCGGCATCGCCTCGATCTCTTCGATATGTTTGAAGGGGATCCAGATGTAGGCGCCGGCGGCGTAACATTCAAGACGGGGGCCAATCCGCGGGTCGGCGTCGACTACGGTTGCAAACCGTCGGCCGTTCAAGGTCCCGGTGAGGGGAGTCTCGGCGGCATCGGCGACGTGGGTGGGATAGTCGCCCTTGGCAAATGTCTCTTTTCGTGTTTTTTCGGCGTGCAGGGCGGACAGATACAAGACCGTCCCCAGTTTGGCATCGCCGCTCGAATCGGCCAGTACTTGGAGCTGCTTCTGCGCGCGATCGTATTCGCCGGCGAAAGTCAGCAGTTCGAATAGAAACGTCCGGCGCCGAACGTCGGCCGGGTTATCCCGGACCTCGCCGTTCAGCGCCTGAATCGCTTCTTTCAGCTTTCCTGCCTGATAAAGATCCTTGGCTGTCATGGGTTAGAAGGCTATGCCGCGGAAGGCAGGAGAGAAACTAGCCGCCTTTGTTCTGGACCAGGCTCCACTTTGAGGCGACTTTACCGGAAGCCTTGCCCGTCTTGTGGTCGGTCTGGGTGTACTCCCACTCGATTTCGCCGTAGTTGAAGGAGACCTCTTCGAGCGGCAAGGTATCGCCACCCTTGGCCGACCCACCGGGGCGGACGCTGGTGATGATGCAGTCGCCCATGGTGATCTTGTAGTAGAGCTGTTTATCGCCCGTGGCGCGGCACAGTTCGAGTTCGATCTTTTTGATGTGCGTACCGTTGCAGCAGAACAGGTTCAGCTTGGGGGTGGTCTTGTCAAGATTCTTTACAATCGACAGATCCGTGTGGTCGCAGCGGCCGGCCGTCGCCGCGCCCGTCGTTGAGCGCTGTCCGCCGGCGGTCTGCGCAATCCCCATCGAAAAGCTGTGGAGTTCAATCCACTCTTTGTGCTTGTCGTCCTGCGACTCGCCCGGGATCCCGTCCAGTTTCAAAAATGCATCAAATGGCATGATCTTATCTCCTGAGTAACTTACGGTAGAAGTTTTTTAGTGGCTTATCTTGTAAGCTGGTTCACTAAGTAACGCGGGGGCCGGAGGAAAAACCCATCAGCCCCCGCGCGGGAATCAGCCCTTGGCCGGCGGCGGCAGGTCAGCAACGAGGCGCAGCGAAACGCTCAGTTCGTCCAGTTGGAAGTGCGGCTTCAGGAACGAGACGGCGCGGTAGGCCCCGGGCTTGCCGGGAATCTCCGAGACATCGATGCGGGCTTCGCGGAGGGGGAACTTGGACTTCATCTCCGCCGAGGCGTCGTCGTCGAGCAGGACATACTGCGAGATCCACTGATTCAGGAATGTCTCGCACTGCGAACGCGACATGAAGCTGCCGATCTTGTCCCGCATCATCGCCTTCAGATAGTGCGCAAAGCGGCTGACGGCGAGGATGTAAGGCAGTTGGGCCGATAGCCGGGCATTGGCGTTCGCCGCGTCCTTGTCATACAGCTTGGGCTTTTGCGCCGACTGTACGCTAAAGAACGCTGCGTAGTCCGTGCCCTTGCAGTGAACCAGCGGAATGAAGCCGAGGTCGGCAAGCTCTTTCTCGCGGCGGTCGGTAATCGGCACTTCGGTCGGGCACTTCATAGCCACATCACCATCGTCGGTGCGGAAGTTGTGCACCGCCAGCCCGTCCACCAGCCCACCGCCTTCAACGCCGCGAATCGCCGCGCACCAGTGGTGTTTGGCAAAGCTGTTGGTCAGGCGCGCGCCCAGGGCGTAGGCCGCGTTCGACCACAGGTACTTATTGTGCTCGGTGCCATCGACGCCTTCCTGGTAGTTGAACGCTTCGACCGGCTTGGTATCCGGGCCATACGGCAGCCGGCCGAGGATCCGCGGCAGGCACAGGCCGACGTAGCGCGAGTCTTCCGAAGCGCGGAAGCTCTTCCATTTCGCGTACTCCGTGCTGTCGAAGATCTTGCTCAGGTCGCGCGGCTGATCGAGGCTCGTGAAGCTCTCGAGGTTGAACAGTTCGTTCGAGGCCGCCGTGAGGAACGGGGCATGCGCAGCCGCGGCCACGTTGCTGACCCGTTCGAGCAGTTCAATGTCCTCGGGGTGCTTCGTGAATTCGTAATCTCCCACGAGGGCGGCGAACGGGGCGCCGCCGAAGATGCCGAACTCCTCCTCGTACACCTTCTTGAACATGGCGCTCTGGTCGAACTCGGGGGCGCGTTGCAGGTCCCGCAGCAGCTCCTTTTTCGACACGTTGAGGACCTTGATCTTCAACATATCGCTGGTTTCCGACTGGTCCATCATGTACTTCAGGCCGCGCCAGGAGCCCTCGAGCTTCTGGAACGACGGATGGTGCATGATTTCGTTCAATTGAATCGAGATCAGATGGTCAATCTGCGCGATGCGGGCGTTGATCATCGCCTCGGTATCGCGCGAGATGGTCATCTGCCCCTGCAGCACCTGCTGCACGAACTCTTTGACGAGGGATTTACCGCGCTCTTTGCTGGCCGTATCGGTGCCGACGCGGCCCTGTTCGACAATCTGGTCGAGCAGGCCGAGTTCGAGCGTCTGCTCCTGCGCCGCCGCCTGTGCCTTCTGTGGGTCGCTCATTACTCATTGCCTCCCGTACCCAGTTCGGCCTTGAGCTTGTCCATCTTGCCGGCGTCCTTCAAGGTCTCCATCAGCGTCTCTTCCAACTTTTCGTTGGTCTGGAGCGTGCCGCGCAGGTCGGACAGGCGCGTCCGGAGGTCGAGCAGCTCCCGCAAAGGCTTGACCTGCCGGGCGACGTTCTCCGGATTGAAGTCGTCGAGGCTGGCGAACTTCAGGTCGACCTTCAACTGTCCCGCATCGGCGTCTTCGCTCAGCTTGTTCTCCACCGAGAAGGCCAAATGGGGCTTCATTCCTTCGAGGACCTGGTCGAAGTTGTCAGGATTCACCTCGACAAACTTCCGGTCGCGAAGTCGGGGCAGGGGTTCCACGGGCTGGCCGGTAAAATCTCCCAGAACCCCCATTACGAACGGCAGCTCTTTGAGTTCAATCGCGTCTCCTATTTCGACGTCATAGGTGATCTGCACTCGCGGCGGCCGAACACGATCCAATTTGTGCTGCGTGCTCTCTCTTGCCATAAGGTCCTCGTAGTTCTCCTGAGGCGATGCCTGGTAAAGTCTCTGATGGAGCTGCCGAAAAGGCGCTCAGACTCGGCGCGCCTGTCTTCACTCGATCTGGAGATCCAGAGGGAGTATATCGGTGCCTCACAGGCCAGTCAAGTGAATTAAGGTATCATTCCGGCCCGCTCAGACTCTTTCCAGCAACGGCTCATAGGGAACGCGGATTCAGTGCCCTATTTGGATCAGAAATCGCAAAAATATTCACCAGCCGCGTTCAAACTCTTGTGCTGTCTTCCTTTGATTCGTTTCTGCAAATCCGCGGCGGCGTAGAATAGAAATATGAGTGATGGTTTGACAATCGCGGGTCGCCCCTTCCGCTCCCGCCTCCTGGTCGGCACCGGCAAGTACCGGTCGCATCAGGAAATGGCGGCGTGCCATGAAGCCTCCGGCGCCGAAGTGGTGACGGTAGCGGTCCGCCGGGTCAACCTGACCGATCGCACGCGCGAGTCCCTGCTCGACTACATCCCCCGCGACCGGTACTTTCTACTCCCCAATACCGCCGCCTGCTACAACGCCGACGAGGCCATCCGCGCCGCCCGCCTCGGCCGCGAGGTCGGGCTCTCCCACTGGGTGAAGCTCGAAGTCATCGGGGACCCGGAGACCCTGTTCCCCGACAACGAAGGCCTGCTCGAAGCAACCCGCGTACTCGCCAAAGAGGGCTTCGTGGTCCTGCCCTACACTACTGACGACCTGATCAACGCCCGCAAACTGATCGACGCCGGCGCCGCCGCCGTCATGCCGCTCGCCGCGCCCATCGGCTCCGGACTCGGCATTCAGAACCTGACCAACCTGCGCATCCTGCGCGAAAAGATTACGGCCGTGCCCCTCATCGTCGACGCCGGCGTGGGAACCGCCAGCGACGCCGTCATCGCCATGGAGTTGGGCTACGACGGCATCCTAATGAACACGGCCATCGCCGAAGCCACCGATGCCCCGCGCATGGCCGCCGCCATGAACCACGCTGTCCACGCCGGGCGACTCGCTTTCGAGGCCGGGCGCATGCCCCGCCGGCTCTACGCCAGCGCCTCGAGCCCCCTAACCGGCATCAGCCGGTAGCCCCCCCCGCACTTCCGCCCCTACCCGGGCCTCGCGCCACAACTCCCGCACCACGTGCATGGCCGTCCACTGGCACGCTCCCGGGCCCGCCCACGCGCTCATCCACCGCCGCCGCATCTCCGGCGGCACCGGCCGCCCATGCACCCAATCGCTGAGCGCCCCGATCTGGCCGCGCGAGGTGAAAAACCACTCCCCAACGCCCCATTCCGCCGCCGCCCGGCCCAAAGCCGCCTGTTCAGCCAACTCCCAATGCGCCTCCCCGCCTTGGCCTTCCGGGGTGATCCACCGCGCCAACCGGTCACAAACTTCCGCCCGCAGCGCCTGCCGGGCGGACGCCGGACGCTCCAGCCAACCCGCGGCCAGCACCTGGCCGAGCAGAATGGGATACGCCTCCGCCAGACGCACCCACGCCTCCGGATCCTTTCCCTGCAGGGACGCCGCCCGCAGCATCGCATCGGCCTCCTCCGCACTCGCCCACCAGTTGCCGAAAAACTCCTGAAACAGCTCCGCCGTGGCCGGACCACCCGGCGCCGCCAACCCCTCCGGGCCGTCGGCCGCCAGCCAGGCGGCCAGCGTAGCCTCCGGCTCGGCCTTGACGCGGCGCGCCACGGCCCGCTTGACCAACCCTTCAAATACCGGCGCCCGGGACCATCGCAGCCAACCGGCCAGGTTCTCCCAGCCTTCGGCGATCAACACCACCTCAGCCAGGTCGCCTTCGGAACGAAACGTCGACCCCAGGCAAACCCCGGATCGCTCGAGTGATACGCCCAGAACGCTGTGCGCGTTGGCGATACCCTCCACTCGCCAGCCCCTCCCGGCCCCACCGCAAAGGGCGTGACCAACCGGCCCAGCCTCTTCCCGCTTCCATAGCCACACCCGGTCCGCCGGCGAAGACGGCACCGGATACGCCATCGTCAACTCCAAAGCACCCGGACCCGCCACCGTGAATCCGGTCAGCGCGTTGACCGGATCGGGCGGCGTCAACGCGATCACCGGCCGCTGCAGGGCGGGTACGGCCAAACCCGCCGGCAGATTCATCCAGGGCAGTTCGCCGCCTCCCCGCGCCGCCGGCCGCGCCCCCTCCGCCGGCCTGCCCGCGGGCGCCACCGCCTGCGCAAACGGCAACTGCCAGGAGACGTGCTCCACCACTTTGTGCCGGACCGCTTCGCCAAACGCCGCTTCCAGCGTTTCGAGATGCTCTTTGAACCATGCCGGCGCCTGATCGCCCGGCTCAATCCCCAACTGACGGCAACAGGCTTCCAGGTCCCGGCGCACCCGCGGCAGCAGCGGGACCGAGCGTCCCAGCATCTCCGCCAGTTGCAGTGCATAGACGATCCCCCCGGCCGCCAACGAGGCAATCATCGCCGACGGCAGCGGCAGATCCTCCAACCGCGCCAGCCAGGTCCATGGAAACTGCATCCGCGGACTCCCCGCGTTCGACGGGTACATCGCACCGTTTAATAGCTCCGAGAGCCGGTCGATCCGCCCGCTCTCGTTCCTCGCCGCCGGAATCGGAGCGCCAAGTACGACTTCAATGCCGGTACCCGGCAGGGCAATGTGGGGAAGCGCCATAGACTGACTCTGCAGACCTCACCTTAGAAATCGGCGGTTCGTCTTCTAAGGTTTAGGCCATAGCGGTCTTTAAGGTCCGCGCGGGGCGGACGGCGGCACGCCAAACCCCGTTTCGGGGCTCGCGGCGGTGGTCCGGGAACGTGATACCGTACGCTCTGATGACCCTGTCCTCCCGAGCCGGGGCCCGGGTGCTCCTGTGGCTGCTTCCGGCCATCGCCTCGGCGCAGATCCCCAAACTGACCACCCCACCCACCATCGACGGCAATCTGAGCGAGTGGAAGCGACTGGCCCACAACGACGGCCTCTGGGATATCGAACGGCTGCGGCGCTCTCCGTGGTACGAACCGGAGAGGAATCGGATCACGCTGCATCCGGGCGAGACCGCGACGCCGGAGCAGGACCTGGCCGCGCGCTACTACACCGCCTGGGACGACACCTATCTGTATCTCGGCGCGGAGGTCGCCGACAACGTCAACGACGTAGCCGACCCCGCCCACGCGCCCAAGCGCTGGTATTTCAAGGACGCAATCTGTTGGTTTATCGAAGCCCCGCGCCAGGCCCGCGGCCAGAACTTCGGCGAACGCGATAACGCCTTCTGTTTCGTCGCCGACCCGGCCAAGCCGCCCTACGCCGCCTGGTGGCGCCACGGCGCGCCCGGCGGCAAAACCTACCTCGAAGAGCCAATCCCGGCCGGGGCCGTCGCGTGGGCGGTGAAGCCGAACCAGCAAGGTTTCACGCTCGAAGCTCGCGTGGCGATGGCGCCGACGTTCGGGGTGAGCAGCACGGCGTGGCGCGCGCCGAAAATCGGCGACACCTACGGCCTGACGATTGTGCACACCGATCCCGATGGCGGGGAGTACGGCGGGCATTTTCTGATCTATGGCCGGGGGGATAACGATGCGTCCTGGACCGCGTTTACGCTCACCGGGCCGCTCTCTCCCGTTGCGCGCCAACCTAAGTAGAATCAAACAGGACCATGCGATTCGCCGCCCTTTTCTCACTCGCGCACCTCCTCGCGCTCGACGTTCCGGCGCAGGATGTCCGCGCCCTTTATGACAGGCAGTGCGCCGTCTGCCACGGCAGCGACGCACGCGGTACCGAACGCGGGCCGAACCTGACGAATTCGCGGCGGCTGCGGACCAACAGTTTCGAGCAGACCCGCGAGACGATTCGCAACGGGGTGCCGGCGCGCGGGATGCCGGCCTTTCCGCGCCTGGCGGCGGCGGAACTCGACCAGTTGACGAAGTTCGTGCGCGCCTACTCGGCGCCCGCCGCGGGCAACATTCCGGCGGGGGACAGAGCGGCCGGCGAGCGGTTCTTTTTCGGAGAAGGCGGGTGTGCCTCCTGCCACATGGTGGGGGGACGGGGCGAGGCTAAGGGGCCGGATCTGTCGAGCATCGGCAACGAGCTGACGGTGGCCGAAATCACCGAGGCGCTCGCGAACCCGAGCGCGAAGGTGCGGCCCGGCTATGAGCCGGCGCGGGTGCGGACGGCCGACGGGCGGGAGCTGCGGGGCTTCGCCCGCAACCGCAGCCGCTACAACCTGCAACTGCAGGACGCGAGCGGCCGCTTCCACCTGCTCAACCAGCGCGAGCTGCGGGAGGTGCAGATCGAGACCGGTTCGGCCATGCCCCCGGCCAAGTGCGGCGACTGCCGCGACGTGATGGCGTACCTGGCGGGCCTGACCGGGCCGGTGGCGGGGCAGCCGGCGCGGGCATGGGCCAACGAGACCGGGAAGCTCGCGGCGAACCCGCACGATTGGCCCACCTACCACGGCGCGCTCACCGGAAACCGGCATAGTCCGCTGGGGCAGATCACCCCGGCCAACGTCGCGAAGCTGCAGCTGGCGTGGGTCTACCCGATTGACCACAACACGCTGGAGCTGACGCCGGTGGTGATCGATGGGGTTATGTATGTCACCGGGCCGAATCAGGTGCACGCCCTCGATGCGCGCGCCGGCCGCACCATCTGGAAATACGAGCGGCCGCGGTCCCCCGAAACCAAGGGCGATCCGGCCAAGGGCACCAACCGCGGCGTGGCGGTGTTGGGCGACCGGGTGTTCGTCGTGACGGACAACGCGCACCTGCTGGCGCTGCATCGGGTGACGGGCGCACTGCTTTGGGAGTCGGTGATCACCGAGGGCGTGACGGACAAGACGAATATCGGCAACACGGCCGCGCCGCTGATTGTCAACGATCTGGTGGTGGCCGGGGTGTCCGGCGGCGACCTGGGCATGCGGGGGTTCCTGGACGCCTACAAGGCCTCGACCGGCGAACGGGTCTGGCGTTTCTGGACGGTTCCGAAGCCAGGCGAACCGCGGTCGGAGACCTGGCAGGGCACCGCGCTCGGCGAGTTCGGCGGGGGCGGCGCGACGTGGATGACGGGGACGTTTGACCCGGAAACCAACACCGTCTTCTGGGGCACGGGCAACCCGTATCCGGCGATGAACGGCGATCAGCGCAAAGGCGACAACCTCTACTCGGATTCGGTGATCGCACTCGATGCCACAACCGGCAAGCTAAAGTGGCACTATCAGTTCACCCCCCATGACCTGTACGACTGGGACGCGGGGCAGACGCCGCTGCTCGTCAACCGCACCTACCGCGGGCGCGAGCGGAAGCTGCTGATTCAGGCTAATCGCAATGGGTTTCTGTACGTGTTCGACCGCACGACGGGCGAACTGCTGCTGGGCGAGAAGTTCGTCGATAAGCTGACGTGGGCGACGGGCATTGGCAAGGACGGGCGGCCGATCGTCGTACCGGGGCTCGAGCCACAGCGCGACGGCACGAAGGTCTGCCCGAACGTTCTGGGCGCGACGAACTGGCCGTCGATGGCGCTGAGCCCGGAGACGGGTCTGTTCTACCTGCAGACGCGGGAGGCCTGCGGGATCTACACGAAGCCGCCGAGTTGGAATCCGAAGCCGATTGCGCTTGAGCCGGGGCGGATGTTTCTGCGGGCGATTGATATCGAAACAGGCAAGCGGGTGTGGGAGGTGGGCCAGCAGGGCCCGGCCGACAGTTGGGGCGGGGTGCTTTCCACCGGTGGCGTGATCTTCTTTGGGGAGGACAGCGGGGCGCTGGGCGCCGTGGATGCGCGGACGGGCCAGGACCTGTGGCACATCCAGACAAACGCGTCGGCGGCGCTCGGGGACGGGCACAGTTGGCGCTCTTCGCCGATGACGTTCGCGGCGGCGGGCCGGCAGTATCTGGCGTTTGCAGCGGGCCCGAATATCCTGTGCTTCACGCTTCCCGAGGACCAGTAGATCAGTTTTTCAGCCAGTTGGTCATCCAGCGGAGATTGCGTTCCATCAGGTCGCGCTGGTGGGCTTTTTCGGTGATGCCGTGGCCTTCGCGGGGGTAGACGACGTACTCGACGGGGATTTCGCGGTCGCGGAGCGATTGATAGATCGGGGCCGTGTACTGCCAGTCAAGGGCGCCGATCTGCAGCAGCGTCGGGGTGGTGATGTCCTTCAACTTGTGGCCGTAGGAGTGGCGGATGTAGTTCTCCGGCACCTCGTGGGGCTTGCCGCCGAAGTAGGTCCAGAGAACCTCGCGGGCGCCGTTGAACTCGCCGTAGTAAGCCAGCCAGTCGACGGACGGGGCGCCGACCGAGGCGGCCCGGAACCGTTTGGTCTGGGCGATGGTGGCGCCGGAGAGATAGCCGCCGTAGCTCCAACCCATCACGCCGAGCCGGTTGGGGTCGGCGATGCCGCGGCGGACGAGTTCGTCGAGGCCGGTCATGACATCGTCGTAGTCGCCCACGCCCTGAGAGAGCGTGTTCTTGTGCCGGAACCCGGCTCCGTAGTTCGCACTGCCGCGGAAGTTGGGGGCAAAGACGGCGAAGCCGTGCTGGAGGAAGACCGCGGTGGGGTAGGTGCGGCCGGTGGGGAAGGCCGTGAGCGCTACCCCGGTGGGGCCGCCGTGGAGTTCGGTGAGGACCGGCACGGGGCGGCCGGGCTGAAAATCAAAGGGCAGCCAAAGAACGCCTTCGACGGCGAGGCCGTCGCGGGCCTTCCAGCGCACCACCTCGCTCTTGACCGTCGGGAGCGCGGAGAGCGGGGCAAAGGCCCGGGTAAGTTGGCGCTCCTGGCCGCTTTCCCAGAGGACGATTTCGGGGGGATGAGCGGGTTGGGTTTTGAGGAAGACGGCGCGGGAGAGGTCGTGGCTGAAACTGGCCGCGCCGGAGATCTGTTCGGCGAGGCGGGTGGCTTGGCCGGTGGGGAGGTGGATCTCCCAGAGATCGTCCTGGGTGCTCTGGCCGGCAGTGAAGCGGAGGCGCTGGCCGTCGGACGACCAGGCGTAGGCGTTGCCGTTGCGGAAGACATCGTAGGGGTGGAACCTGGTGACGTACTGGATTTCGCCGCCGCCCGTGGGGACTAAGCCGATCTGGCGCTCGTTGAAGTAGTTGAGCGAGCCGCACTGGGAGTGGAAGACGATGTGCTTGCCGTCGGGGGAGTAGGAGGGTTCGGCATCGCGGCCGGGCTGGGTGACGAGCGGGGTTTCGGCGCCGGTGGCGAGGTCGATTTCGAGGATATCGACGTGGAAGATGTCTTCCGGTTTGGGGGTGCGCTGGACGGCGACGGCGGCGCGCTTGCCGTTGGGGGAGAGGGCGTAGGAGAGGACGTGGCGGGTAGGGCCGGTGAGGCGGCGGGGCGGGGCACCGGAGAGCGGTTGGAGAAAGAGCCCGGTGTAGCGGTTGGTTTCGCGGTTGACGATGGGATCGGCCGGGGGCGGGTTGTCGGTGGCGAGATAGGCGAAGGCCTTGCCGTCGGGGGACCAGGAGTAGGCGTTGACGGCGGCGCCGTAGGATTTTTTGCCGAGGAGGATTTTGCCGTGGGCGAGGTAGGCGAGGAGTTTGCCGTCGGGGGACCAGCGGGGGCGGCTGCCCGGGGCGACGGGGACAGGTTGGCCGGTGGGGAGGGCGGCGCGGTGGACCTGGCCATTGAGGACATAGGCGTAGGCAGCGCCGTCGGGGCGGATTTGGGGGTCGCCGAGGGCGGGCAGGGCCAGGAGGGTTTCGATGGTCCAGACCGCGGCGGCGAGGGCGCTAAACAAGGATCTCCTTGATCGGCTTGCCGTAGTCGATGTCGATGCGTTTGCGGCCGGGGATATCGAGGCGGCGGGGGTCGAGGCCGAGCTGGTGGAGGACGGTGGCGTGGATATCGGTGACGTAGTGGCGGTTTTCGACGGCGTGGAAGCCGATTTCGTCGGTGGCGCCGTGGACGACGCCGGCTTTAACGCCGCCGCCGGCCATAAACACAGAGAAGCCGAAGGGGTGATGGTCACGGCCGTTAGAGGCTTCGGCGCCGGGGGTGCGGCCGAACTCGGTGGCCCAGACGACCAGGGTTTCCTCGAGCAGGCCGCGCTGTTTGAGGTCCTGCAGGAGGGCGGCGATGGGCTGATCCACCTTCATGGCGAGGGAGGAGTGATTCTTCTTTAGGTCTTTGTGGGCGTCCCAGGCGTTGCCGGCGCCGCCGTGGTAGACCTGCACGAAGCGCACCCCGCGTTCGGAGAGGCGGCGGGCGGCGAGACAGACCTGGCCGAAGGGGCGGGTGATCTCCTGGTCGAGGCCATAGAGTTTCTGGGTGGCGGGGGACTCCTCTTTGAACTGGATGGCTTCGGGGACAGCCATCTGCATGCGGAAGGCGAGTTCGTAGGACTTGATGCGGGCGGCGAGGGCGGGGTCCTGCGGGTATTCGGTGGCGGACATGCCGTTGAGCTTGCGGAGCAGGGCGAACTCGCGCTCCTGGTCGGCCTTGGAGAGTTCTGCGCCGGGGGAGACGAAGGGGAGGGGGTTTTCGGGGTTGACGTCGAGGGAGACGCCGGCGTGTTCGGGACCGAGATAGCCCGAGCCATGGGTGCCGTTGCCGCCGCAGCAGTCGCCGGGCGGTTCGCCGAGGACGATGTAGGCCGGGAGGTTTTCGTTCAGGGAACCGAGGCCGTAGTGGACCCAGGAGCCGAGCGTGGGCAGGTAGCCGTCGAAGATGTGGCGGCCGGTGTGGAACTGGAGGATGGCGCCGTGGTCGTTGTCGGTGGTCCAGGTGGAGCGGATGAGGGAGACTTCGTGCATCTGGCTGCCGATGTGGGGGAACCAGTCGGAGACGAGGACGCCGTTTTTACCGCGGGGCTGGTAGCCGGTCTGCATGGGATAGAGCGTGAGCTTGATCTGGTGCTGACCGGGGACGAAGGCTTTGAGGTTTTCCTTGACGAAGGGGTTGGTGAGGGTATCGCGATGGGGCGTTTCCGAAAGCTGTTTGCCGGCGTGTTTATTGAGTTCGGGTTTGGGGTCGAAGGATTCGACGTGGGAGACACCGCCGAGCATGAAGAGCCAGATGACGCGTTTGGCTTTCGGGGCGAAGTGGGGCTGGACGGCGGCGATGGATTGGGGGGTGAGGAGGGTGCCGAGGGCGAGGCCGGCGAGGCCCATGCCGGCGTCGGCGAGGAAGATGCGGCGGGATTTCGGATCGGAGCAGATGTTTCGACGGGCCATGGGAGATTCCTCTTATCGGATGGTAACGAAGTCGTTGTGGTTGAGCAGGACGTGGACGAGGCTTTCGCGGCGCGGGAGGGAGCCGTCGAGATAGGCGGCGGATTCGCGGAGTTCGCCGGGCTTGGCGGGGCGGCCGAGCAGGCGGGCAAAGACGGCCTGGACGAAGGCGTGGGGATCGGTGAGGCCGGCGAGGCTGGCCGCGATGGCGCGGGAGACGGTAAAGCTGAGCTTGCCGTTGGCGAGGGCGAGGGCCTGCTGAGGGACGATGCTCTGGCTGCGCTCAAAGCACTCGATGGGGCTGGCGGCGTCGAAGACCTTGAGCATGTCCATTTGCAGGTCCGGGGCGGTGCGGAAGTAGAGGCTGCGGCGGAAGACGTCGTGGCCTTTGGTTTCGTCGATTTCGGGGCCGCCGCGGGCGGGATCGAGGAGGCCGGCGGCATGGAGGGCGCTATCGCGGACGACTTCGGCTTCCATGCGGCGGACGTTGGCGCGCCAGAGGGTGCGGTTGTCGGGGTCGGCCTGCTGCTGGGCGGGGGCGGGGGTAGAGGCGAGGCGGTAGGCCTGGGAGGTGACCATGAGGCGGTGCATGGCTTTCATGTCCCAGTTGCGCTGCATGAATTCGACGGCGAGCCAGTCGAGCAGTGCGGGATGGGAGGGGGGCTGGCCGCTTTTGCCGAAGTTGAAGACGGTGGAGACGAGGGGGGCGCCGAAGTGGCGGGCCCACATGTGGTTCATGGCCACACGGGCGGTGAGGGGATTGTCTTTACTGGCGATCCAGCGGGCGAGCGCGAGGCGGCGACCGGAGCTGGAGGCGGGGTACTTGGGGCCGATGGGGGTGTAGCCTTCGGCGGGTTCCTTGAGGAGTTTGGTGGCGGCTTCGAGGCGGGCGGCGGCGGCGGCGTTTTTGTTTTGAGAGAACTCGTGGCGGGCGCGGAGCATTTCCGCGTCGGCCTTGATGGCGTTGGCTTGGAGTTCGAGTTTGCGGGCCTGTTCGGCGAGCTGCTCCATGTTTTCGGGGACGGGGGTTTGGAGGGTGGCGAGGTCGGCGCGGATGCGGGCTTCGAGGGCGGGCAGGTCGGCCTGACGGAACTCGAGATCTTTGGCGAGGGCGGCGAGGATGGGGGCGGGTTCGGGTTTTTCGTGGGCTTTCTTGAGGTCGGCGGCGGCCTTTTCGATGGCGGCGCGGGCGGCGGCGAGCAGGTCGCGGGTGACGAAGGGACGGGAGTCGGGGAAGGTTTCCGCCAGGGGGAGGGAGACGCGCTCGAGCGGCAGTTCGGGCTTGCCGAAGAAGCGGGGGATGCCGGGCTGCATGACGGCGGAGGTGTCGGGGGTGGCTTCGTTGCCGCGGATGAAGCGGTAGGTGACGGCATCGGCGTTGGCGTCGTAGACGCGGGGCAGGCCGTCTTTGAGGGTGTCGGCTTCGCCGGGGACGCGGTCGGTGCGGACTTCGTGGGATTCAAAGAAGGCGCGGAAGCGATAGTAGTCGGTGTGGGGCAGGGGATCGTACTTGTGGGTGTGGCAGCGGGCGCACTTGAGGGTGAGTCCGAGGAAGCTGGCGGCGGTGTATTCGGCGGCGTCCTGGAGCCAGACGTTGCGGTTGAACAGGTACCAGTTGCGGACGAGGAAGCCGGTGGCGCGGACGGTGTCGGGGTCGCCGGGGGCGAGTTCATCGCCGGCGAGCATCTCCTGGATCATGCGGTCGTAGGGTTTGTTTTGGGCGAGGCTGTCGATGGTCCAATCGCGCCAGCGCCAGATGTGGCGGGCGCTGTAGCGGACCTGGCTGGTTTTGCGGTAGCCGTACCAGTCGGAGTAGCGCCAGATGTCGAGCCAGTGGCGGCCCCAGCGTTCGGCGTGCTGGGGGCTTTCAAGGAGCTGGTCGACGACGAGTTCGTAGGCGTTGGGGCGCTGGTCGGCCAGGAAGGCGGCGAGTTGCGCGGGGGTGGGGGGGAGGCCGATGAGGTCAAGGTAGAGACGGCGGAGGAGGGTGGCGCGGTCGGCCGGGGCGACGGGGGTGACGCCCTTTTGCAAACGGGAGGCGGCGAGGAGTTCGTCGATGGACCGGGCGGAGGGGCGGACCGGGGGGCGGTAGGCCCAGTGGCTGGCGGCGGCCGAGAGGAGTTCGGCGTCGGGGTTGGCGGCGGCGGTGTCGTAGGGGGCGCCGGCTTTGATCCAGTCGGCGAGGAGTTGGATTTCGGCAGCGGGGAGTTTCTTCGCTTTGAAGGGCATGCCCGGTTCGACAATGTGGGCGACTACTTTATAAAGCTGCGATTCGGCGGGGAGGCCGGCGGTGATGACGGGTCCGTGTTCACTGCCGGCGAGGAGGGCTTCGCGGGTGGAGAGATCGAGGCCGCCCTGCTTGACCTTGGCGTTATGGCAGGCGAGACATTTGGTTTTGAGCAGGGCGATCGCCTCGCCGGGCGCTGCTTGCAACAGGCCGGCCGTGGCGGCCCATCCGAGTAACCATCGCATCCGCATCTCCTCAGCCTATGTCAAAGCGGCGAGAAAGTGGCGGGGATTGTCCACTCGAGCGGACATCTTCTCCACCGGGAGGCCCGGTGGGTCATTTTGCGATTCGAAGCCAGACGATGGGGCGTGCCGGGAACCGGACCTGCTCCGCACCTGGCCCGACGGCAAAGGCCCTGGAAGGACACACACAGGGACGGCTTCCCCTTGAACGTTTAGGGAACGCGCACAACGAACTCGCTTCGACCGGGCGCGAGGGGCGCGTTCCTCGCCCGTTGGGGCCGGGCTACACTCATAGGTTTACCGGAGATCGACCCGTTTGCCCTCGCATCCCGCCTCGGAAAACCCCGCGCCCCCGGAGACCGCGGCGCGGGCCGTCACGGGGTTGGTGGTCGCCGGGGCCGTCCTGCTGGGGTTGATCAACGCGGACGTTTCGCTCAAGGCTGACGATGTGGGGAGCCTGCACGCCGTGCTGGGGCCCTGGGCCGAGGTGATCGTAAATCTCAGCAAGGATGTCCACCCGCCGCTGTACTTTCTCTTCCTGAAAGCCTTCGTCTCCGCGCTGGGAGACGGCGAAGGGGCGATGCGGGCCTTTTCGATCGTTTGTTATTGGCTGACGGGGTTGGCGACGTATCGCCTGGCGCGACGCTTCCTGCCACCGGCGGGTGCCATTCAGCCCGCCGCAGTATTCCTCACGGCGCCGCTGGCGGTCCAGTCGGCCGAACTGGTCCGGATGTATTCGTTAGTGGGGCTGCTGGGTGTCCTGGCCGCCACCTCGCTGGTCGACTTCGTCCGCCGGCCGGGCTGGCGAGGGACCGCGGTGTTCGTGGGGTGGACGTTTCTCGGCAGCTTCACGCATCTCTGGTTCTTTTGCCTGCTGGCGGGGCTGGGGCTGGCGGTGCTTCGGCGGCAGCTGGCCCTGTCGAACGAGGCGGTGGCTTGGTTGCCCGCACCGGACCGGGACATGTTGACGAGCACGATTCTGCTGTGGCTGGGCGTGTCGGTGCTGCTGCTTCCGTGGGTGATTTGGCGATGGCGCCGACTGAGCACCAAAGGCCCGGAAGACGGCCGCGAAGCCGCGGCGTGGGCGCGGTGGCCATTCTGGCCTGCCTGATGGCGGTGGGGCTGCGGGCTTCCCAGGAAAGCTGCACGGGACGGCAGGCGGCGCGGCCCGGCCGTAACTGGCAGGAGCAGACCTTCCCGGCCGAGATCGACATCCATCCGGGCTATGAGAGGAGCGTGGGCGCACCGGCGCGCTTACCGGGCTTACGGCGGGAGGCCGCGGCCCTGGGCGACCGCCTGCGGCAGTCGCCAGCCGGAACGCAGCTGTTCTTTCTCGAGGGTCGATTTCCGGAGGTTGAAGCGAGTTTAAGAGAGGCGCTCGGCCCCACGGCCGCCGGCTTGCGGCCGTTTCCGGTTGCCGCCTGCCCAGCGGACGGCGGCGGCTACTTCCATACGATCAGCGGCTGGAGAGTGCCCTAGTCAGGCGGCCGGGTAGCTCGTCAAGCCGCGCAGCACCGTGTCGATGTACTCGCGGGCGCGGCGGGCGAGGTCGTCGATGGCCGCGGGGTCGGTGGGCCGGGGGACGAGCGGTTCGAAGATGTTCTCGAACGTCAGCGGGATGGTCAGGCCGGTGCGCAGAAGGGGCGCGAAGAGCTTGTAGTGGTCGATCTCGCCGAAGCCGGGGCCGCAGTCTTCGTCCTTCGGCGTGTTGCGGTGGTCCTTAATGTTGAAGGCGCGAATGTCGCGCCAGCAGGTTTGGATATCGGCAATCGGATCGTGGTTTTCGTAGTCGAGGACGTTGCCGGCGTCGTAGCAGATTTTGACGCCCTCATCGGCCACTTCGCGGATGATGCGGGCGCAGTGTTCGCCGGTGGCGGTGTTGCCGCCGTGCTGCTTGATGACGACCATTACGCCGGCCCCGCGCGCTACGGGCGCCATCTTCCGCAGATTGCTGACGAAGGTTTCGTACTGCCCGGGGGTGGTTTTGCCGAAGGTGAGGAGAAAAGGGATGCGGGCGGCGGCGGCCTGTTCGATGCGGCGGAGATGGGCGGCGAGGGCGTTGGGCGCTTCGAGGTTAACGGTGCTGAACATCATTACCGGTTCGAGGCCGAGGTCGCGGCAGCGGGCGGCCAGCGCGGCGGCATCGCGGGCGGGGGCATCGACGGCGAGGGCGGGTTGGGTCTGTCCTTGCGCGTCTTTGTGGTTGACGCCCCAGGCGACGTGGGAGTAGCCGGCGCGCCGGATGCCGGCGAGGGCGCGTTCGAAGGGGTGGGCGGAGTAGGGGAGGGTCATGCACGCCAACGGGAAGCGCGTGGGCGCGGGTTGAGCGAGGGCGGCGGCGGGCAGGACGCTCGAGAGCAGATGGCGGCGGGTCAAGGCAACTCCTTTCTCTACTCTATTCTCTACTCTATCCCGCGTCGGAGCAGGATTCCCGGTGCGTGTTCCTGTAGAATCCGGGGATGTTTCTCAGCCGCCGCAGTTTCCTATCCGGCGCCGCCGCCACGGCGGCCTGGGCCGCGCCTTCCCCGTGGCTGCTTGGCGCCAACACCGCCGTGCAGGGCTACGGGCTGTATCCGGCCATCGAACTGGTCCGTCAGTTGGAGTTTCCGGTGATCGAGATCCATCCGATGGGCCGCCCTGACCCCGTGCCCCGCACCTTTCCCGGGTTTCAGTTCGACCAGCTGGACCAGGCGGAGAAAGCGAAGCTTCGCCGCGCGCTGCGTCCGTTTCGCCGCATCACGACGCACCTGCCCTACACGGGCCTCAACTGGCTGAGCGCGGACGCGGCCACGCGCGCCCACGCCGTTCGGACCATCGACATCGCTCTCGAAGGGTCGGCCTATCTCGGCGCCCGCCTGGCGGTGCTCCATCCGCAATCGGTGACCAACGAGCCGTGGGAGAGGCGCGAAGAAGAGTGCGCGACGGCCATCGGGCGCTGGGGCGAGCGGGCCGGCAAGCTTGGGGTGAAGCTGGCGGTGGAGACCGGCTGGCCACCGAGCATCGCCTCGTTTGTCCGTCTCCTGGAGAAGGTGAACCACCCGGCCGTAGGAGCCACGATTGACGTGGGCCACCAGGGGCGCTACGCCGAACTGGTGGAGAAGGTGAAGACGGAGGACCGGGCCAAGCCCGCGGCGGTGGCTGCGTACAACGACACGACGATCGAGATCATTCGGAAGCTCGGCGCGAAGGTGGTGCATCTGCACGTGCATGACATCGACCCGGCGACGTGGGTGGAGCACAAGCCGATGGTGCATGGGTTTGTGGACTACCCGCGCATTTTCGCCGCGCTGCGCGAGGTGCGCTACCAGGGCGCGCTGGTGCTCGAAATCGGGGGCGATCCGGAGCGGATGCCGGGGTATCTGCGGGAGGCGCGGGACCGGTTCCGCGGCTGGCTGCGGACTTAGCCGAGCTCGTCCGCTTGGCCGCACCAGGAGCAGACAAATTGGAGCAGCGCGGTCGTGGCGGCGAGCAGCGAGTCGATTTCGACGTACTCGTCCGGCATGTGCGCGTTGCCGCCGGAGGGGCCCCAGAGCAGGGCGGGGATTCCGAACGCGGGGAAGACGAACAGGTCGCACGGCCCTTCAATGCCCTGGACGGCGGGCGTTTGGCCGGTGGCCGCGCGGACGGCGGCGGCGAACTCGCCGAGTAACGGGGCGTCCGGCGGGAGCGCCGAACCGGGCAGCCAGCGGATGGGATGGTGCACGGCGGGCGGCACGGCGAACAGGTCCGGGTGGCGGGTCAACACGCCGGTCAGCCAGGCGGCGAACTGCTCATCGATCGCCGCCACCGTCTCGCCGGGCATGGTCTGCCAGAAGAGTTCGAGGCGGCAGACGGGCGGGACATTGGGCGGTTCGTCGGTGGACCAGGCGGCGGTGTGGATGCGGCCGACGGTGACGGGAACGGGATCGGCCAGATGGGCGAAGAGCGGATGGGGCGGCGCGGTGCGGCGGCGAAGGGCAGCGAACGCCGGCAGTTCGTTCAAAAACACACGCAGTTGTTCAATGACGCCGCTGGCGCCCGCCGGGGCGAGGATGCCGTCGTTGGGGGCCGTGAACGTGAGGTGCACGGTCCGGCCGCCCCGGTGGGCGGGGCAGAGGCGGAGGCCGGAGGGCTCGCCGACGATCGCCGCATCGGCCCGATAGCCGGCCACGCGCCCGGCCAAGGTACCGTTCACCCCGCCGAACTCTTCGTCGACGACCGACTCGAAAATCAGGTCACCCCGCAGGCGGATGCCCAGCTCCTGAATCGCTTCGAGGACAAAGAGATTGGCGGCGACGCCGGCCTTCATATCAAAGGCGCCGCGCCCGTAGAGGCGATTGCCTTCGACCGTGGCGGCAAAGGGAGGGCGGCTCCAGGCAAGAGAGCCGGCCGGTACGGTGTCGATGTGGCCGCTGAGCAACAGCGAGCGTCCGCCGCCGGTGCCCGGCAGGGTGGCGGCAAGGTTGGGGCGGTGGCGGTAGTCGCGGCCGGGCCAATAGAGGGGGTGGGTGGGCAGGCCGGGCACGGAGTCCGGCTCGTAGAGATGGGGGGTGCAGCCGGCGCGGGCGAGGCGGCCGGCGAGCAGCTGCTGGCAGGCGAGTTCGGCGCCGCGCGGGGCACGGTTTTCTGAAGGCGTCCGGACGAGGTCGACGAGGAGCGAGACGAGATGATCGCGGCGGGAGGCGACGTAGGCGGACAGTTGAAGAGCGTCCATCGGAGATTGGATTATAGGACGATGACACGACGCTGTTGGCTGGCCGGAATCTCTATGCGTGCCGCCGCGCAGGAAGCGCGGCAGGAGATCCCGCCGCTGCGCGGGCTGAGCCGGACAAACCTGCTCGAGTACCGCGGGGCCGGCGGCGGGTTGCGCGTGGCGCGGAGCCGCGGCGAATGGGAGGTCCGGCGGCGCGATGCGCTCGCGGGGATGCACACCGTAACCGGTCCTCTGCCCGGCAACGAGAAGCGGTGTCCGCTGGCGGTGACGGTACACGACGAGGCCGACATGGGCAGCTATGTCCGCCGGGCGATCTCCTACGCCGCCGAGCCGGGCGGCAGGACGACGGCGTATCTCTGCCTTCCGAAGAAGGCACTGGCGGGCCAGCGGGCGCGGGCGGTGCTGTGCCTGCATCCGACGGACAACACGGCCGGCTACAAGGTCGTCGTCGGACTCGGCGGGCGACCGCACCGGCAGTACGCGGCGGAGCTGGCTGAACGCGGCTTTGTGACCATCTCGCCAAGCTATGTGCAGCTGGCCGACTACCAGCCGGACCTGCGGAAGCTGGGCTACGAGAGCGGGACGATGAAGGCGATCTGGGATAACATCCGGGCGCTCGACTTGCTCGACAGTCTGCCGCAGGTGCGCCGCGGCCAGTACGCGGCCATTGGGCATTCGCTGGGCGGGCACAACGCGATCTACACGGCGGTGCACGAGAAGCGGATCGGGGTGGTGGTTTCCAGCTGCGGCTTCGATTCGTTCCTCGACTACTACGGCGGGAACATCAAGGGTTGGGTGCAGGAGCGTTACATGATGCGGATGGGGCAGTACGTGGGTGCGCCGCAGAATGTGCCGTTCGATTTTTACGAGCTGGTGGCCGCGCTGGCGCCGCGGGCGTTTTTTGTGAACGCCCCGCTGCGCGACGCCAACTTCCGGCACGCGAGCGTGGACCGGATTCGCGAGGCCGCGCTGCCGGTCTACCGGTTATACGGGGCGGCGGACCGGCTGCGCGTGGAACATCCGGACTGTGAGCACGATTTTCCGGATGCCGTGCGGTTTGCCGCCTATGAGTGGATTGCGCGGTATTTGTAAGGGTCAGCCGAGCTGCGGCTGATTGGGGTCGCGGCGCACCCAGCGGAAGGCGGGGATGGAGTTCTTCCAGAAGAACTTTTCGGCCGCGGCCGGGCCTTTGGCCTGGAAGTAGGCGCGGAAGATCGCAATGGCCTCTTTGCTGCGGCCGGCGTAGACGAGGCGGTCTTCGCCGAAGATGTCGTAGATAAAGTCCATGACGGGCAGGTAGACGCCCGGCTCGAACGGGGCGCCGGCGGCCGCGCGCGGGCGGTGGAGGCCAGAGAGTTTGACGAAGACGTTGCGTTGCCGGAGTTGGCGCAGATGGCTGCCGTAGGTTTTGAGGACGGCGGGATCGGTGGGCAGGGCGAGCGCCTGCAGGTGGCCGAGGACGATGCGGAGATCGGGAATCTGATCGCTGAGGCGCAGGGTGGCTTCGATGAGGTCGAGGCGGGGGTTGGCGACTTCGAGCGTGAGGCCGGTTTGGGCGTAGGCCTTCATGTTTTCGAGGAACAGCGGCTGGTGGATGGCGGTGACCAGGTCCTGGCCCTTCCAGACGTTGCCGTAGCGGATACCCAGGAAGAGCTTGTTGCGGTGGTAGCGTTCGAGATACTCGCGGAACTGCGGGATGGTGGGGTCGAGGTTGCCGATCATGCCGGTGATGAGGGGCTCGTTCTCGATCATCATGAGGACCCAGAGGTTATCTTCCACCCACGGGCTGGCCTCGACCTTAATGCCGCCCACGATGCCGAGCGGGAGCGCGGAAGCGCGGTAGTGCTGCGGGAGGAAGGGCGGGTTGTTGGGGGTGAACGGGAAGGGAGCGCCCTGGGGGCGGGTCTGGTCGTAGAGATGGAAGTGGGTGTCGATGATGGGAATGGCGGCGGGCGCGGCGGAGGCGGCGGTGGCTGCTGCTGCGGCGGCGAGGAGGGTGCGGCGGGGGAGGGGGTAGGCGCTGTTCATAGTGGGCTCGGATCGGTTCCGGTTCCCGATTCTACATCAGGCGCCACACTCCGGGCGAGATGGCGATAAACTCGAATTGGTCCAAATAGGACGCGAGCGAATGGAGTGATGCGGAGAACGAGTGCCCCTGTTTACGCGGCGTGGATGGTGCTGTCCGGCACGGCGCTGGCGTACGCGCCGACCGAGAGCCGGGAGGCCTTTACGCGGCGCTACTGCGCGGGCTGCCATAACGGCCAGGCGAAGGCCGGCGGACTGTCGCTTGACGGATTGGGCAGCGTCGAAACGGCGGCGCGTCCGGAGGTTTGGGAAAAGGTTCTGAAGCGCGTGCGGGCCGGCGAGATGCCACCGGCGGCGATGCCCCGCCCGGAGGCCGGCCTGTCGCGGAGTTTCGTCGCGGGCCTGGTGACCGAGTTGGACCGCGCGGCGCAGCGGACGGCGTTTGCCGGGGCGCCGGTGATCCGGCGTTTGAACCGGACCGAATATGCCAACGCGGTGCGGGACCTGCTGCATCTGGAGACGGCGCTCGACGCGGAGCTGCCGCCGGATCAGGTGGCCGCGGGGTTTGACAACATCGCCGACGCGCTGTCGATGTCGCCGCTGCTGCTCGAACGCTACCTGAACGTGGCGCGGCGGGTGAGCGCGTTGGCCACAGGCACGGGCGAAGCATCGCCGGTCGTTGAGATCTATCCGGCGACGGGGACGCAGGCGGTCTGGCAGGGCGAGGGGATGCCGTTCGGCACGCGCGGCGGCATCCGCGTGACGCACTACTTTCCGAAGGACGGCGACTACGACCTGCGGGCGTTTCTCGCGAAAGAAAGCCTGACGCCCATTGAAGGCGTGCGTTTCTTCCGGCAGCGCCTGACGAAGGTGAAGGCCGGCGCACACACCGTGATTGTGACGTTTCCCGATGAGTATGCCGAGCGGGAAGGCCCCGTGCTGAACGTGGGCGGGCCGGGCGGGCTGCCGCTGGGCGGGCCGCTTGACGTGTTGGGTACGGCGGTGCGTCCCACGATCGAGTTCCGCGTGGACGGCCGCCGCGTGAAGCGGTTCGACATCGGCGGCATGACGGCGGGAGAGGCGGCCTTCGACGGCTTGCCCGGTCCACCCGTGCTGGGCCGCATTGAGATTGCCGGACCATACAACGTGACCGGGCCGGGCGAGACGCCGAGCCGGGCGCGCATCTTCACCTGCCGGCCCGCGGCGGATGCGGAGGAGGGCGCCTGCGCTCAACGCATTCTCGCGCCGCTGGTGCGGCGGGCGTTCCGCCGCGACGTGAACCCGCGGGAGTTGGAGCCTTTCCTGAAGAGCTTCCGCGCCGCCCGGGCCGCGCGGAAGCCCTTTGAAAGTGCGATCGCCGCGGCTATCCGCGATGTGCTGCTGGCGCCGGACTTCCTCTTCCGCCTGGAGTTTGACGCGGCTAGCGCGGCGCCGGGGGCGGCGCATCCCGTCAACGAATTTGAGCTGGCCTCGCGCCTGTCGTTCTTCCTGTGGAGCAGTCTGCCGGACGATGGGTTGCTGAACCTGGCGGCGGCGGGTAAGCTGCGCGCGCCGGGAGTGCTTGAGCGGGAGGTGCGGCGAATGCTGGCCGACGGGCGTTCGGCGGCGCTGCTCGATAACTTTGCCGCGCAGTGGCTGGGGTTGCGGATGTTGTCCGGCACAGCGCCGGATAAGGAGTTGTATCCGGAGTTCGATGCCGCGCTCGGGGCAGCGTTCGCCACCGAGACGCGCCTTTTCGTCAACAGCCTGCTGCGCGAGAACCGCAGCGTGCTCGATCTGTTGCGGGCGAACTACACCTATTTGGACGAACGCCTGGCCGGGCACTACGGCATCGCCGGGGTGACCGGTCCCGGCTTCCGGCGCGTGGCGCTCGACCGGCATCCGGAGCGGAGCGGCCTGCTTGGGCACGGCAGTGTGCTGCTGTTGACCTCGCACTCGACGAAGACTTCGCCGGTACTGCGCGGCCGGTGGATCCTCGACAATCTGCTGAACTCGCCGCCGCCGGCCCCGCCCGCCAACGTGCCGCCGCTTGAAGAGAAGGCCGGCGACGGCCGCCGGCTGACGGCCCGGGAGCAGGTGGAAAGGCACCGCGCCAACCCGAGTTGCGCGGCCTGCCACGACCGCATCGATCCGCTCGGCTTTGCCCTCGAGAACTTCGACGTGCTCGGCCGGTGGCGGAGCAAGGACGAAGGTGGGCCGATTAACGCCTCCGCCAAGCTGCTCGGCGGCGGCGAGTTCACGGGCCCGCAGGGATTGAAATCCATGCTGCTCAGCCGGGGCGAAGAGTTTGCCCACGCTACGGTCGAGCGGCTGTTGACCTACGCGCTGGGCCGCGAGTTGGACGGCCGGGATCAACCGGCCATCCGCTCCATCCTCCGCGAAACCGCGGCAAACGAATACCGCTTCCATGATCTGGTTCTGGCCATCGTGCGAAGCATCCCCTTTCAAAGGAAACAGAAGCAGGAGCGCTGAAGCCATGTTTGTCGAGAAAAAGCATCTGCCCCGCCGGACGTTTTTGCGTGGCGCCGGGGTGTGTCTGGGGCTGCCGTTGCTCGAAGCAATGGTGCCGGCCCTGACGGCCGAGAAGTTGACGGCGGCCGCGCCGGTGCGGCGGTTGGGATTTGTGATCTACCCGCTGGGTGTGGATCAGGACCGCTGGCGGCCGGCCGGCGAAGGGGCCAACTACCGTTTCAGCGAGGCGCTGGCGCCGCTGTCGCCGCACCGCGGCAAGATGGTGGTGATGAGCGGTCTGTCGTCGGACCCGGACCGCAGCAAAGCCGGCTTCCACGACCGGGCGCTGGCTTCCTTCCTCACGGGCGTGGAGCCGGTGAAGGGTAAGGTGCAGGTGGGTATCTCGGTCGATCAGTTGGCCGCGCGGACGCTCGGCAAGGATACGCCGTTTGCTTCGCTTGAGCTTTCCACCGAGAACAATAACGGCGGGGCGGCGCACGTGGGCCCGGTGTTCAAGAGCGCGACGACGCCGCTGCCGTTTGAGTACAACCCGCGGCGCGTGTTTGAACGTTTGTTCGGCGAAGGCGGCCGCATCGATCCGGTCGCCGCGGCCGCCCGCGATGCGGCCGACCGCAGCAGCCTCGACAGTGTCACCGAACGGATCGCCGAGTTGAAACTGCGCCTGGGCGCCGCCGACCGGCGGAAGCTGGACGAGTATGTCGAGTCGATCCGAGACGTGGAGCGGCGGATTCAGGTGGCCTCACAGAAGCGGCCGATGGATCTGCCGGCGATGGCCCGGCCGGCCGGTGCGCCCGACTCCTGGCCCGAGCACGTCAAGCTCATGTTCGACCTGCAGACGCTGGCCGTGCAGGCCGACCTCACCCGCGTCTGGACCTTTATGTACGCCCGCGAGGCGACCTCGATCAACTATCCGCACCTGGGCATTTCGATGGGCCACCACGAGATCTCGCACCACAATTTTGAAAAGGACAAGCTCGACGCGCTCGCCAAGATCAACGTGGACCAGTCGCGGTTGTTCGCTTATTTCCTCAGCAAACTCGATGCGATTAAGGAGGGCGGCTCCACGCTGCTCGACCACTCGCTGATCCTTTACGGCAGCAACCTCAGCGTGCCCACCTCGCACAGCCAGCGCGACCTGCCCATCATCCTCGCCGGTGGAGCGGCGGGGCGGATTGCGGGCGGCCGCTACCTGAAGTTCCCGGGCGATGAGACGCCGCTCACGAACCTTTACCTGACGATGCTCGATAAGGTGGGCGTACCCACCGAAAAACTGGGCGACAGCACCGGCCGGCTGAACCGGCTGGAGGTATAAGCGCGATGCGGGCCGCAGCCGTAGCCTGGTGGGCCTGGTTTCCGCTGGCGCTGAGCGCCGCCACGGATGCCCCGGACCTGTTCCGCGCCGTGCGGGACGATGACCGGGCCGCCGTGCGGCAACTGCTGCGGCAGGGCGCCAACCCGAACGCCCGGGAGCCCGACGGGACCACGCCGCTCGGCTGGGCAGCCGTGCGCGCGAACGCCGAAATCACGGAGCTGCTGCTGAAAGCCGGGGCCGACGCCAACCTGACGAATGAGCTCGGGCTCGGGCCGCTGGCGCTGGCCGTGGCCAACGGGCCGCTCACGCTGGTCGAACAGCTGCTGGCCGCCGGGGCGGACCCGAACGTGGCGCGGGAGAACGGCGAAACCCCGTTGATGACGGCGGCGCGGCTAGGGCGCGTCGATGTCCTCGAGCGGCTGCTCGCCAAGGGCGCGGCCGTCAATGCACGCGATCAGAAGTTTGGGCAGACGGCGCTAATGTGGGCGGCGGGCCGGCCGGAGGCGGTGCGTCTGCTGCTCGCCCGTGGCGCCGACCCGCGGCTGACGACCAAGACCTGGGACGTGAAGTACACCTTTTACCTGCCGACCACAGTGACGCTCGGCAAAACCGGTATCCCGTGGAACAACGACGGCGACTACACCGTGAAGAAGGGCGGATTGAACGCGCTCTTTTTCGCCGTGCAGAAGAACGACGTCGCCTCGGCCCGCCTGCTGCTTGAAGCCGGTCTCGACGCTAACGCGACGGCCGCCGACGGCACCACGCCCCTGCTGGCGGCGCTCTATAAATGGGACGCGCCGGCGGGCACCTTTATCCCCGGCCGCGGGGCTCCGGCGACGGCGGGCAGCTCGCAGCGCTTCCGGCCGGACCTGGCCATGGCCGCCCTGCTGCTCGACCGCGGCGCCACCGTAAAGAACGTCGACGGCGCGGGCTACACGGCGCTGCATGGCGCGGCGCTGGCCGTAGCGAAAGCGGCGCGCAGCGGGGTGCGGCAGAGCGGGGCCTACGGGCAGACCGCGGCGGCGCTCGCCTTGGGCGCCGATGACGGATCCTCCCCGGCCAACGCCCTGGCCGAATCGCTCGCCATCGTGCGCCGGCTGCTCGCCGCGGGCGCCGATCCGAACGCGCAGACCATCTATCCTACCGGCGGACCCGCCGGCGATGTCCGCATCAACCCGGCCCCGCCCGGCTCCTCGCCCATGCATATCGCGGCCAGCTCCGGCAGCGTCGAACTGCTGCGTCTGCTGGCCGAACGCGGCGGCAACCCGAACCTCGGCCGCCGCGACGGCCACACGCCGTTCTCCGTAGCCGTGCTGGCCGGCGATGTCGCCATGGCCCGCGAACTGGTGGCTCGCGGCGCGGATGTGCGCGCGCGCTGGAACCCGCAGGATAAGATTCCCGATCCCGTCGAGGCCATCACTCTCCCGCGCCAGCAGCAGAGCATTCTGCACCTGGCGGCCATTCAAGGCCGGCCCGAAATGATCGAATTCCTGCACGCGCAGGGGGCGCCGCTCGAGGCGAAGAACTCGCTGGGCGAAACGCCGCTCGACCTCGCCGACCATCAGGAGCGCTACCGCGAAGCGATTCAGCGGCAGGGCGCCGAAGGCGACCCGGAGAAGCTGAAGAAGATCGTACGGGGCCGGGCCGGGTCCGACACCTTGAAGCGGTTGATGGGCAGGTAGCCATTTTGCGAAACGAAGCCAACGTAGAATTGAGGTCGATCGCCGTGGTGCCCCGTATGTCTCTTCTTCGTCTCCTTGCCATTCCCACGCTCGCCACCTCCCTGGCTGCCGCGGACGACGCGGCGATCTTCCGGGACAAGATAGCGCCCCTGCTCGCCGCCCACTGCGCCAGCTGCCACACCGGCCCGCAGGCCCAGGCGGCGCTCCAGGTCGCCTCGCTAGACGACCTGCTCCGGGGTGGCAAGCGCGGCCCGGCGCTCGTGCCCGGCCGGTCGAGCGCCTCGCTGCTGGTGCAGTTTCTGCGCGGCGAACGCAACCCGCGCATGCCCATCGGCGGCAAGCCGCTGCCCGACGCCGCCATCACGGCGCTCGCCGCGGCGATTGATAGCCTGACGCCAGCCGCCGCGCCCGCCCCCGGCAGCCGCGACCACATCTCCTGGGGGTTCCGCCCGCCCGTCGAGCCAAAGGCGCCCGCGGTGCGGAACGGCGCCTGGGTCCGCAACCCGATCGACGCCTTCCTGCTCAGCAAGCTCGAAGAGAAGGGGATCGCGCCCGCGCCGCCGGCTTCGAAACGCGCGCTCCTGCGGCGCGTCTACTTCGACCTGATCGGCCTGCCGCCCACCGAAGAGGAGGCCCGGCAGTTCCTCACCGATCCGGCCCCCGATGCCTACCCCAAGCTTGTCGACCGCCTGCTCGAGGACCCTCGTTACGGCGAACGCTGGGGCCGCCACTGGCTCGATCTTGTCCGCTTCGCCGAGAGCGATGGCTTCGCCATCGACGGCGAACGGCCCACCGCCTGGCGCTACCGCGACTATGTCATCCGCGCCTTTAATCACGACAAGCCCTACGACGAGTTCGTGCTCGAACAGCTCGCCGGCGACGAGTGGCAGCCCCGCCCCGGAGCCCGCGGCGCCAACGCCGAAAACGAGGGCCTGCTTGCCCTCGGCTTCCTCCGCATGGGTCCGTGGGAGCGCGACACCAACTTCGATGCGCAGCTTCGCCTGGACTGGCTGAACGAGATGGCCGGCACGACTTCGCAGGTCTTTCTCGGGCTCACCGTCGGCTGCGCCCGCTGCCACGATCATAAGTACGACCCGATTCCACAGAAGGACTTCTACCGGCTCCAGGCCTTCTTCGCCGCCACGCGCATCGACGACCGGCCGGTGCCGCATCTGAACGCCGAAGGCGGCCGCCTCGCCTGGCGCCACCGGCTCCGCGCCCTCGAAGACCAGCTCGAAGCCGCCAACGAAGCGGTCAAGGAGCTTGAAACCAAACTCAAGGTCAAGCTCACCGCCGCCGGCCTCAAGGAAGGCGAACTGCAGAAGCTGCTCAAAGAGAAGGAGTCTCCGGCCTTCACCGCCGCCGAGCGCCAACAGCACGCCGCGGCGGCGGAACGCGCCGCCCGGTTGACGCTCGAAGTGGCGCGCCATCAGCCGATCGCCTACAGTGTCAACGAAGTGGCCCCGCCGGCGGTGATGGAGGTGGAGCCCACCTTCGTGCTCGCCGGCGGCGAGCGCTCGGCGCCGGGCGCGCGCGTCGAGCCGGGCTTTCTTAAAGCCATCACCGGCAACAGCGACCCGGCCAAGATCGCCTTCCCCGGCCGCTACCGCTCGGGCCGCCGCAAAGCGCTGGCCGAATGGATGGTGAGCCCGGCCAATCCGCTGACGGCCCGCGTGATGGTCAACCGCATTTGGCAGCACCATTTCGGCGAAGGCATTGTCCGCACCCCGTCCGACTTCGGCCTGAACGGCGACCGGCCCACGCATCCGGAGCTGCTCGACTGGCTCGCGCTGCGCTTCATCGAAAAGAAGTGGAGCATCAAAGCCATGCACCGGCTGATGCTGACCTCGAACGCCTACCTGCAGTCGACGCGGCACCCGGAGGCCAAGGCGATTAGCGAGATCGACCCCGCCAACCGCCTGCTGTCGCGCATGAACTGGATACGCCTCGAATCCGAGGCTCTCCGCGACTCGATCCTGACGGCGAGCGGGGGCCTCAACCCCGAAGCGGGCGGCCCCGGCATGTTCTTCCACGTCAAGGACGAGATCGCGCAGGGCTTTCAGATGTTCAAGTGGTATCCCTCGCCGGAAAGCGCGCAGCGCCGCCGTTCCGTCTACGCCTTTCAACGGCGCTCGCTGGCCATGCCGCTGATGGAGGTGTTCGACGCGGCCAACATGAGCGAGAGCTGCGCGCGCCGCAGCGTGACGACGGTTTCCCCGCAAGCGCTCACGCTGCTCAACGGCGAGCTTACCGACGCCGAATCGCGCCGGTTTGCCGCGCGCGTGATTGAACTGGCTGGCCCCGACCCGGCGCAGCAGATCCGCAAAGCCTTTTCGCTCACCCTGCAGCGCGAACCGGCCGGCCCCGAACTGGAGCAGGCCCGGAAGCTATACGCCGGCCGCGAGGCCGCCGACGCGCTGGCCCGCCTGGGCGTCGTCCTCTTCAACCTGAACGAGTTTCTCTACCTGGAGTAGCGCCGCATGAGCCACGAATGGAACCGCCGTAACTTTCTCTACCGCAGCCTGGTGGGCGTGGGCGGCCTCGCGCTGATGGATCAGCTGCGCGCCGCCAACCCGCTCGCCTCCCGCGCCCCGCACCATGCGGCCAAGGCCAAGTCTTGCATCTTTCTCACCATGCTCGGCGGCGTGGCGCAGATGGACACGTTCGACCCCAAGCCCGCGCTCGAGAAGTTCGACAACACGACCCTCGACTGGACCAACGAGAAGCGCACCGACCAGCCGGAGCTCTACACCAAGCCGCGGTTGATCCTCAAGAGTCCCTGGAAATTCGCCAAATACGGCCAGTGCGGCATGGATGTCTCCGAGCTGTTTCCGCAGCTGGCCACCTGCGTCGATGACCTCGCGTTCGTCAAGACCATCACCGGCGAGAACGGCAACCATCCGGCCGCGACGTTCCTGATGAACACGGGCCTAGTGCTGCCCGGCCGCCCTTCGGTGGGTTCGTGGGTCACCTACGGGCTGGGTTCGGAGAACCAGAATCTGCCGGGGTTCGTGGTGCTGCCGGACTTCCGCGCGCTCCCCTTCAGCGGCTCGCAGCAGTGGGGCGCCGGGTTTCTGCCGGCTTCCTATCAGGGCACGATGATGCAGTGGAAGGGCGATCCGATCAACGACCTGCAGCCGGCCGGCAACCTGACCGAGAAAGACCGCCAGGACCAGATGGAGCTGCTGCGGTCTTACAACCACGGTTATCTTGACGGCAACTTTACCAACCCCGATCTGCAGGGGCGCATTGATGCCTATGAGCTGGCCTTCCGGATGCAGACCGAGGTGCCGGATGTGCTCCGCTTAGCCAAGGAGAGCGAGGCGACGCGGAAGATGTACGGCCTGGACGACGAGACGACGCGGTCGTTTGGCACGCGCTGTCTGATGGCGCGGCAGTTGGTGGAGAAGGGCGTCCGCTTCGTGCAGTTGTATACGCCGAGCCAGTCCTGGGACAGCCACACGGATCTTCTCAAAGGGCACGCCAAGAATGCCCGCGAGGTGGACCTGCCCATCGCGGGGCTCATCCGGGATTTGAAGCAGCGCAACCTGCTCGATTCGACGCTGATCGTCTGGATGGGCGAGTTTGGCCGGACGCCGGACCATCCGGCGGACCTGCGGGACAAAGCCGGGCGGGACCACAACACGAAGGCGATGACGATGTTCTTCGCGGGCGGGGGCGTGAAGCCAGGGGTGAGCGTGGGCGCGACGGATGAGCTGGGCTGGAAGGCGGTGGAAAAGGTCTACCGCATGCGCGATGTGCACGCGACCATTCTGCACCTGATGGGGCTGAACGATATGCGGCTGTCGCATTATCACGCGGGCCGCCAGATGCGGCTGACGGACACGGGCGGTGAGGTGATTAACGGGGTGGTGGCGTAAGCTTTGCGTGCCGCCCCGGGCCGGCCGGTAAGCCGGCCCGGGGCGTTCCTGCTACCAGAGCAGCTTCAGCGCCAACTGCGTCTGCCGCGGCGCGTTGGCCATGCCGGTCACCCGGCCGAACTGCGCGTTGCCCACCGTGGTGTTCGGGGCGGCAAACACGGGATGGTTGAACGCGTTGAAGCTCTCGGCCCGGAACTCGAGGCCCACGCGTTCGCTGAAGACGTTGAAGCGCTTGAACACCGAAAGATCCAGCATTTCGACGAAATCAGCGCGGAGGTTCGGATGCATCCGTCCCACGTTGCCGAAGGTGTACTGCGCCGGCAGGCGGAAGGCCGCCGTGTCGAACCAGCGGTCGAGGGTCGGGTTGTCGAGCCGGGCGTCCTTGCCGGTCGAATCCGGCCGCTGGCCGCCGCCGAAGCTGAAGCTGGTGTTGCCGGTGGTGAGCATCTGCAGCGGCTGGCCGCTGCTCAGCGTCACAATTCCGTTGACCTGCCACTGGCCGAGCACCGCGTTGGTGAAGCCCTTCCAGGTGCTGCCGAACTTCTTGCCCTTGCCAAACGGCAGTTCGTAGGTCGCGGTGGTGACCACGCGGTGGGGATAGTGGTACGGCGAAACGGACTTGTCGCAGGCGCGGCAGTTGAAGTCGCGGAAGCCGGCCGAATCCCAGGCGTTGTCGCCGCCGTCAGCCAGCAGCTTGGACCAGGTGTAGGCGACCACGACGGTGCCACCGCCCGAGAAGCGCTTTTTGAGGGTCGCCTGCAGGCTGTGGAAGTTGGAGTTGCCCCACGAGGTGCCCGCGTAGGAGACGCCGGGCAGATGCGGGAAGGGGGTGAGGAGTTCGCCGCGCTGCACCGTCCGGGTGGACAGCGGGCCCACCGGAATGATGCCGAAG
Source organism: Acidobacteriaceae bacterium (assembly GCA_020247055.1). Lineage (GTDB taxonomy): Bacteria > Acidobacteriota > Terriglobia > Bryobacterales > Bryobacteraceae. The sequence continues at coordinate 6,281 of JADCJL010000262.1, read as the reverse complement.
AACGGATTCGGCACTACGTCGAGCAGGCCGGCGTCGGGCCGGATGAGCGAGTTCGGCAGTTGGTCCATCTGCCAGCCGAGCGGCAGCTTGGTCCCTTTGTTGCCGGCGTAGGCGAGTTCGAGTACCGTGGTGCTGCCAAAGTCCTGGGCGATGGAGAAGTTCCACTGGCTGTTGTAGGGCGTTGTCATGTTGGAGGGCACGGGCGAGCCGACCCCCTGACCGAGAGCGGCCATCAGTCCATTTTTCGGCCCTTCCGGCTGCAGCACGCCGTTCGGGAACGGATTGCGCAGCAGGTCGGTCGGGGTGACGCCGTCGATGGTCGGCACCCACGGGGTGGTGGCGCGGAAGGGCGCCGTGCCGTAGTTGTTGGCGCCGTAGGTGGCCATGGTGTAGAAGATGCCGCCGCCGGTGCGGATCACGAGGCCCGGCCGGACCTGGTAGGCGAGGCCGATGCGCGGGGCGATCTTGCTCCACTCGATGTCGCGCAGCGTGCGGCCGCGGCCGCCCTGATTCGGGAAGGTCCAGCCGCCCATCAGGTTCAAACCGGTGCGCTGGCTGAGCGGACTCTGCGCCGTGGGATCGAACACCGCGTACCGGTTATGGCGTTCCGTCAAGCCGGTCTCGAAGTCCCAGCGCAGGCCGAGGTTAATGGTCAACTTGCGGTTCACCTTCCAGTCGTCCTGAACATAGAAGCCGTAGCTCTTGCTTTCGAGGGCCGGGCGGATACCGTGCACTTCGCTGCCGCCCGCGCCCGTACCGAGCAGGAAGGAGGCAAAGCCGAAGCCGCCATTGGCCGACACCACGCGGGGATCCGGACCCTGGGTCATGCCGCGGTTGAAGGTGAAGTTCAGGCTCCAGGGGGCCTGCATGTGGTTAATCAGGTTCAGCCGCACCTCGGACCCATACTTGATCGAGTGGCTGCCCGTGACCTTCGAGAGCGTGCCCACGAAGGTGTGCGACTGGTTGGCCGACCGGAAGTTCCAGTGGTGCAACAGGCCGGGCATCGTCATCTCTTCGACCGAGAACTCCGGGAAGGCCAGCAGGTCGGCGCCGGTTTCGGTGTAGGCGGGCAGGCCCAGCGCGGTGGGGCGGAAACCTTTGTGCCAGCTGCCGCGGTCGAGAATGGACCGTGCAAAGCCGTAGCGCAGGTTGACGAGCGTGGTGGGGTTCAGCGTCCAGCTGTAGTCGAGGGCCGCGTTCTGCTGCCGCTCGTAGTTGGAGTAGCAGCCGCCGTCCGGACACCCGGGGCCGGCCCAAAGCTCGGGCTGCGAGTTCTCGTTCTGGAACAGCGTGTAGCGGAAGAAAATGCGTTGATTTTCGTTGAAATTGTGGTCGAACTTGCCGGTGCCGCGGTTGACGTCCGTCGGCGCCTTGCCCTGGAAGAAGAAGTTGTTCTGGGCGGTGTTGAGCTGGCCCGGCAGGTTCGGCCGGGGTCCGTAGAACTTCAAGACGTTTGCCGCGACGGGGTCAAACCGGCTCACGGGAATCCGATTGCCCGGGAAGACGGTCCGCAGGAACTGGCCTGGCCGCGCCGGATCCGGCGTCGTCGAGAACGGGTCGTAGATGTTGCGGAGTTGTCCGGCGGCGGTCAGGGTCTTCGAGAAGTCGCCGTTCATCTGCTCATCGGTCGGCAGGGTGAAGAAGCGGGTGGACGCCGAACGCTGCCGGCGGCCTTCGTAGACGACGAAGAAGAAGGTCCGATTCTTGCCGTTATAGAGCTTTGGTATCGAGAGCGGTCCGCCGGAGCTCGCGCCGAATTCGTTGCGCTGGAAGACGGCCAGGCGTTGACCGCTGGCGTTGGCGAACCAATTGTTGGCGTCGAGCTTCGAGTTGCGCATGAACTCAAAGAGCGAGCCGTGCCAATCGTTCGTACCCGACTTGGTGGCGATGGTGAGTACGCCGCCGCCCGACCGGCCGTACTCGGCGCTGTAGGAGTTGGTCTGAATCCGGAACTCCTCGACGCCTTCAACCGACGGCACCGCGCTGTTGGCGTTCATGTTCGCGGTGTTCGAGTTCATGGTCACCGGCACGCCGTCCATCATGATGGCGTTTGACGAGTCCCGGCCGCCGTTCACCGTGAAGATGCCGATGGAGTGGAACCCTTCGTTGGCGTTCCCGTTGGCCGGACGCTGCGGGAACACGCCCGCCGTGGCCCAGGCGAGCGAGTAGACGTTTCGGCCGTTGAGCGGCAGGTCGATGATCCGCTTGTTTTCGACGACGCCGCTGAGCGTCGCCGTGGTGGTTTCGACGAGCTGCGCCCCGCCGGTTACGGTGACCGACTCCGACACCGCTCCCAGCTGCAGGGCGATGTTCACCTCGGCCTTCTGTTGCGTTGCAATCGGCAGCGACTCGACGTTGTAGGCGCGGAAGCCCTGCTTTTCGGCCCGCAGGCGGTAGCGCCCAGGCGGCAGCGGCGTAACGACGAAAAAGCCTCTTTCGTTCGATTCGGTGCGGAAGTTGACGTTGCGCTCAATGTCGGTGACAACGACACTGGTGCCGGCGATGGCTGACCCCGACGGGTCGGTTACCAGGCCCGAGATCTGGCCGGCGACGGTTTGCGCGGCCAGGTTCGGCGCAGATAAAGATAGTGCCAGTGCCGCGCTAACTAGCGCGGCGGTATGAAACAACTTCATTCCATTTCCCCTTTAGACAAAGCATGACTGCGCCGGATTACCCCGTTACGGGTATGTCCCTTACAGTACGGGATGTCATATCACAGGAAATTCGGCGGAGCAAGGGGATGCCCATCCGACGCCGATTCCATCTGTCTTGCTACAATGACACTGTCGTGTTTATCAGACTCACTCGCTCCGGGGTTCGCCTCGCCCTTCTCGCCATTCTCCCCTCGGCCGCGCTGGCGCAAGCCACCACCGCGGAGCTCGGAGGCTTCGTCCGCGACCCCGGCGGTCTGCCCGTCGCCGCCACCGCGATCACGCTGCGGCACACGGCCACCGGCCTGACCGTGACGCAGGCATCCGGGCCCGCGGGAGACTACCACTTCCCGGCCCTGCCAGCCGGCAGCTATGTCCTGACCGCCACCCGGGTAGGGTTCGCCCCGCTGCGCCGCGACGGCATCGGCCTGCGGGTGGGCGATCGCGCCACGGTGGACCTGGACCTTGCGCTGGGCGACGCCAGCCAGGCGATAGAGGTCAGCGCGGCGCCGCCGCTGTTGCAGTCCGCCCGCGGCACCGTGAGCTTTGTCGTGGAGCAGCAAAAGGTGGTCACGCTGCCCCTCGACGGCCGAAATTTTGTCCCCCTGCTGGCGCTCTCGCCCGGCGTGACGCTACCGCCGGGCGGCTTGCTGCCGCGCATCAACGGCAGCCGGCCGCGGGTGAGCGAGTATCTCTACGACGGCATCAGCGTGCTGCAGCCCGAACCCGGCCAGGTGGCTTACTACCCGATTCTGGACGCCATTGAAGAGTTCCGTGTCGAGACCAACAGCTACGCCGCCGAGTACGGCCGATCGAACGGCGGGGTGATTCTGGTGACGCAGAAGTCCGGAACCAACAGTTGGCGCGTTACCGTATTCGAGTTCTTCCGGAACGAGCGGCTGAACGCCCGCAACCGGTTCGCCCCGGCCGGGGATAAGCCGCGTTTCCGCCGGAACCAGCATGGCTTGGTCCTCGGCGGGCCGCTGGCTCGGAACCGGACGTTCCTGTTTGCCGACTGGCAGGGTACTCGCCTTGAGACGGGGGTGGTACGCACCAGCACCGTCCCCACCATCGCCGAGCGCAGCGGTCTGTTCCCCGCCGCTATCTTCGACCCGGCCACCACCCGCCGCTCGGCGGCCGGTTACGCCCGCGACCCGTTTCCCGCCAACCGGATCCCGGCCGCCCGCTTCGACCCCGCGGCGCAGGCCGTCGCGGTTCGCTACCCGGCGCCCGACGTGGATACCAGGGCCAATAACTACCGCCGCCTCGCCAACGAACGGACAGCCGCCGAACAGTTCGACGTTCGGGGAGACCACTACCAGAGCCCCGCGCAGCGCTTTTTCAGCCGCTACGCGTTTCTCCGCGACCACAGCCGGCCGGCCACCCCGCTGCCGGACGGCGGCGGCAACCTGACCACGGGGGTTCCCGGCGACACCGTGACGCGGGCCGACAGCGTGGCCGGGGAGCACACCTGGACTCCGCGGCCGGCCATCGTCAATCAGTTCCGCGCGGGCTATACCGCTCGACGCCTCGCGCGCCGCGCCCTGCGGAGCGGGCAGTCCGCCACGGCGGCGACCGGCATCCCCCATCTGCCAGCCTCTTCGTTCGCCGATGTGCTGCCCACGTTCGACATCATCGGACTGCAGCAGTTGGGGCCGCCCGCCAACAGCAACGCCCGGTTCGCCACCGCGGTGCTGCAGCTGGCGAACACGTTTTCCTGGATGCGGGGCGGGCACCACGGCAAGGCCGGGGTGGACCTGCGGCGGCAGACGCTCGACGTTCTGCAGCCCGCTTATCCGACGGGAAACTTTCAGTTCCCCCCGCTGTTCACCGGGGCGCTGGCTGCCAGCGGAGCCGTGAGCGGCGGATCGTCGTTCGGTTCGTTTCTGTTGGGGCAGGTGGGGCGGTTCAGCCTGGACGCACAGCCGGAGGTGCTGCGGCCGCGGGCGCAGACGGCTGAGTTCTTCCTGCAGGACGACTGGCGGGTTTCGCGGCGGCTGAGTTGGAATCCGGGTCTCCGCTACACGCTGAATTTCCCTTCGACGGTGGTGGGAGACCAGGGGGCGGTCTTCAACCTGAACAGCGAGCGTCTGGACTTTTTGGGCTCCCCAGGCCAACCGCGCGCGGCGCGCCGCCTGGAGAAGCGGCTGCTGGCGCCGCGGGTCGGGGTCGCGTTCCTGCTGCGGGATTCGCTGGTTCTCCGGTCCGGCTACAGCCTGACCTGGATTGAACAGGCCGGCATCACCACGCCCTTTACGACGCCCCTGTTTCCCTTCGTGCAATCGCTGGGGCAGCAGACGCTCGACAATCTCACCCCGGCGTTTCTTCTGGCGCAGGGGCCGACGGTCCGCCCGCAGGGGCCGGGGCCGGACGCGGGGTTGGGCCAGGGCGTCTTTGGCGTGCAGCGGGATAACGGCAGCGGCTACGCCCAGCAGTGGAACCTGAGCGTGCAGAAGAGCTTCGGCGCCCATTGGAGCGTGGAGGCGGGTTACCTGGGGTCGAAGCTGACACGGTTGGGCGTTCCCGACGGGAACCTGAACCAGCTGACGGTGGAGCAGTTGGCGCTGGGCGCGCCGTTGACCGAGGCGGTGGCCAATCCGTGGGCGGGCCGGTTGCCGGCCGGGAGTCCGCTGGGAGGGCCGACGATTCCGCGGGCGCAGCTGCTGCGGCCGTTCCCGCGGTTCACCACCGTGGCGCTGTACCGGAACAACGTGGGCCACTCCACGTACCACTCGGCGCAGGCGCGGGCGGAGAAGCGGTTTGCGCGCGGGCTGACGCTGACGTTGGCGTACACGTTTTCGCGTCTGATTGATGACGCCGGGGCGGTGTTTGACTCGGCGCTGCTCTCGGGGCCGGTGGCGAACTTTCAGGCCGCCGACAGCTTTAACCGGCGTCTGGAGAAAGACGTCTCCACCGGCAACGTGCCGCACAACTTCTCGGCCGGATTCGTTTATGAGCTGACGGGGCGGAGCCGCTGGCTGCGCGGCTGGCAGGTGGCGGGCATGGTCCGGGCGCAGTCGGGCAGTCCGGTGGCGGTGACGCAGGCCAACAACCTGAATGCGTTTGCCGGTTTCGGGGTGCAGCGGCCGAACCGCGTGGCGAACCCGCAACTGGGGCGGGGGGAGCGTTCGACGGCGCGGTGGTTCGACACGGCGGCGTTCCGGCCGGCGCCGCAGTTCACGCTTGGCAACAGTTCGCGGAACCCGGTGGTGGGACCGGGCTATCGCGCGGTGGACCTGATGCTGGGGCGGAGCTTCCGGCTGGGGGAGGCGAGGCGCCTTGAACTCCGGGCTGAGGCGTTCAACGCGACGAATACGCCGCCGCTGGGCAACCCGAACGGCAGCTTCGGTGCTCCGGGGTTTGGCAGCATCACGACAGCGCTCGACCCGCGCGTGTGGGAGCTGGTGGCGAAGTTTCATTTCTGAGGAACGCGCACAACGGCCTCGCTGCGGCCTGTGCGCTTTTTTGAAGCCGCGCACAACGGCCTCGCTGCGGCCTGGGCGCTTTTTTTGGAATCGCGCACAACGGCCTCGCTGCGGCCTGTGCGCTTTTTTGAAGCCGCGCACAACGGCCTCGCTGCGGCCTGGGCGCTTTTTTTGGAATCGCGCACAACGGCCTCGCTGCGGCCTG
>JADCJL010000261.1 GCA_020247055.1 Acidobacteriaceae bacterium | reverse complement strand
GGCGGCGAGGAAGAGGGCGAGGAAGAGGAAGAACAGGAGGCTGGCCGAGAGTAGGGCGGCGGCGAGGAGTTCGGCGAAGGCGATGAGGACGGCGTAGAGGGCGTCGCGGTTGGTGAGGGCGGTGAGGCCCTTGGCGACGGTGAGGAAGCAGATCATGCGGACGGTGGCGGCAAGGAAGTCCTGCGAGAGGTAGCCGTAGTCGATGGGGTAGAAGGCGGCGTAGAGGATGACGGCGGCGTTGGCCCAGGCGGCGGGGAGTTCGAGGCCGCGCCGGACGGCGAAGAGCGCGAGGCGGAGGGCGAAGGCGAGGGAGGTGAGCGAGAGGGTGAAGGGATCGAGTTCGCCGGAAGAAGCCAGGGCGAGAAAGCCGCTGAGGAGCAGGGCGAGGAGGGCCGCTTCAAAGAAGCGGTCGAGGGCGCTGCGGCGTTCGGCGCGGAGCAGGGGCATGGGTTAGTGGATGGCGGTGAGGACGCCTTCGGCGAAGTCGCCGGCGGCCTGTTTGGGAACTTCCTGGGGGGGGATGACGATGAGGAAGGCGCCGTCGTGGAAGGTGATTTCGCCGGGGGCCTTCTTCCATTTCTGCAGGACTTCGAAGGCTTCGGTGTTTGAGGGGAAGCGGTAGAAGGTGGCTTGGATGTCCTGGGGACCGTGGTAGGTGGTGCGCCAGGATTGGGCGGGCTGGATGGCGAGGGGGAAGGGGTCGGTGAGCGCGGTTGAGGAGGCAAGGGTCCAGCCGCCGGGCACCTGTTTGGGGGGCTCCTGCGTGGCGGGAACAGCGGGGCCGGCGCAAGCGGCGAGAAGCAGGACGGGAAGGAGGAGCAGACGCTGCATCCCTTAATGTTACTATCGGAATATCTAACTCTATGGCGAAGCCCAAGCCGTCCAAAGGCGCGGCGCCGACCCGCATTACGAAAGACGATCTGAAGGTAGGCGTTCCTTGCCTTGTGCTGATTGTGGGTGCGATTGCGCTGCTCGGTTTTCTGTTTTCCGCGGTTCTGAAACCGCGCTAGGAATTGATTGATTCATGCGTCATGATGCCCGATTGCCGGACCAGATGCGTCCGGTTACGATTGAACCCAACTATCTGTTGACCGCCGAGGGGTCGGCGTTGATCAGCGTGGGGAACACGAAGGTGCTGTGCACGGCCTCGGTGGAGGACTCGGTACCGTCGTTTCTGCGCGGCAGCGGGAAAGGCTGGGTGACGGCGGAGTATGCGATGTTACCGCGGGCGACCGCGACGCGGACGGCGCGCGAGGTAAAGAAGGGGCGCGAGAGCGGCCGGACGATGGAGATTCAACGGCTGATTGGCCGGGCGCTGCGGAGCGTCGTGAACCTGCCCGCGCTCGGCGAACGCAGCGTGTTGATTGACTGCGACGTGCTGCAGGCCGACGGGGGAACGCGGACGGCGTCGATTACCGGCGCGTTTGTGGCGCTGGGGTTGGCGATGCAGAAGCTGGTGGACGGGGGCATGGTGAAGCGGAACCCGCTGCGGCACTATGTGGCGGCGACGAGCGTCGGGGTGGTCGACGGCGTTCCGCTGCTGGACCTTTGTTACGAGGAGGACTCGTCGGCGCACGTGGATATGAACGTAGTGATGACGAGCGCCGGGCGCTTTGTGGAGCTGCAGGCGACCGCGGAGCAGGAAGACTTTGACGACAGCCAACTGGCGGCGCTGGTGGGGTTGGGTCGGAAGGGGGTCGGCGAACTGATCGCGCTGCAGCGGCAGTTCGTCACGCTGCCGTGATTGTCCGGTGCGCTACGACCAACGCGGGGAAGCTGCGGGAGTTTCGGCTGATCTTTGAGGCGTACGGCGGCGGTGGGATTGACCTGCGGCCGCTTGAGGGATTGGCCGCGATTGCGGCGCCGGAGGAGACCGGGTTGACCTTCGCGGCCAACGCCGCGCTAAAGGCCTGTTACTATTCGACGTTCACCGACGACCTACTGTTTGCCGATGATTCCGGGCTGGTCGTGGATGCGCTGCGCGGGGCGCCGGGGGTCTATTCAGCGCGGTACGCGGGGCCGGAGGCGACCGATGCCGAAAACAACGCGAAGGTGCTGGCGGCGCTAGCGCTCAGCGAAGACCGCACGGCGCGCTTTGTGTGCTCCATTGCGCTGGCGCGGGGCGGGAAGCTACTGGGGACCTTTACTGAAGAGGTGGAGGGCTGGTTGACGGAGGAGGCACGGGGGAGCCACGGATTCGGGTACGATCCGCTGTTCTACTACGAGCCCTTTGGCGGCACCTTCGGGGAGACGGCTCCGGAGCGGAAGCTGCTGGTCAGCCACCGGGGTAAGGCGCTGGCGCGATTGATCCGGGAACTGTTGGGGCAACCGGCGATAGAATAGCGGCCATGACTCGCCGCAAACTCCTGGGATCGATGGCCGGGGCGGCTCTGGCGCAGGCGCCGGAGCGGCCGAACATCGTCTTCATTCTCTCTGATGACCATACGGCCCGGGACTTGGGCGTCTCCGGCAATCCGGTGGTGCGGACGCCGAACCTGGACCGGTTCGCCCGGCAGGGCATGCGCTTCACGCGGGCGTTCACGGCCGCGCCGCAGTGCGTGCCCTCGCGGACGGCTTATCTCACGGGCCGGTCGCCGGTGGCCGCGCGAATGGGCCGGTTCAACTCGCCGCTGCCGCGCGAGGTGAAGGTGTTTCCGGAGTATCTGCGGGCGGCGGGCTACTTTACCGGCGTCTGCCGGCGGAACTTTCATCTCGATGGCGCGCCGGGCGTGGCGGGCACCGATACCAACGCCATCTACGAACGGCATGCGCTGCGGACGTTCCACGAGCGGATGGACTTCGTCGACCGGAGCGGGGCCGCGCGGGCGAAGACGCCCGAGATTCTCGATCAGTTTTTCGCGCGCAAGCCGGAAGGGAAACCGTTCTTTCTCTGGGTGAACTTTAACGACCCGCATCATCCGTGGGACCGGCTGGGCACGCACGATCCGAAAGAGGTTCCGGTGCCGGCGCATATGCCCGACCTGCCGGGGGTGCGGGACGATATCGCGCGGCACTATGACGAGATCGCGCGCATGGACGAGGAGTTTCAATGGGTGCTGGACGCGCTGGCCAAGCGGGGGCTGGACCGGAACACGATGGTGATCTTTGCCGGGGACAACGGGCAGGCGCTGCCGCATGGCAAGGGGTCGTTGTACGATTCGGGGTTGAACGTTCCGTTTTTGGTCCGGTGGCCGGGCCGGGTAGAGGCGGGGCGGGTTTCGAGCGAGTTGATTTCGGGCGAGGACGTGGGGCCGACGGTGCTCGAAGCGGTGGGGTTGCCGGTGCCGAAGGAGATGTCGGGCCGCAGCTTTTTGGCGCATCTGCGCGGGGCGGCGGCCGGGCCGCGGCAGTATATCTTTGGCGCCCGGCTGCACCATGGCAACGCGCCGTTTACGGAGACGACACGGGCGTCGACGTTTGATCTGTCGCGGTGTGTGCGGTCCAAGCGCTATAAGCTGATCTATAACTGCACGCCGCAAATGGAGTACTCGCCGGTGGATTCGGCGCGGGACCCGGGCTGGACGCAGATGGTGGCGGCGCACGAGGCGGGTAAGTTGAGTCCGCGGCACGAGCAGGCTTACTTCGGCAAGCGGCGGGTGATCGAGCTGTACGATCTGGAGGCCGACCCGGCGGAGCTCGACAACCTGGCGGGCCGGCCGGAGCTGGCCAAGGTGGAGCGGGAGTTGAAGGTGGCGCTGGCGGAGAAGATGATTCTCGACTACGACTTTCTACCCCCGCCGATTAACGACTAGTTACTGGTAGCGCTGCCAGGCGAGGAAGGCGGCGATGGTTTTTCCGTCGATGATCTTGCCGGCCTGAATCATGGCGTCCACTTCGGCGGGGGCGAACCATTTGGTCTCGATGCGTTCGTCCTCCATGAACTGGGTGGGGCCGGCCTTGAGGGCGGTGGCGACGAAGATGTTCATTTTTTCGGCGAGAAAGCCGGGGCTCATGTAGAGGCTGAAGATCTTCTTCCATTGGCGGGCCGTATAGCCGGTCTCCTCGCGGAGTTCGCGTTTGGCGGCCTGCAGCGGGGTTTCGCCTTCGTCCATGCGGCCGGCGGGGATCTCCCACAGGTAGGCCGCGGCGGGCAGGCGATACTGCCGGACGAGCAGGATGCGGCCCTCGTCATCGACCGGCATGACGACGGCGCTGCCGGTGTGGTGGATGATGGCCCGCTTGATTTCGAAGCCTTCCGGGTCGATGGCGATATCCTGGCTGACCGTGAAGATCGGGGTGCGCAGCAGCTCCTGGCTGCTGATGATTTTCATTTTTCCCATGGGGTTATCTGGCGAATGCGGAGAGGAACTCTTTGTAGGGTAACGTGTTGAGGACGTCCGATTTGGTGAGCCAGCCGCGGCGGGCCATTTTGACGCCGTACTTCATGTTTTCGAGGTGGCGGGGGTGGTGGGCGTCGGTGGAGATGGTGAAGCGGACCCCTTTTGACTTCGCGATGCGGAGGAGGGTGGCGTGCAGGTCGAGCCGTTCGGGGCTCGCGTTCAACTCCATGGCGATGTGGCGGCGGGCGGCGGCGGCGGCGATGGTTTCAAAGTCGTAGACGAAGGCGTCGCGATGGAGCAGAACGCGGCCGGTGGGGTGGCCGATGGTTTTGACGTAGGGATTTTCGAGGCAGGCGAGGTAGCGGTCCGTCATCTCTTCGCGCGAGAGGTTCATGTAGCTGTGGACGCTGGCGACGACGAAGTCGAGGCTCGCGAGGGCTTCGTCGTCGAGGTCCATGCGGCCGTCTTTGAGAATGTCGCATTCAATGCCGCTGAGGACGCGGATGCCGAGGGCGTCGTGGTCGAGGGCGCGGACGCGGGCGGCGAAGTCGAGGACGCGTTTTTCGTCGAGGCCGTTGGCCATGGCGAGGGCCTTCGAGTGATCGGTGATGGCGATGTACTCGCGACCGAGGGCGCGGGCGGCGGCGGCCATCTCTTCGAGGGTGGCCCGGCCGTCGGATTCGCGGGTGTGCATGTGGATATCGCCACGGAGGTCGGCGAGTTCGAGCAGGGCGGGGACGGGAGCGTCGAGTTCGCCCTGGTTTTCGCGCATTTCGGGGGGGATGAAGGGCAGGCCGAGGGCGGCGTAGATACCTTCCTCGGTCTCGCCGGCGATGCGGGTTTCGTCGTCGAGGCGGAACAGGCCGTATTCGTTGAGCGAATAGCCTTGTTTGAGCGCGCGCTGGCGGAGGGCGACGTTGTGCTCCTTCGAGCCGGTGAAGTACTGCAGGGCGGCGCCGAAGCTGGCGGCGGGCAGGGCGCGGACGTCCACCTGCAGGCCTTCGACGCCGACGCGGGCGCTGGCTTTGTTCTCGCCGTGGCCGAGGACTTCGATGACCTTGGGGTGAGCGACAAAGCGGTCGAGCGCGGCCGGGGCGCCGGGGCCGGTGACAAGGAGGTCGAGGTCGCCGACGGTCTCTTTGCCGCGGCGGAGGCTGCCGGCGGGGGTGACTTGTTCTACGCCGGGGGTGGCGGCGAGGTAGGCGGTGAGTTCGGCGGCCATGGCGTCGGCGAAGTTGAGTAGATAGCGGCCGGCGCTTTTGCGGTACTGTTCGATGCCGCGGAGGATCTTTTCTTCGTGCTTGGCGCCGAGGCGGGGCAGGGTGCGGATTTTTTGTTCTTTGCAGGCGCGTTCGAGGTCGTCGAGCGTCGTGATGCGGAGGGCTTCGATGAGCAGGGCGATCGTCTTGGGACCGAGGCCCTGGATATGGAGCATTTCGAGGGCGGTGGGCGGGTAGCGTTCGAGGAGTTCGTCGCGGCGGTCGAACGAGCCACGGGTTTCGATTTCGTCGATGACGGCGGCGATGCCCTTGCCGATGCCGGGGATGTCGGTGAGCTTGCGGGCGGGGTCCGTGCGGACGGAGGCGAGGCGCTCGGCGTAGCCTTCGATGACGGCGGCGGCGTTGCGGTAGCTGCGGATGCGGAATCCGTCCTCGGCGGCGATCTCCATGAGGTCGGCGGTTTCGCTGAGGAGCTTGGCGATCTCGATGTTCTCCATATCCGATATTGTCTGATAAGCTAGCGAATCATGAAGAAGTTCTTTGCCACTTTCCTGGCGCTGGGCGCGTTGGCCCTGGCGCAGAAGCCAAATACGGCGGTGACCGGGTACACCGACACGCCGGAGATTCCGGGGCAGAAGTGGCGGGTGCACGATGCGACCCGTCCGAAGCCGGTGGTGGTGACGCCGGGCGCGAAGCTGGGCGATCCGCCTTCGGACGCCATTATTCTTTTTGATGGAAAGGATCTTTCCCAGTGGGATTTTCCCGGGAAGCGGGGCAAGGCGCCGAAGCCGTGGAAGGTGGAGAACGGTTACTTTGAAATTGTGCCGGGCGCCGGCGATGCAGTAACCAAGGAGAAGTTCGGGGACATGCAGCTGCACATTGAATACATGCAGCTGCCGGGTAACACGAAGTTAGGCCAGAACCGGGGCAACAGTGGCGTGCTGATTATGAACCGGTACGAGATTCAGGTGCTCGACAGTTACGGCGACCCGACTTATGCCGACGGGCAGGCGGGGGCGATCTACGGGCAGTGGCCGCCGATGGTGAACGCGATCCGGAAGCCCGGCGAATGGAACGCCTATGACATTGTGTTCGAGGCGCCGAAGTTTGAGGGTGAGAAGCTGGTGAAGCCGCCGTTTGTTACTGTGTTCTTTAACGGCGTGATGGTGCATAACCGGCAGGAGATTACCGGACCGATGGCGCACCGGGTAAACTTGCCGTTCAAGGCGCACGGGGCGGAGGAGCCGCTGGGCCTGCAGGATCACAACGAGTTTGTACGCTTCCGCAACATCTGGGCCCGGAAGTTGAAGGGCTACGACCGGAAGTAAGGGATGGCCAACGCGGAGGATTTTGCGGCGGCCGAGTGGGCGGTGATCTGTGACGCCGCCCATGCGGCCGGGCTGGCGATGATGCTGGTGGGGAGCAGCGGGCTCGTGGGCTCACTGCGGGAGATGCTGGTGGCGGGGCGCACCGCGGCGGGCGGAGCACGGGATGCGAGCGAGCTCATCCGGTCGCTGTGTGCTCCGGCGGCGATGCAGGCGATGCAGACGCGCGTGGCGGAGGCGATTTCGGGGGGCGAGGGGCAAGATCCGCGAGCGATCCTGCGGGAGCGGGCGTTGGGTTGGCTGGGGGAGGCGGTGGCGGTGCTGCGGCGGAAGGCGCCGGAGGAGTTGGTGGCGTACCGGAGTTGGGTGTTGGGATTCGCCGGGCGGGTTGCCGCGGCGGGGAGCGAAGGGGGGCCGTTGGGGATTCGGGGGGAAAGGGTAAGCGCGGAGGAGGCGGCGTTGCTCGAATCACTCCGCGCCGTGTTTGCGACTGCTGACGGGAGTTAGAGGACCGTCAGCGGCAGATCGAGGGTGTAATTCCAGTGGTAAGGAAACCGTCTCATCGCTGAGTTAACTCCAGAAAGTGAGATAGGGTTTTTGCTCAATCAGGCGACCGAGGTAGAGGCCGAGTTCGCGCAGGTGGTAGTCGCCCCATTGACAGCTTTCGCCGCACGGGATCTTGGAGCCGGGCGGAGTGTAATCCCAGCCGTTCGGGCGGTGGTAGATGCTGTGCAGCAGCAGGCCCTGGTGGTCCGGATCGGTACTGAGATAGGGTTCCGCGAGGAGGGTGCGGGCGACGGTGAGGCCGGCCTGGAAGTAGCGGGGCTCGTCGAGGTAGCGGCCGAGGCGGAGGAGCGCCTGGGCGGCGATGGCGGCGGCGGAGGAGTCGACCGGTTCGTGGTCATTGAAAGGCTCGGCGGGACGGCTAAGATAGTCGCCCATGCGAGCGAGGCCGGGGGCGCCGGTGTCCCAGTAGGGAACGCCATCGGAGGGGGTGTGGGCGAGGTAAAAATTGCAGGTGGCGCAGGCGGCGCGGAGCATGAAGGCCTGGGCGTCGGCGTGGTCGCCGGGTTCGGTGGAGAGGAATTCGAGCTGTTCGGCGTAGCCGAGCATGGCCCAGGCGAGGCCGCGGGTCCAGGTGGTGAACGGGGAGTAGCCCTGTTGGGAGCTGGGGCAGCGTTTGTGCCCGTCGTTGCGATTGAAAACGATTTCGTGGGCGGTGCGGCCGGCGATGTCGTAGGCGTCGCGGCCTTCGCCGTAGAAGACAACGTGGTTGGCGGTCACGCGAGCGTGCTGGATCATGCGGTCGAGCAGGGAGATGCGGCGGTCGTTTTCGCCCATGAGGACGTGGCCGAGGCGGTGGGAAAGCGACAGAGCGCGGAGGGTGCGCATCGTGTCGACGAAGAGGGAGTGGGGGCCGTTGAAGGAGTAAATGTAGCCGAGGTCGTCGGCGGTGTCGCTCCAGCGGGCGGCCTGGACGGCGCCGGTGCATTGGAGGGCGAGGATGTAAAACTGCTCCTCCCAGAAGTTGGGCGCGATGCGGCCTTCGCGGAGGAGGCGCAGGAGGTTGCCGTAGGTGCTGACGTTATTGAAGCCGTGGTCGTGGACGCCGGTGTGGGTGATGTGCGGAGCCATGTAGCGGCGGGTGTGTTCGCGGCCGATTTCGAGAAAGCGCTCATCGCCAGTGGCGTCGAATTGAAGAATGGGGGCGCCGAACTGGAAACCCTGGGTCCACTCGGTCCAGCCGCGGCTGGTGTAGCGGCCGGCGACGGTGAAGACGGGGGCGCCGGATTCGGGTTTCCAACTCGCTTCGAGGCTGAGGATTTTGGCTGCCGAAGCCTGCCACAGCGAGTTGAGACCGGGGCTGAGGGCCGCCGGTTGCAGTTCCATGTCAACAGAGATCATTGCTTCCCAGTGTAACGGTTGGCGGGGCTAGCCAGCATCGGCCGGTTCGACGTGGACGAGGACGTTCTGCACCCAGGGCAGCTGCTGCTTGATGGCGGTTTTGACGCTGCCGGCGATGATGTGGGATTGGCGTACGGTGAGGTCGGGGTCGACGTGCAGGTGGAGATCGACGTGATACTGGAGGCCGGTTTTGCGGGCGTAGCATTTTTCGACGTCTAGGGCGCCGGGTACGGAGCGGGCAACGGTGCGGATGGCTTGGAGCTTGGCGTCCTCGGGCATGGTGTCCATCAGCTGCAGGGCGGTTTCGCGGATGACGCGGGTGCCGAGGTAGCTGACGATGAGGCCGACGGCGACACCGCCGAGGTGGTCGGCTTCGGCGAAGCGGACGGGGTCAGAGAGGTTGAGCCCGACGGCGGCGAGCGCGACGGCGCCGGATAGGATATCGACGAAGTCGTTCTGGCCGTCGGCGAGGAGAGCGGCGCTGTGGACGCGCTTGGCGTAGTGAATCTTGAGAGCGGCGGAGGCGGCTTTGGCGGCGATCGAGAAGACGAGGGCCCAGAGGGCGTAGGCCTGGGGCGGGGCTTCGGCGGTACCGATGCGGAGCCAACTGTTCCAGCAGATGGCGCCGCCGGTGGCGGCGAGGATGGTGCCCATCATCAGGCCGGTGAGGATTTCAAAGCGGCCATGGCCGTAGGGATGGTTGTCGTCGGCCGGGCGGGCGGCGATGGTGAGGCCGAGCCAGACGAGGCCGCTGCTGATGACGTCGGCCGCCGATTCAAAGCCATCGGCGACGACGGCGGTTGAGAAGGCGCGGGTGCCGACGACGATCTTCATGACCGCCAGCACGCCGCTCACCGCCATACCGCTGAGGGCGAGGCGGCGGGCGAAGGCGTACGAGCGGACCATGGTTTATCCGATGACGATCAGGAGATCTTTGGCGTCGACCTGCTGACCGGGCTGGACCAGTTTTTGGGTGATTTTGCCGGCGATGGGAGCGTAGACGGTGCTCTGCATCTTCATGGCTTCGAGGACGAGCAGGCGATCTCCTTTGGCGACGGTCTGGCCCTGCTCGACGGCGACCGAGGAGATGGCGCCGGGAATCGGGGCGCCGACGTGACCGGGTTGGAGGGGGTCCGCCTGAGGCCGGGCGGTGACGGTGGCCTGGAGGCTGCGATCGCGGACGACGACTTCGCGGGGTTGTCCGTTCAGGTCAAAGAAGACGGTGCGGGTGCCATCCGGGTGAGGCTCCGACATGGTCTGGAACTTGATGATGAGGAGCTTGCCGGGTTCGATTTCGACGGTGATCTCTTCGCCGCGTTTCATGCCGTAAAAGAACTGCGGGGTGGGCAGGGCTTCGAGGTCGCCGTACTGC
>JADCJL010000260.1 GCA_020247055.1 Acidobacteriaceae bacterium | reverse complement strand
GTCGCCCTTGGGCGCGGGGATGCGGCTGATGATGGTTTCAAACAGCGGCTGCAGGTCGACAGGCGCCACGGCGAGATCGAGCGTGGCGACGCCGAGTTTGCCGTTGGTGTAGACGATGGGGAAATCGAGCTGATCTTCGGAGGCGTCGAGGTCGATGAACAGGTCGTAGACCTCGTTGAGCACCTCTTGGATGCGCGCGTCGGGGCGGTCGATCTTGTTGATGACGACGATGGGCTGCAGACCGGCTTCGAGCGCCTTCATCAGGACGTAGCGAGTCTGGGGCAGCGGACCTTCCGAGGCGTCGACGAGCAGGACCACGCCATCGACGATCTTCAAGGCGCGTTCGACTTCGCCGCCGAAGTCGCTGTGACCCGGGGTGTCGCAGATGTTGATCTTGTACTCTTTGTACCGAACGCCGGTGGTCTTGGCGAGAATCGTGATGCCGCGCTCGCGCTCGAGTTCGTTGGAATCCATCGCGCGATCTTCGGTGGCTTCGTTCGCGCGATAAATGCCGCTCTGCTTAAACATGGCGTCCACGAGCGTGGTCTTGCCATGGTCGACGTGCGCGATGATGGCGATATTGCGGGTGAGTTCTTGAGACAACCCCTCTATTCTCGCACGTTACGCGCGATTTCTCATCCGCTCCGGCTGTAACTCCTTTGAAAACAAGGCAGTTCCGTTTAGATCGCGGAGCGTGACGGTCAAAGTGCCTGTTTTTTGAGCGACTTCGACGTCGCCGAAGAACTGCAAACCGGCGCTGGGCGGCAGGTTGGCCTCGCCTTTGGGCGGGGCTTTGGCGTAGACGACTTCGATGCCGAAGGTCGGATCGGTCTGGCCGGGGCCGAAGGTGCCGGCGTGGAGGGGGCCGGCGATGAACTCCCAGAAGGGGTGGAATTTCTTGTATTGGGCGCGGTCGGGATGGTAGTGGTGAGCGGCGGTGTAGTGGACGTCGGCGGTGAGCCAGACGGTGTTGCGGATGCCGGCTTCCTGGATGCCGGTGAGCAGGCGGGCCATTTCGAGCTCGCGGCCGAGGGCGGGGCCGGGGCCGTTGGCGGTGGCTTCAAAGCGGGTTCGTTTTTGTTCGTCGACGCCGTCGGCGACGAGCAGGCCGATGGGCATATCGGCGGCGATGATCTTCCAGAGGGCGCGGGAGTTTCGCAGGCCGGCGAGCAGCCAGTCTACCTGCGGGCGGCCGAGGAAGGGGGTTTCGGCGGGTTCGCGGTTGAAGGTGTTGGGGCCGCGGTAGCTGCGCATGTCGAGGACGAAGACGTCGACGAGGGGGCCGTAGGGGATGTGGCGGTAGACCTTCGAGCCGGGGCCGATGGGGGCGTATTCGCGGAAGGCGCGCTCGCCGCGGGCGGTGAGTAGGGGGACGCTTTTTTCCTTGTAGAGCGGGTTGTCGCGGATGTCCTTCGACGCCGACCAGTTGTTCATGACCTCGTGGTCGTCCCACTGCCAGATCTGGGGAACTTCGCTGTGGAAGCGGCGGAGGTTGGCATCGAGCAGGTTGTAGAGATAGGCGCCGCGGAACTCGGCGAGGGTTTCGGCCACCTTGCTTTTGGCTTCGGTGGTCTGGTTGCGCCAGACGGTGCCGTCTTTGAGCTTGATTTCGGCGGGGACGGGGCCGTCGGCGTAGATGGTGTCGCCGGAGTGGATGAAGAAGTCCGGCTGCAGGCGGCGCATGGTTTCGTAGATCGTCAGGCCGCCGAAGGCGGGGTTGATGCCCCAGCCCTGGCCAACGGTGTCGCCGCCCCAGCAGAAGCGGACGTTGCCGCGGCCGGGGGTGCGGAAGGAGCCGGGGAGGGGTTCGCTGAGGGCGCCGGTGCGGAGGTCTTCGAAGGCGACCTCGTAGAGGATCGTCTGGCCCGGGGGCAGGCCTTCGAGGGGCAGGTGGCCGGTGAAGTCACTGACGTCGAGGCAGTAAGGTCCGGGCACGACGGTGCGTTCGCCGCGGGCGGAGGTGGACCAGGAGACGCGCATTTTCGAGGGACGGTCGGCGCGGCTCCAGACGAGGGCGGAGTTGGCGCGCACATCGCCCACCATGGCGCCCTGTTCGGCGAGCGGACGGGCTTCGAGAATCGCCGGGAAGCCGAGCGTCAGGGGGAGCAGATCGCGTCTTCTCATCAATTGCAGCATCGCACAGCATTTGCGATATCGCAGAGCGTGGCGACTGCGATAATGAACGTATGGTGAAATCGGCAGGTCTTCCGACCATAGTCATTGTCGGCCGGCCGAACGTTGGCAAATCGACATTTTTTAACGCAGTCACGGGCACGCGGCGATCGATCGTGCACGATGAGCCGGGCATCACCCGGGACCGCATCAGCGGGATTGCGACGCACCGGGGGCGCCGGTTCGAGATTATCGACACGGGCGGCATTATCCCGGATGATCGTGATCTGATTCCGTCCGAGATTCTGAAGCAGGCGCGGTATGCGCTCGAATCGGCGTCTTCGATCGTCTTTCTGATCGATGGCCGGACCGAGATCACGGCGGCCGACCGCGACCTGGCGAAGATGCTCAAGAAGCTCGGCAAGCCGGTGGTGCTGGCGGTCAACAAGATCGACACCGAGAAGAGCCACAAGCTGACGATGGGGTTTTACGAACTCGGCATTGAGCCGCTGTTCCCCGTCTCGTCCGAGCACAAGGTGGGCATTCACGAACTGCTCGACTACGTGACGGCGGATTTTCCGGTGCAGGCGAAGCCGGAGCCGGGCGAAGAGGCGCCGCCGGAGCGGAAGAAGATCAAAGTGGCGATCATCGGGCGGCCGAACGTAGGCAAGTCGACGCTGATCAACTCGCTGGTGGGCGCCGAGCGGAGCATTGTGAGCCCGATTGCGGGGACGACGCGGGACGCCGTGGATGAGACGGTGGAGCATGGCGGCACGGATTTCGTGTTTGTCGATACAGCCGGCATTCGACGGAAGGGCAAGACGACCGAGGACGCCGAGAAGCTCAGCGTGGTGATGGCGCAGCGGAACATCCGGATGGCGAACGTGGTGCTGATCGTCATTGACGCAAGCGAGGGCATTGTGAACCTCGATGCCCACATTGCCGGGTATGCGCACGAGTCGGGGCGGGCGATCATCATCGTCGTCAACAAGTGGGATATTGCGCCGAACAAGAAGAAAGTGGTCTTTGAGCAGGAGCTGCGGGACCAGTTGAAGTTCCTTGAGTTCGCGCAGATCGCTTTTCTTTCGGCCAAGACCAAGCACGGCGTGGACCGGCTGTACGGCATGATTGAAGAGGCCTACAAGTGGTCGAACCACCGGGTGACGACGGGCGAATTGAACCGCTTCTGCGCCATGGTGGAGCTGAAGCCGGACACCAAGATCAAGTACGTGACGCAGGCCTCGCTGCGGCCGCCGACCTTTGTCGTGTTCACCGATCGCAAGGAGCTGCACTTTTCGGCCGAGCGGCAGCTGGTGAACCTGTTCCGGAAGCACTTCGGCTACGTGGGGACGCCGATCGTGATTAAGCATCGACCGGCGCCCAAACGGAAGCCCAAGAAGTAGGGGTTTAGCTCTGGCCGGCGGCGAGGGCGACCGGCTCGCTCACTACCTTCGGCTGCAGGCCGGCCTTGGCGAGGACGGTGTAGACGGCGAAGCCGACGACGAAGCTCGAAAGCGCCAGCGGCTCGACGCCGAGGTTGAGGTTCAGCGCCGGGGAGATGCCCACGATGAAGCCTAGCGCCCAGGCGCCGTAACCGGCCCAGTTGATGCCTTCGCGCGGACCGGCCCAGCGGAAGCCGCTAAGCCAGTAGTCCGCCACCATGGCGCCGCAGATGGGGCCGAAGGAGGCGCCCACCAGGCCGAAGACGCCGGGCAGGTCGGCGGCTACGCCGGTGCCCGCGAGCACCAGCGCGATGGTGACGCCGACCAGCGTCGACAGCGAGCGGGAGACGCCGGGGAGCATGGTGGCAAAGCTGTTGCCGGCAATGAAGGCGCAGAAGCAGGCCGGGACGATGGAGGCGAGAGCGAACAGGAAGAACATGGAGGTGGCCATGGCGCCGCCCATCGAGCCGATGACGGCGTCGTAGCTGTAGCTGGTGATGGCCGGGTTCAGGACGCGGGCGCCAGCCACCGAGAGCAGCGGCAGACCGCCGGCGATGAGGATGGCGCCGGCGATGCCGACGAGGCCGCCGAGACGGACGTCTTTTTCATCGCGGGAGTTCATGCCGAAGTCGACGCCGGCGGCGCCGGCGGTGGCGAAGAAGCCGATGACGGTTTGGAGGATCGTGGCGATGGCGCCCCAGTTATCGGTCGAAGTTGGCTGATGCTGGCTGATGCCGCCCTGCACACGGAAGAAGACGACCAGGATCATCAGCAGCGGAATGGCATTGAGGAACAGCGAGGCGCGGGCGACGTACTGGATGCCGAGGATGCCGATGGTGGCCATGATGTAGGCCCAGAGCGCGGCGACGAGCCAGAAGGTGGGGGTGCCGGCGGTGGGGTCAAGGCCAAGACCCATGAGGATGAAGCGGGTGGAGGTGAACGTGCCCACGGCGAACCAGCCCACCTGCAGCAGGCCCATGAAGAGGCCCGGCATGGGGTAGCCGCCGAGGGTGCCGAAGGTGGAGCTGCCGATGACGTAGAGCGGGAAGCCGGTCTTCATGCCGAGCATGCCGGGCACGTAGTAGAAGAGCGCGTAGCAGATGAGGCCGGCGGCGGCGAGGGCGGCGATGCAGACGCCGAGGCTGGCGCGGTCGATGGTGCCCTGCGCCATGGTCTGGTAGAAGACGATCCAGAGAAAGACGCCGGCGTAGGTGGGCGCAGTGTTAGTGAACCACGGAGCTCGGTTGGAAGCCGGGTTCGGTTTGGTTTGCGTGATGTAGGCAGGGAGCATGGCCCGTTATTCTATGCTTTCCGGCGCAAAAGAGCGAGCGGGGCGTGCGAAGCTGAGGGAGCAGATGTCGATTGCCGATTCGCTGCGGGCCGAGATTGCCCGCCTGGGACCGATTCCGTTCTCCCGCTTCATGGAGGTAGCGCTGTACGATCCGGCGGGCGGTTACTACCGCCGGGACCACTTTGGACGTGAGGGCGACTACTATACGGCCGAGCAGCTGCAGCCGGTGTTCGGCCTGCTGCTGCGGCGCTGGTGCGAGCACCAGGGGATCGCCAGCGTCGTGCAGTTGGGCGCGGGGCGGGCAGCGCTGGGCGAGACGTTCGGGGGCTTGGAGTACACGCCGATCGACATCGGCTACGGCGCGTGGCCGGAGAATTTCGGCGGCCTTGTGCTGGCGCACGAGTTCTTTGATGCGCTGCCCGTGGATGTGATCGAACGCAGCGCGGAGGGATGGCGCGAGCGGCGGGTGGGATGGCGCGGGGACCGTTTCGTGTGGCAGCCGGGCGCGGCGGTGGCGTTCGATCCGAAGGTGGCGGCGGAGGTCGAGGTGGTGGAAGCGCCCGTGGGCATGGAGCGCGCGATGCAGCAGGTTGCAGCGCACACGGCGGCCGGCCATCTGCTGGTGATCGATTATGGCTACACGGAGCGCGAGCGGATTCGGTTTCCGCAGGGGTCGCTGCTGAGCTACCGGCGGCACTGTGCGATTGACGATGTGTTGCGCGATCCGGGACAACAGGACATCACGGCCCACGTGCCCTTCGCGGCCCTGGAGCGCCTGG
Source organism: Acidobacteriaceae bacterium (assembly GCA_020247055.1). Classification (GTDB taxonomy): domain Bacteria; phylum Acidobacteriota; class Terriglobia; order Bryobacterales; family Bryobacteraceae. Next base: position 27,634 of record JADCJL010000260.1, on the reverse strand, counting down.
CCGCCGACGGGGGGTTTGCGCTCGAACGGAGTGAGTCGCTGGGTTCGTTTTTGTTGAGGATCGGCGAGGCGGATGAGTTCCGGTTTCTCGAGTTGGCGGGGGATGCGGCGCGGCGGCTGCAGTTGAAGACGCTGCTGTTTGATCTCGGAGAGTCGTTTCGCGCGCTGTGGTTCACAAAGCGCGAAAGGCCCGTAAACAGGGCCCCAAAATGATTACAGCCCCGGGGGAAACCGGGGCTGTGTTGGTTGTGGGAAGGAATAGAGGAAGCGAGAAACTACGCTTTCTTCGCAGCGGCTTTCTTCGCCGGAGCAGCAGCCTTCTTCGCGGGCGCGGCGGCCTTCTTGGCCGGAGCAGCGGCCTTCTTGGCCGGAGCGGCAGCCTTCTTCGCGGGCGCGGCGGCCTTCTTGGCCGGAGCAGCGGCCTTCTTGGCCGGAGCAGCGGCCTTCTTCGCGGGCGCAGCAGCCTTCTTCGCGGGCGCGGCAGCCTTCTTAGCCGGAGCCGCAGCCTTCTTCGCGGGCGCGGCAGCCTTCTTGGCCGGAGCCGCAGCCTTCTTGGCGGGCGCGGCAGCCTTCTTGGCCGGGGCTGGCTTCGGTGGGGTGGTTGCGTTCTTCATAGAGTGATTCTCCCTAACATCTTTCTGGCGCTCTCCAGAGAGAACGCGGTTGTGACCATATATAAAGTTCTTCCCTCGTAAAGTCAAGAAAAAAAGTAGGCCGGCCGGACCGCAGAGTGGCAAAATGCTGAGTGTTTTCGCATAAAAAACGAAAGTGAGAGAGAATGTCGTTATGCGAGCCGGGCGGTCGGTTTCTTTCGGAGCCAATAAACATAGGGGTTTGGCGTATCTGCTGCTGCTGTTGGGCAGCTTGGCGGCGGTGGGATGCGGCGGCGGCAGGCGTCTCAAAATTAGCAGCCCGGTAGCGCCGCTGGGCGCCTCGGAAGAGGGCGTGGCGAGTTGGTACGGAGAGCCCTATCATGGACGCCGAGCGGCCAATGGAGAGGTGTACAACATGCACGCGATGACGGCCGCGCATCCCGCGCTGCCCTTTGAGACGTGGGTGTCGGTGCGGAACCTGAGCAACCGGCAAACGACCGCCGTGCGCATCACCGACCGGGGCCCGTTTGTGAAGGGACGGGTGATTGATCTGTCGCGTGCGGCGGCGGAAGAGATTGATCTGGTGCGGTTGGGAGTAGCCAAGGTGAAGCTCACGGTGATTGCGCCGCCGCGGGCGTATGAGCGGGGCAGGCAGTTCACCGTGCAGGTGACGACCGCTCGCAACCGGAAGAATGCGGAGTGGCTTGAAGGCAAGCTGAAGGCGCGATACCGGGACGTGTTTGTCCGCTACCGGCCGGCGCTGGCGAAGGGGGGCACGCCAGAGTCCTGGCGCGTGCTGGTGGGCCGGGTGGATAGCGTGAAGCAGGCGCAGGAGCGATTGCGCGAGGTACGTTCGGAGTTTCCCAACTCCTTCGTCATCGGATGGGACGTGGAGTAGGGAACCCTCCTTTTGGGGGGACGCGGCACCCCATAAAACCCTTACGAATGGATTGTGGGTGTTTTTAAGAAAAAGTTAGAGTAATGGAATACGGCTGCCACTAATTCGGCTGAGCGGACTCTTCCGATCCGTCGAGACCATCCCATGAATCTTTCTTCTTCTCCTTCGTCGTTTTTCACTCCGCCGGCCCTGGTGGGTCAATCTCCGCGGCTGCGGCATGTGCAACGGATGGTAGAAAAGCTGGCGAATGGCCGTTGGCCCGCTCTTATCCTGGGTGAGACAGGAACCGGGAAGGAAGTGGTGGCTCGTTCGATCCACGCGGCTAACCCGATGGGCAACTTCGTCACCATCGACTGCTCGGCCTTCGTGGGTCCACTGATGGAGAGCGAACTGTTCGGCCACCGGCGGGGCGCCTTTACCGGCGCGGACCGGGACAAGGTGGGCTTGATTGAAGCGGCCGACGGCGGTACGGCCTTCTTTGACGAAATCGGGGAGCTGCCGCTGGATCTGCAGGCCAAGCTGCTGCGGGTTTTGCAGGAGAAAGAGTTCCGTCCGCTGGGTTCAACGGTGACGCGGCGGTCGGACTTCCGCATCATCGCCGCCACGAATCGGGACCTCGCCAAAGAGGTGGACAAGGGGACCTTCCGGCAGGATCTCTATTACCGGTTGAATGTGGTGACGCTGCGGCTTCCCCCGCTGCGGGATCGCCGCGAGGATATTCCCGCGCTGCTGCAACACTTTCTCAAGAAGTACGGATCGAACCATAGCTTCACGCCGGAGGCGCTGGAGTCCGCTCTGGCCTATGACTGGCCGGGGAATGTGCGGGAACTGGAGAACTCCATTCAGCAGATGGTAGCCATCCACACCGGTCCCCTGTTGCAGGCGCGGGATTTGCCCTCGCCGATCCAGAATTTTCACTATCTGCGGCGGTCGGCCACGCCCGGCCTGGCGATGGCGGCGGCGGCGGCGCAAGCGCCCGCGCAGCCGGCGGCAGCCGGGGCGCAGCCCGCGTTCGTCTCCTCGCCGGTGCTGCCGCTGGTTGAGATGGAGCGGCGGGCGATCTTGAGCGCACTCGACTACACCAAGGGAGACCGGCTGATGGCGGCGCACTTGCTGGGAATCGGCCGGACCACGCTCTACCGCAAGCTGAAGGAATACCAACTGGGCGACTGAGACTTTCGGGCCGGGCGGGCCACTTTTCCAGTGATGAATTCGCCCACCCCCGCCCGTATCCGCAGCCGGGTTCTGCTTGTCGAATCCGACCCTTGGGATGCCGGTCTAGTTCAGGAGGCCCTCGATGAGCTGGAGGAGCAGCAGTACCGCAAGCTGCTTCCCTGGCATATGGAGCTCTACCACGCCGAGACGCTCGCCGAGGCCCTGGCCGCGCTGGAGCAGGAGAGCTTCGACATTCTGCTGGTGAACCTGGACCTGACCGACAGCCAGGCGCTGCACACGTTTCTGCGGATTCAACCGCGGAGCGGCACCGCGCCCATTGTCGTCCTCTGCAGTGCCCGCGACGAGTACACCGCACTGGCGGCGGTGCGCGAGGGAGCGTTCTCCTATCTGCTCAAGGAGGATCTGGACTGTCTGCCGCTGGCGCGGACGCTGCGGTCGGCCATGGAGCGGCAGCAGGCGATGGTGGCGCGGGCGGAGCTGCCGCTGCTTGATGAGTTCACCAGCCTGATCTCCCGCGATGGCTTCGTTTTGCTGGGGGAGCAGTCGCTGCAGTTGGCGGCGCGCTGGGAGCGGCCCGCCACGCTGTTTCTGATTGAACTGACGGGTTTTTCCCTCCTCGAAGATACCTACGGAAGCCAGGCCCATGATCTCGCGCTGATTGAGACGGGCGATCTGCTGCGGGCGGTCTTCCGGGAGTCAGATGTGATTGCCCGGCTGCAGGGGGACACGTTTGGAGCGTTATGCTTCGACGATCCGGCGGAGTTGGAGACAATCGATCACCGCATCGACCGGTATCTGCAATCCCTGTCTCCTTACCCTGCCAAGCGGCCGCCGTTGACGTATCTGACGGGCCAGGCCACGCTGGTGCCGTCGGTAGCGACGAATCTTGACGTGCTGCTCGAGCGCGCCGAGGCGGATTTGACGGCCAACCGCGGCCGGGAGATGGCTCCGGCGTTGGGATAGTGCCGGGGGATGCAGTACCGCCCGAATGAGGGTATTCTGCGACCCTGGCGCCGGGGGCGGGTGTTACGCTGAGGGGATACGTGCGGATTGCTCTCGATGCCACCTACAGCGTCAGTTCCCAACCGACCGGGGTGGCGGTTTACTCCCGCGAGATTCTGTGGGGACTGCCGCGCCGGCACCCATCGGCCCGCTACTACTTCTGCTACCGGCCGCACCGGCTCCTCCGGTCGCTCGAGGCTTTTTTGCCGCGCGGCGCGGCCCGGCGGCCGCTGTTTGAAACCTGGGCGCCCGCCGCGAACATCTTCCACGGGCTGAATCAGCGGGTTCCGCGGCTCGCCGGACGGCACCGGGTGGTGACCACGTTCCATGACTTATTCGTGATGACGAGTGACTATTCGACCCTGGAGTTCCGCACGCGCTTTACGGCGCAGGCCCGGGAGGCGGCCAACCGGTCCGATCTGATTCTAACGGTGAGCTCGTTTACGGCCTCCCAGGTGACGGGCCTGCTCGGCGTCGAGCGGTCCCGGGTCCGCGTCATACATCACGGCGTATCGCACCCGGGGCGCAAACGGTTGAGCGAACTGCCGGCACGCCAGCCATGGATTCTCTCGGTCGGAGCGATTCAGAAGCGGAAGAATACGGGTCGGCTAATCCGGGCGTTTGAGGGCCTGCCCGCGGGATGGCGGCTCGTGTTGGCCGGCGCGCCCACCGGGTTTGGGTCAGCGGAGATTCTTGAGCAGATCGCGGCCAGTCCGCGCCGGCGGGAGATTGATGTGCTCGGCTACGTTTCCCCGCAAAGGCTGGAGGCGCTTTATGGTCAAGCCGCGATCTTTGCGTTTCCTTCTCTCGATGAGGGCTTTGGGATTCCCGCGATTGAGGCGATGGCGTGGGGGCTGCCGGTGGTGACGTCCAATCGCTCGGCCTTGCCGGAGGTAACGGGCGAGGCGGCGTTCCACATCGATCCGGAGGACGTCGAGGAGCTGCGCTTCACGCTGCGGACTCTGATGGAGCAGCCAACTCTACGCGAAACCATGGTGCGACGCGGTCTGAAGCACGCCGAGGAGTTTACCTGGGATCGGGCTGTGGACCAGACCTGGACGGCCTATCACGAGCTGCTCGACCGATAGCTAGTCGCCGTTTTCTTCGGTCGAAATCTTCAGCGCCTTCAGGAACTTCTGATCCTGCGAGGTCCAGCGGACCTTCCCGAGCGGGCCGAGCACATTCCGAGGCGGGACGTCGCCATCCTCGGAATCGGCCTGATACTCTTCGTCGCTATCCGTCGAGGAGTCATCCCGTTTATTGAAGCCGATCGTCGCTTCCAAGACGAGGAAGACATCGTAGCCTGACTTTTTGATCTCGCCGATCGCTTCTGCAATGCGATCCGAGTCGGACAGGGATTCGTTGATCGCGTTTCCCAAGTCCTGCATTAGCTCTTTCAGTCGGTCGTCCAAAGGAATGGCCCTCTCACCTGGTACTTCTGGGCACCCCCAGAATAACACTCTGTGGGTAGTATCGGCGCGCCGCCCGGAATTCTTCAGTCTTATAATGGGTGTTCCGTATGTTTGCCCTTGGTCGAAAATTCGTCGCTCACGTGCTGCCGGGTGTGATTCGACCGCTGCGCATTCTGTGGAACGAGATCATCGGCTTTTTGTTTGTTTGCATTGGCGTAATCGCGACGCCGCGGCTTTACCGGGATGTCGTGGCGTTTTCGGGGGAACCTGACCAGTTCGGCCGGATAATTCTGGAGGTCTTATTCATTGTGCCGATGTTCGGACTGGGCTTGGGTTCCTTTTGGCGGGCCCGGAAGATCAGAAAGTCCTGAGGCTGACGGCACCTTGGCGCTACCGCGGTAGCGCCAAGGGCGGGTAAACTTAGAGTGTCCGTCTGATTTGTGTTGCTTACAATTAGAATTCGCTGGCACAATTCGAATGGAGATGGCAAGAGTGCGTGTAGTGTCGCGCCGATGACAGAAAGCAACGAAGCCCAGTGGCGGCCCCCCCGGCGTCTTTCCGCGGCGGTGCTGAGTTGGAGGGCAGACCGGATCGCCGAACCGGTTGCCCGACTGCAGTTTCTCCGCCGGAGTGCGGCTTTTATGTCCAGCCGTCCCTTGCACCGGGCGGTCCGCAGCGCCCAGGTTCGCTATGTGTCGGCCTTTCTTCTTGCCCTTGGCCTGCTGCCGGTGCCCACGGTTTCCGACGGCGCGGGAAGGCAGCACGGGCCGGTTCCGCACGAGGCGATCGGCCCCGGGGGTGAGCTGTCCCGTGTCTGGCTGGTCGAGTCGGCCGAGACCCACGATCTTTACAGCAATGGTCTGCGGATTGAAAAGCGATATCAGCTGGCCCGCCAGCAGCCGGTTCCCTTTGTCCGCTTCCGGACGACCACCGAACAGCTGGAGCAGCGGTCCACACCCTACGGGATTGTGTTCCACACCACCGAAAGCCACGCGCTGCCGTTTGAGGAGACGCAGAATCGGAACCTGCGGCGCATCGGGGCCGGGGTGCTGCAGTACGTCCGCCACATCCGGGCCTACCATTTTGTGATCGACCGGTTTGGCCGCGTCTGGCGGATCGTGCCCGAGAGCGAGCCCGCCCACCACGCGGGCAACTCGGTGTGGGCCGAAGAGCAGCACTTTTATCTGAATCTCAACGCCAGCTTTCTCGGGGTCTCTTTCGAGGGCCCGTCGCGGGACGAGACCGGGCAGACCCCGGTCACCGCGCCGCAGATCCACGCCGGCCGGCTGCTCACCGATCTGCTGCGGGCCCGCTACCGGATCAGCGCGCGCAACTGCGTCACCCACGCGCAGGTTTCCGTGAACCCGGATAACATGGGGATCGGCTACCACACGGATTGGGCGGCGAATTTTCCGTTTGAACAGATTGGCCTGCCCGACAACTACCAGTTACCGCCGCCAGCCATCACGCTGTTCGGCTTTCAATACGACGATTCTTTTCGCAAGGCGACCGGCGAGCGTCTCTGGCGCGGCCTGGACACGGCGGATCTCGAGTTGCAGAGCGCGGCTCTGGCCCGGAAGGTGAGCTTACCGGTCTGGCGCCGGGGTCTGGCTGCCCGGTATCGCCGGCTGTACAGCATCGCCAAGCAGCCCGATTTCTCCCTGGAGGGAAACTGATGAACTACACCTACTCGGATGGCTCGACGCCCGTCGGCCTGGACGTCGGCACCAGCCGAATCGTCGCGGCCTGGCCCGTCGACCACGGTTATCGATTCACGAGCCAGTTGAACTCCTTCGTCGCGCTGCCCAATTCGCGCATGACCGAAGGCGTGCTGCGGAAAGAGCGCATACCCCACACCGTGCGGGGCAGCGAGATCATCGTGCACGGCAACGAGAGCGAACGCTTTGCCGACCTGCTCGGCGCCGAACTGCGGCGGCCAATGACCAAAGGCTTTCTGAACCCGGCGGAGCCCGACAGTATGCCGATCATGCAGCATCTGCTGCTCCAACTGCTGGGAACCGCCGCTCATGCCCGGCAGAAGCTGTTTTTCAGCGTGCCCGCTCCGCCGATTGGGGCCCACGACAGCCTGACCTATCACGAGGCTACGCTGCGGCAGATCCTGGGCGAACTCGGCTACGAGGCCAGGCCGCTTAACGAAGGCCTGGCCGTCATCTACAGCGAGCTTGAGTCGTCCAACTACACGGGAATCGGCATCAGCTTCGGCGGCGGCCTCTGTAACGTCTGCATGTCCTATCTGGCGGTGCCGGTGATTCAGTTCAGCGTGCCCAAGGGAGGCGACTTCATCGACACGAACGCCGCCGCGGTGACGGGCGAGCTGGTGAACCGCATCCGGATGGTCAAAGAAGACGGTTTCTTCTTCAACCCCATCAGCCCGGATAAAGCGCATCAGGTACTCAGCGTCTACTACGACGATGTGATTCAGACGCTCGTGCAGACCATGCGGGACGTCTTTCAGCAGGCCAAAAGCCTGCCGCGCCTCGGCCGGCCCGTACCGCTGGTGCTGAGCGGGGGCGGGGTGCTGGCCGGCGGATTTCGGGAACGGTTTGAGCAGGCGCTGCGTCAGAACGATTTCCCGGTTCCGGTCAGTGAGGTGCGGCTGGCCGCCGAACCTTTGCACGCTACGGCCCGCGGGGCCGTGATTGCAGCGCTGAGCGAAATGTAGTTTCTTATGAGTTGAGGCCCTTTTTATGGATTGTCGCTGGGTGGTTGGGTTGTCGGCCGCGGCGGTGTTGTGGGCGCAGCTGCCGGGTCAGTATCCGCCCGGCCAGTATCCGCCCGGTCAATACCCGCCGGGGCAGTATCCGCCCGGACAATATCCAACCGGACAATATCCTCGCGGGCAGTACCCGACTGGCCCCGGGGTTGGCCTGCCGGTGCCGCAGATCAAACTTCCCAAGCGCGGGCCGAAGCTGACCGCCACCGAAGGCACCCTGCGGCGGTTAGGGGAAAAGGAACTCGTCGTGGAGACGGCGGCCAAAGGCATGGTCACCTACCGCCTGATCGCCAAGACGCAGTTCCGGAACGCCGCCGGCGAGCCGATGCGGGACTCCCTGCTCAAGCCGGGCGATCTGTTGAAGGTGGAGGTGAACCCGGACGATGAGGAGACCGCCATCCGGGTGAGTCTGGTGCGGGCGGGCACTGCCGAGGAGCGGACAGCGGCGAGTACCGCCGAGGAAAGGACGGCAGCGGCAGACGAACCGGCGACTGCGGCAACAACGCCGAACCGGGGCGGCGAACCGCTCGAAGAGCGGCCGCGGCTGCGCCGCGGGGTACCGGACCGAGTTAAGAACGCCCCGCCCCGCCCGGAGACCCCGGCGCCGGGCGAGCCGGCCTCCGATGCCGATCTCCCCACCGCGGCCACCGCCGCCCCGGCTGAATCGCTGCTCCGCCCGCCGGCCCCGCCCGACCCGGTCATCGCCGCCGCCCGCGAAGAGGCCGAGAATTTCACCGACACCCTGCCCAACTTCCTCGTCCAGCAGCACACCCTGCGTTACATGAGCGGCACCAATCCGCCGCAGTGGACCGCCGTCGACAACGTGACGGCGGACGTGGTTTGCGTCGACGGCAAGGAGGACTACCGGAACATCAAAATCAACGGCCGCCTGTCGAAGGATCCGGCCGAGAAGTCGGGCACCTGGTCGACCGGGGAGTTCGTCACTACCCAGCGCGACATCCTCTCCCCGATGTCCGCCGCGACGTTTACCAAGCGGGGCACGGACCGCATCTCGGGCCGCACAACGCTCGTCTACAACTTTTCGGTCAAGCAACCGTTTTCGCACTGGCAGATCCACGCCCGTGACGAAGGTAAAATCTACCGTCCGGGTTACAAAGGGACGATGTGGATTGACCAGGAGACCAGCCGCGTCATGCGGATTGAGCAGCAGAGCCTGAGCTTTCCGGGCGACTTTCCCTTTGACAAGGTGGAGCTCGTTTTGGAGTACGATTTCGTGCGGATTGATACCAAACTGCATCTGCTGCCCGTGCACAGCGAGAACCTGATGTGCCAGCGCGGGTCGAACCAGTGCAGCCGGAACGAGATCAATTTCCGCAACTACCGCAAGTTTGGCGCCGAGTCTAAAATTGAGTTCGACAAGGATTGACCTGCTACAATGAAGGGAGGTTTGACTGTCGAATCGGCCCCTTCCAACTACTAACGGGCCCTTGCACGCCGGCGGAACCGGCGTCCTCTCTCCCGTGCGGACCGTCCTCGGGAGCTTGGCTACGGAACATCCGGCGCAGTACGAACTGGAGGCTGCATGGCGAGAGCACACACAACATTCAAGAAACGACAGAAAGAGTTCGCACGGATGGAGAAGTCGCAGGAAAAAGCGGCGAAGCGGTTGCAAAAGAAGAGCGAAGATTCGGGCCGGGTTCCCGGATCCGGACCGGAGATTGAGACGGAACCGATTGAATCGTTTACGCTTCCTCCGGATGAGCGGCCCGTTTAACCCGCCCCTGAAGTAACGCGAAAAGGCCCCCGGTTCCGCGGGGGCCTTTTCGCATTTCAAGGCTTACCTGTTAGCCCTTGTAGGAGATCCGCCAGATCTTGTTGTTGCCGTCTTCGCTCAACAGCAGGCTGCCATCGGCAAGCTGCAGCAGTCCCACCGGGCGGCCCCAAACCTCTTTCCTGTCCTCGCCGAGCAGGAAGCCGGTGAGGAAATCCTCGGGCGGGCCGCTGGGCTTCCCATTGGTGAACGGCACAAAGAGAACGGAGTAGCCGAGCCGCTTGGCGCGGTTCGAAGAGCCGCGGGAGGCGATAAACGCCCCGTTCTGGTACTTGGCCGGGAACTGTTTGCCGGTGTAGAAGGCAAAATCCATGGCCGAGGCGTGGGCGTTGAGGATCATATCGGGCTCGATGGCGCTTTTGACCGCCTGCGGGTTGGCGCCCTTGTGCCGCGGCTCCTCGTTGCCGCCGATGTAGGAGTAGGGCCAGCCGTAGAAGGCGCCCTTCTTGACCGAGGTAAAGAAGTCGGGGACCAGATCGTCGCCGAGGCCGTCGCGCTCCTGCACGGTGATCCACGGCTTGCCGCTCTGCGGATTCATCCGGATGTTGACGGCGTTGCGCAGGCCGGTGGCGTAGATCTGCTTGCCGCTGCCATCGGGGTTGTAGACGTGGATGGCGGCGCGGTCGGCCGGGTCGCCAGCGTCGATATTGCTGCTCGAACCGACCGAGAGATAGAACTTCGTGCCTTTCGGGTCGAAGGCGAGGCCGCGGGACCAGTGGCCTTTCCCGTAGCCCTTCAGCGCGACGACCTCTTCGCCGGCCCCGACCGTGACCGCCTTGGCGTCGAGTTTATAGCGCTTTACCGACTCGGGTTCGGCAACGTAAAGGTAGTCCTTCCAGACGGCCATGCCGAAGGGGCGGTCAAGGCCGGCGATCAGCGTTTTCCGGCTCTGGCCGGGGCCGAGGGCAACGACGCTGCCCTTGAGAATGCTTTCGGTAACCAGCACGGTGCCGCCCGGCAGTTCCAACATGATGCGGGGCTTCTGGAACCCCCCGGCGAACTCTTCGGCCACGAAGCCGGCCGGCAGCTTCAGCTTCGCCCCGGCAGGCTGCGGAATCACCTTCGCGCCATTGGCGGCCGCACTCGCGGGGTTCGGAGCGGGCAATGTGAAACGCTTGCTCTTGGCAAATGCCGCCGCGCCCAGCCCGAGGGCGCAACCCAAAAGTTTCCTTCTCTGCATATGCCCGCAGTTTATCACTGCTTGTTCCGGACGAGCTTCCGGACGAATTCGATGGTGGGCTTGGGCGCTTCAAACTCGGCCTCACCGAGCACGTCGCGGCCGAAGCGGTCTTTTTTGCTCAGGTCGCCGCCGTGGTCGACGAGGTATTGGATCATCGTGTTATCGCCGAAGCGGGTGGCGATGTGCAGGGCGGTGCCGCCGCCGGGGCGCTCTTCGTTGACGTCGCCGCCGAGCTCCACCATCAGCTTCACGGCTTCGAGCTTCCGGCTCTGGGCCGCGAGGAGGACGCCGCCGGCCCCATCGGAGCTCTTGGCCTTGGGGTCGGCGCCGAGTTTAACGAGTTCGCGCATCATGGCGACGTCGCCGGCTTCGGCGGCGATCAGGAAGGGGGTAAAGCCGAAGCTGCGGAAGGGGCCGCGCTGCACGCCGGAGCGGGTGGTTTTGGCCTTGAGGTCGGCGCCGCGGGCGACGAGGTCGCGGACGAGGTCAATTTTACCGAGCCGGACGGCGGTATGAACCGGCGTGTTGCCGGAGGTGTCGGGCAGGTTCACCTCGGCGCCGAAATCGAGCAGGTAGCGGGCGGCGGCTTCGTGCCCGCGGGCCAGGGCGAGGGCGAAGGGGGCGGCGCCGTCCTTGGACTTGGCAAGCGGGTCGGCCTTGGCGGCTACGAGGAGTTTGACGGTAGCGAGGTCGCCCTTTTGGGCGGCAAACAGCAGCGGCGTGAAGCCGCTCTTGGACTTGGCGTTGGGGTCGGCACCCTTGGCCAGCAGCAACTCCGTGATGCCGGCGTGGCCGGCGGCGGCGGCCCACATGAGCGGGGTCTGCTCCAGGCGGGCTTCGCGCGGGCTGGCCGGGGCGCCGCCTTCGAGCAGCAGCCGGACGAGCTCAAGATTGCCGGAGTGGACGGCGCCGTGCAGCGGCGTTTCGCCGTTCCAGCGGATGACGCTGCTGTTGGCTTTGGCGTTGAGCAGCAGGCGGGCGATGGCCAGATTGCCCTGGGCGCAGGCCAGCGTCAGCGGGGTTTCGCCGTTCTCGTCGGCCGCGTTCGGGTTGGCGCCGGCCTGCAGCAGGGCGGTGGTGATTTCGACGTTATCGCGGCTGACGGCCCAGCTGAGGGGCGTCGAACCGTCGGGCCGGGCGGCGTTGACGTTGACGCCGGCCTTGAGGAGGGCGAGCACGGCGCGCTGGTCGCCACTCTGCACGGCGGTAAAGATACGCTCATCGGCGGGCTTCCCCTCGGCGCCTGCCATACAGATGGGCAATAGGAGCAATAGGCTGAAGCGCTTGGGAAGGAACATGAAGAAATGATATTCTTTCTGTGACATTGGTGGAAGTCTTGCCCCGAATTTGTGATGCCGCGTCTCTTTTCTTCGCTTCTTCTCGCCGCCTCCGCCGTCTTGGCGCAAGACGCCGCCACCGTGCAAACGGCGCTCCGGCAGTACTGTCAGGGCTGTCATAACGATCAGAGCCGCACGGCAGGCTTCTCCCTCGACGGGGTGACCACCACAGACCTAACGGCCCACGCCGGCAAGCTCGAAAAGGTGCTGCGCAAGCTCAAGACCGGCGAGATGCCGCCCAAGGGACTGCCGCGGCCGAAGCCGGAGGCCAATACGGCCCTAGCGGGGTGGCTTGAAACGCGCCTCGATGAGAACATCCGCCGGTTCCCCAACCCCGGCACCCCCACCGTACATCGATTGAACCGGGCCGAATACACGAGCGCGGTGCGCGACCTGTTCGACCTCGACCTCGATCACGCCGCCAGCCTGCCGGCCGACGACTCCGGCTACGGGTTTGACAACATCGGCTCGGTGCTGACCGTCTCGCCGCTGCTGATGGAAAAATATATGGCCACGGCCCGCCGCGTCGTGCGGCAGGCGCTCGGCACGATGAAGCTGACGCCGGTCGTCGAGAAGTACACCTTTGCGCGGCCGGGGGCTTCCGACTCGGGCGAGGCGCTGCCGCTCTCGGTCCGGAGCGGGATGGCGATCCGCCATTACTTCCCCGTCGATGGCGACTACGTGGTGACGGTACGCGTCCGCGGCAATCCCGACCCGACGCTGCCCGCCGCCAAGCTCGACGTGCGGCTCGATGGCGCGCGGTGGAAGCTGATCGACACCGTCTACAGCAACGCCGAGGAGTCGCAGGCCAGCCGCAACTTCGAAGTGCCCCTGACCCTGAAGGCGGGCTTCCACGAGATCGGGGCCGCCTTTCTCACCGAGTCAGCCCGGCCGGAGACGACCGCGGGCACGGCGGGCAACCGCTTCGCGGGGCCGCCACCGTCGCTGACGCAGCTTGAGTATGTGCTGATTGGCGGCCCGTTTCAACCCAAAGGCGCGAGCGATACCCCGAGCCGGCGGCGCATCCTGCTGTGCGCCGAAAAGACGGCGGCATGCGCGGACCGCATTCTGGCCAACCTGGCCCGGCGGGCTTACCGCCGCCCGGTAACCAACGCTGATCTGGCGCCGCTCAAGCGGCTCTACGCCGGAGCCGGCTCGTTCGACGCGGGCCTCGAAATGGCGCTGCGGGGCATTCTGGTATCCCCCAACTTCCTGTTCCGAATGGAGACCAACGGGCCGGCGGCGGTGTCGAAGGTGAGTGACCTCGAACTGGCCTCCCGGCTGTCGTTCTTCCTGTGGAGTTCGCTGCCCGATGAGGAGTTGCTGCGGCTGGCCGAACAGAAGCGGTTGCGGCCCGCGCTGGCCGCGCAGGTTCGGCGTATGCTCGCCGACCCCAAGGCCAAGGCGCTCGTCGACAACTTCGCCGGCCAGTGGCTGCACCTGCGCAACATCCCCTCCTGGCGCCCGGATCCGGAGAAGTATCCGCAGTTTGACGATTCGCTGCGGTCGGCGCTGCAGAAAGAGACCGAGCTGTTTTTTGGCTACATTGTCCGGGAGGACCGCCGGGTGACCGACTTCCTCAACGCCGACTACACGTTTTTGAACGAACGCCTGGCGCGGCATTACGGGGTGCCGGGGGTGCGGGGCAGCTACTTCCGCCGTGTCGCGCTGACGAATCCCGAGCGGGGCGGGTTGCTTTCGCACGGCAGCATCCTGACGGTGACTTCTTATCCGACGCGCACCTCGCCCGTGCTGCGCGGCAAATGGATCCTTGAAAACATCGTGGGCGCGCCGCCGCCCCCGCCGCCGCCCGACATCCCGGACCTGGCCGACAGCGCCAACGGCTCAGCCAAGGACTTGCGCGCGGCGCTGCAGGCGCACCGGGCCAAGGCCGCCTGCGCCTCCTGTCACGACCGGCTGGATCCGCTGGGGTTTGCGCTCGAAAACTACGACGCCACCGGGCGCTTCCGCGCCGAAGAGGGCGGGGCGAAGATTGACGCCTCCGGCGCACTGCCGGGCGGGGTGATGCTAAATGGACCCGGCGACCTGAAGCGGATTCTCTCCGAGCGTCAGGATGAATTTGTCGACTGTTTGACCGAAAAGCTATTAACGTACGCGCTGGGCCGGGGCCTGGAACACTACGACATGCCGGCCGTTCGCCAGATCCGCCGGGAAACGGCGCGAGGCGGCTACCAGTTCTCGGCGCTGGTCAACGCGCTGGTCAACAGCGTACCATTTCAGATGAGAAGGAGTCCGGAACGATGATCCTCACCAAGAAGTCTCTCGATCGCCGCACCATGCTGCGCGGGTTTGGCGCCGCGCTCGGTTTGCCGCTTTTCGATGCGATGGTGCCGGCGCTGACCCACGCGGCGCGCACGGCAGCCGCGCCGGCCGTGCGCATGGCGTTCTGTTACGTGCCGAACGGGATCATCATGAACCACTGGACTCCAGGCGCCGAAGGCAAGGGGTTTGAGTTCACCAAGACCCTGCAGTCGCTCGCGCCTTACCGCAACGATCTGCTCGTGCTCTCCGGCCTTGATCACTACAACGGCCAGGCGCTCGGCGACGGCGCCGGCGACCACGCCCGCGCGGGCGCCACGTGGCTGACCGGGGTGCATCCCAAGAAGACGCAGGGGGCCGACATCCAGGCCGGCGTCTCGGTGGACCAGGTGGCGGCCAAAGAGGTGGGCGGGCGGACGCTGCTGCCTTCGCTCGAGATCGCGCTCGAAGATGCCCGTATGGTGGGCAACTGCGACAGCGGCTACAGCTGCGCGTACAGCAACACGGTCTCCTGGCGGTCGCCGAGCACGCCGATGCCGCCCGAGATCAATCCGCGAGCGGTGTTTGAACGGCTGTTTGGCGATGGCGACTCCACCGACCCGGCGGCGCGCGCCGCGCGGGCCCGGCAGGACCGCAGCATTCTCGATTTCGTCCGCGAGGACGCCGCGCGCCTGGGTATGCAGCTCGGGGCCTCCGATAAGCGCAAGCTGGGCGAGTACATGGAGGCGGTCCGCGAGATTGAGCGGAAGATTCAGAAGAGCGAGGAGCCGAACGAACGGGCGGCTTCGATTCCGGCGCTCGACCGGCCGTCGGGGGTGCCGCCGACGTTCGAAGAGCATATTCAGTTGATGTTTGATCTGGTGACGGTGGCGTTCCAGGCCGATTTGACGAGGATTGTGACGTTCATGATTGGGCGCGAGGGCGGCAACCGGACTTATCGTTCGATCGGGGTACCGGACGCGCACCACGGGCTGTCGCACCACTTCAACGACCCGTCGAAGATCGACCGGCTGCAACGGATCGACCAGCACCACGTGGCGATGTTCAGTCAGTTCCTCGGCAAGTTGAAGGGCGCCAAGGATGGCGAGGGTACGCTGCTCGACAATTCGATGGTGGTTTACGGCAGCAGCATCAGCGACGGCAACAAGCACGAGCATCTGAACCTGCCGACGATTCTGGCGGGCGGCGGCGGCGGCAAGATCCACGGGGGCCGGCACGTGCGGTTCAAGAAGGGCACGCCGATGACGAACCTGTTCCTGACGATGCTGGATAACGTCGGGGTGCAGCCGGAGCGGATTGGCGACTCGACCGGCAAGGTGGAGCACCTGACGGAGCTATAGAGCGCCGTAGAGGCACTCCCAAGTTAGCGTGGTTTCCGGTCCGGTGTGGAGCAGCAGCCGGACTCCGATGCCGGGAAGATGAGCGGTGGCGCCCTGGTCGGTAGGCCGGGGCGCGGGCTTTCTGGTGACGAGGAGCCGGCGGCCGCGAGCTTCGGCGGCGATGGCTTTGGCGATGGGCAGCAGTCCTGGTTCGACGAGGAAGGAGACGGCCTTTTCGCGGGCCAGGAAGCGTTCGATGTTCTGATAGGGCTCGACGGCGCGCGCGAAGCCGCTGAGGAGGACTTCGCCCTCTGCGGCAAAGTACTTCGAGCCGGGCAGGCCGGGGTGGGGATCGTAGACGTGGCGAGCCGAGCCGAGGCGCAGCAGTTGCCGCAGCCGGGGCTCGGCGAGGAGCGCGAGTTGATTCACCAGATCCTGACTATCGAACAAAGGAGCCATCTGCTGTTATACTGACAGGGTCAGGGCCGAAGTGGTGGAACTGGTATACACAGCAGACTCAAAATCTGCCGGGGTTCACTCCCCATGTGGGTTCGACTCCCACCTTCGGCACCATCGACTAAGTTCGTAGCGCGGCTACGATCTCTTTGCCCTTCTCGAGCATCATGGACCATTCCGAGGCGGTTCCGAGGAAGCGGTAGCCCCGATGGCGCCATTTCGACGAAAGCGCCAGGTTGCGGGCCTGCAGGCCCGGGGCGATGCCCTTGGCGTCGCACGTCTCGCGGATGGCCTCGAAGGCCGCTTCCATGGCCGGGTGATCGAACTGGCCCGGCACGCCGAGCGAGATCGATAGGTCTACCGGCCCGACCATGACGACATCGATGCCCGGCACCGCGAGCAGCTCCTCGCGGGCGTCGAGAGCCCGCTTGGTCTCAATCTGCAGAATCACCATGCCGTTCTCGTTGCGGTGCGTCATCACCTCGGGAATCGTAACGTTCTCGTAGTTGTTCTGCATGGCGGTGAGGCCGAAGCCGCGGATGCCCACCGGCGGGAACTTGCACCAGCTGACGGCCTGCGCGAGCAGCTCCGGCGATTCAACGCGCGGAAAGATAATGCCATCGGCGCCGCAATCGAGCGAGCGGGCGATGAGGTCGTACTGCATGTCGGCCACGCGGGCAAAGATCGTCAGGCCGCACAGAGCGGCCACGCGGCAGATGTCCTGCTGGGTTTCGACGCCGAAGCAGCCGTGCTCGCCGTCGAGATAGGCGTAGTCGAATCCGGCAGCTTTGAGGATGCGGGCGATCTCGGGGTCGCGGAGCTGTCCGTAGGAGGTGCCGAGGACGGTCTGGCCGGCCCGCAGGGCCTGCTTCACAGAGTTCAAGCGCATGGCGCTAGTGTATCGGAAGCACCTGGTGATCCGGGCAGGCCACTTCAACGTGCGCGTAGATGCGCTCGATCAGATCCGGGCCATGCTGAGCGAGGAACGGCAGCACGCTGTAGAAGCGCTCCTGCAGGTGGCGGTGCGGGTAGAGGCTGTGGTGCAGATAAGCGGCCTGCCGCTGGGCCTGTTCGTCGCGGCGCAGCGCCTGGCGGGCGGTTTTGCGCTCCATCTTTTCGAGTTGATAGAGCATTTTGACCCGGCCTGTGGCGAGGACCTTTTCGAGCGTGGGGTCGAGGGCGCGGACTTCGGCGAAGAGCGTCTCCACCTCCTGGCTCAGATTCGCGCGCAGGCCGGCGACCTTCTCGGTGATGCCGGGCGGGATGAGTTTCGCGGCGAGGCGCTCCCGCAAGCCGGTTTCGTGAATCAGGGTATCCGTCACGCTGAGGCCGTAGCGGGAGAGGATCTTCGCTGTGCGGTCGTCGAGCAGGGTGAAGCCGGCGCGGTGGAGCATAACGGGCATGCGGCCAAGGAGGCGCTGGTAGAGAACCTGCGACTGGGCGAAGTAGGCCAGCTCGGCCGGGCCGCCGAAGTAGGCGACCGTGGGCAGCAGGTAGTCCTGCAGCACGGGGCGCAGCAGGGCGTTGGGCGAAAGCAGGGCCGGTTCCACCGCTTCACCCTTCCACGGTGTGCGGCGGCCTCCGGCGAGCGAAAACAGCAGCGAGCTGCCGGCTTCTACGTGCACCTGGGAATGATAACCGGCCGCGGCGAGCTCCGCGTTGCGTTCGAGCAGCGCGGCATTCAACTCCGGCGCCCGGGCGACAGCCTGTTCAAGCAGCGGAGCGCCGATGGCGCGGATGGCGGGGGCGAGCGGATCGAGAAAGAGGATCGGCCACCGGGCCAGCAGCTTTTGCGCCAAGGCGCGGAACGCTCCTCCGAAGGTGGCCCCGGGCACGTAGCACTCCCGCACCATGGCCATCACTTCGTCGGCGTAGGGCAGCCCGGCCAAGGCGGCGGCCAACTCATCGAGCGGCGCCTCACCCACGGGGATCGGCCCCACGGGGCCGCCCAGCGGATTGACGGCCGCCGTCTTCAGCCCTACCACCTCGTGCGCGGCGTTGAAGACCCAGGCCTGGTTGATTTCGACGAGATCGTGATCTTCGGTGGCGAGCCAGAAGACGGGCACGGCCGGAAGGCCCTGCGCCGTTAAGTGTTCGGCCAGCCGGATGGCCGATAGCGCCTTGAAGATCGAATAGCAGGGACCGGAGAACAGGCCCACCTGCTGGCCGGTGACGACGGCGACGGCGTCCGGGCGGGCCAGTACGGCCAGCGACGAATTGCCGGGATTCTGTTCGGCCAGGGCGGCGACCAGGGCGGCACGGCGCTCGACGGGATATTGGATCTGCCGCGCGGCGGCGGCAAACGAGGCCGGATCGTACGGGGCGTGGGCGTAGAACGGCGCTACGCGGTCATAGTGATAGACCAGATCGGCAAACAGCCGGGAGGTGCCGGGCAGTTCGGTGTGCCGGATGCAGATCGTCGTCATCCGTTTCCGCGCCCGCGGGCCGCGGGTGGGAGCCCCGTTTCTGCGCTGCGACAATGCGTGGTGCGCTTGGTCATCAAAAGATCAGCCTATCAGAACTGTATGGGGAGAGATGCTTTCTGATACCGTGAAGATTCATGCTCGACGAACAAGAGTTCCATCTGAAATGCGAAGACGCCATGACGGCTCTGTTCAAAACGCTAGCCGCCGCCTCGGATGAGTACGACTTTGAGGCCGACTTCAATAATGGCACGTTGACCATCGAGTTTGACGAGCCGCGGGCTAAGTTCGTGGTGAGTCCACAGACGCCGGTCCGGCAGGTGTGGGTTTCGGCGCACTCGCGGAGCTTCAAACTGGACTGGGATGGCGCCCGCGGCGCTTTTGTGCTGGCCGCTTCCGGTCAATCGCTCGCCGAGCTGATCGCGGCTCACGTCAGCGAGCATCTCGGTGAGACCGTCAGCCTTTCCTAAATGCCCGGCGTCTATCTCTCGTTTCCGTTCTGCGCCCAGAAATGCACCTATTGCAATTTCGCCTCCGGGGTGTTTCCGCGCGAACTCGAAGACCGCTATCAGGCGGTGTTGCGGCGGGAGCTCGACGAGACCGCCTGGCCGTGGACGCCGGAGACCGTTTATCTCGGCGGCGGCACGCCGAGCCAGATTGCGCTGAATGACCTGCGCGAGTTGCTACGCCGCATTCCGGGCCGGCCGTGGGCCGAAGCGACGATGGAGGCCGCGCCGGGATCGTTTACGCGGGAGCAGGTGGCCGCCTGGCGCGAGGCGGGGATCAACCGGGTGAGCCTGGGGGTGCAGTCGTTCGTCGCCGGGGAGTTGCGCCGGACCGGCCGCAAGCATACGGCCGAGACCGTGGCGGCCGATGTCGCGCTGCTGCGCGAGGAGGGGATCGCGGACGTCAACATCGACCTGATCGCGGGCCTGCCCGGGCAGACGGCGGGGAGCTGGGAGGTTTCGCTCGACTGGATCGAAAGGTTGAGGCCGCCGCACGCTTCGGTGTACATGCTCGAAGTGGATGAGGATTCGCGGCTGGGCCTGGAAATTCTGAACAACGGCCCGAAGTATGGCGCGCGGGACATTCCGGACGATGACGCGATTGCGGCGATGTATGAGCGGGCCGTTGAGCGGCTGGAGGCGATGGGGCTGCCGCGGTACGAGGTTTCTAATTTTGGACGGCCGTCGCGGCACAACCTGAAGTATTGGCGCTTGGAGGAGTATCTGGGCTTTGGCGCCGATGCGCATTCGAGTGCGGGCGGTGAGCGGTGGCAGAACCCGGAGACGGCGCTGGCGTACGTGGAGCAGGGGCCCGGCCGGCGGGAGGCGACGGCGGCCGATCCGGCGAGTGAACGGTTTTTTGTTGGTCTGCGCTTAAGCGAAGGGATTGTGGCGGAGCCGGCTGAACTGGCGCGCTGGTCCGAGCCGATTGCGCGGTTTTTGGGCGACGGGCTGCTTGAGCGCGTGGGCGAACGCCTGCGGCTGTCGGCGCGCGGCGTGCTGGTTTCTAATGACGTATTACAGGAATTTTTATGATTGATCTCCGGAGTGACACCGTCACCAAACCCACCCCGGCCATGCGCCGGGCCATGGCCGAAGCCGAAGTCGGCGACGACGTTTATCAGGAAGACCCTACGGTTAACCGGCTGGAAGCGCTGGCGGCGCAGGTGATGGGTAAGGAGGCAGGCCTGTTTGTCCCGACCGGAACGATGGGAAACACGATTGGCCTGACCGTCCATACGCAGCACGGGCAGGAGGTGATCTGCGACTCGCGGTCGCACGTGCTCGATTGGGAACTTTCGATGATGGCCTGGTTTGCGGGCTGTCTGGCGCGGGCGATTCCTACGGCGACGGGGCAGATGCGCTGGGAGGAGATTCAACGGGAGATTCGCCCGGTGGGGCCGCACGCGGCGCCGACGGGGCTGATCTCGGTGGAGAACACGCACAACGTTTCGGGCGGGACGGTGTATCCACTGGAGCAGCTGGCCGAGATCAAGCGGGGGGCCGAGAGCTACGGCCTGGCGGTACACATGGACGGGGCGCGGTTTTTCCATGCCGTCACCGCGCTGAACGTGGCGCCGACCGAAATTGCGCAGTACGCCGATACGGTGATGTTTTGTCTATCGAAGGGGCTGGGCGCACCGGCCGGATCGATGCTGGTGGGCACGCAGGCGCAGATGGATAAGGGCCGGCTGCTGCGGAAGCGGCTGGGCGGAGGGATGCGGCAGGCGGGCGTGCTGGCGGCGGCCGGGCTGGTGGCGCTCGAACAGATGCGCGGGCGGCTGGGCGAGGACCATGCGAACGCGGCATACCTGGCCGGGGCGCTGGCGGAGCTGCCGGGGATCAAAGTGGAGCCCTACGCCGGGACCAACATTGTGTTCTTCGACGTGGCGGGTACGGGGCGGACGGGCGCGCAGATGGCGCAGGAGCTGCTGGCGGCGGGCGTGGTGATGAACGCGATGGGGCCGAACCGGCTGCGCGCGGTGACGCACTACGACGTCGATCGCGCGGGGTGCGAAGAGGCCGTGGCGATCCTCCGGAAGCTATTACACAACTAATACATGGCGCGGCGCGGGGCGCTGGTAGCGTGGAGATATGAACTGGCCGACCGTCATCGTTCTGATCGTGCTGCACTCCGGCGCCGTTGCCGCGCTGTTTCATTTTTCGTGGGCCGCTTTGGGCGTGGCGGCCTTTCTGCACTGGGTGGCGATTTGCCTGGGGATCAGCATGGGCTATCACCGGCTGCACACGCATCGCGGCTACAAGGCGCCGCGGTGGCTGGAGCATTTTCTGGCGGTGTGCGGGGCGCTGACCTTGGAAGGCGGGCCGATTTTCTGGGTGGCGACGCACCGGATTCACCATCAGAAGTCCGACCAGCCGGGCGATCCGCATTCGCCGCGGGAGGGAGCGTGGTGGGCGCACATTGGCTGGATGCTGGTGGGGCCGGCCGATCACTTTGACACGAAGCGGATGGCGAAGTACGCGCCGGATCTGGCGAAGGATCCGTTTTATGTGTGGCTGAACGACTGGCACTGGCTGCCGCTGGTGGTGGTTTCGGCGCTGCTGTTTGCGGTAGGCGGCTGGCCGTTTCTGCTGTGGGGTTCGTTTGTGCGGGTGACGGTGGGGCTGCATGCGACGTGGCTTGTGAACTCGGCGACGCATCTGTGGGGCGCGCGGCGGTTTGCGACGCGGGATGATTCGCGGAACAACTGGTGGGTGGCGCTGCTGACGTTTGGGGAGGGGTGGCACAACAACCATCACGCGCATCCGGTGTCGGCGCGGCACGGATTGGCGTGGTACGAATTTGATCCTTCGTTTTTGCAGATCAAGCTGCTCGAGAAGCTTGGGGTGATTACGGCGGTAAAGGTGGCGCGGGTGGACGAGGCGCTGCCGGCGGAGAAAGCGGCGTAGGCTAAGAGAGTGATTGTGACGGGCCGGCGGAAAACCATCGCATTCTTTATCGCGTTAGGCGCCGGGGTGGTTTCGATTACGGTGCTGCTGTACGTCGGCTGGGTTTTGCTCAACTGGCGGACGGGGATACTGTTGTTTCTCGGGGTGGTGCTGCTGGCCATCATCATTGCCGGGGTGGTGCTGAACACGATATTTCTAGTGCGGGAGATCCGGCGGAATGAGCAGCACGACGCCTTTATCAACGCCGTGACGCACGAGTTGAAGACGCCGGTGGCGTCGATCCGGCTCTATCTCGAGACGCTGCAGAGCCGGCCGGTGGAGGAGAGCAAGCGGCAGGAGTTTTACCGGATCATGCTGGCCGAGAACGACCGGCTGCACGCGACGATTGAGCAGGTGCTGCGGACGGGGCGGATGGGGGCGAGCCGGAAGCTGAATCTGACTTCGTTTGACTTGAACGCGGTGGTGGCCGAGTGCCTGGAGCGGTTGCGGACGATGCATCCGGAGCCGGCGGTGCAGTTGGCTTTCGCGCCGGGGGCGCCGGTGGTGATGCGGGCGGACGCGGACGATGTGCGGGCGGCGGTTTCGAATCTACTGGACAACGCGGTGAAGTATTCGAGCGGGCCGGCGCGGGTGGAGATTGAGACGCGGGTAGTGGAGGGCCAGCACGTGCAGCTGCGGGTGCGGGACGAAGGGCTGGGTATTCCCAAAGATGAGCTGAAGCAGATTTTCAAGCGCTTCTACCGGGTGCCGGGGGTGTTGGCGGCGAAGGTGAAGGGGACGGGATTGGGATTGTTCATCGTGCGGAGCGTGGCGCAACGGCACGGAGGCAAGGCGTGGGCGGAGAGCGCGGGGCCGGGGGCCGGCAGCACGTTTATTCTGCAGTTGCCTTTAAAGAGATGAGCAGGATTCTGGTGGTGGAAGATGAGCGGGCGCTGGCCGAAGGACTGCGCTTCAACCTCGAAGCCGAAGGGTACACGGTGCAGGTGGTGGAGACGGGGGAGGCGGCGCTCGAGGAGCTGGTGACGAAACGAAGCCAGTTCGATGTCCTGGTGCTCGATGTGATGCTGCCGGGCAAGGACGGCTTCACGGTGTTGCGGGAGCTGCGGGCGGCGGGGCTGTATGTTCCGGTGCTGATTTTGACGGCGCGGGGGCACGCCGATGATGTGTTGAACGGGTTTGCGGCGGGGTGCGACGATTATCTGCCGAAGCCGTTTGAGCTGGCGATTCTGATTGCGCGGATTGGGAGCCTGCTACGGCGGCGGGAGTGGCTGCGGAAGCCGCCGGCGTTTGTGTTTGGCAACAAATCGGTGGACCTCGACCGGCTGGAGTTGCGGGTGGGGACCGAGACGTATCCGTTGACGCTGATGGAGGCCAATGTGCTGCGATACCTCATCCAGCACGAGGGGGCGCCGGTATCGCGGAAGGTGTTGCTCGAAGAGGTTTGGGGGCTGCACGAGGATACGGACACGCGGGCGATTGACAACTTCATGGTGCGGCTGCGGCGGTACATCGAAGACGATCCGGCGCGACCGCGGCATCTGCTGACGGTGCGGGGGGTGGGCTACCGGTTTGTGAAGGAACCGTAAGTGGTTATATAGTAAAGGCGTTGTCATGCGTTTTGTCGCCTCATTCGCGCTGACGGTGGTGTGCGGTTGGGCTGCGCCTGATTTTGCCGGGAGCCAGCGGTTTCTCCAAACCTATTGCAAGAGTTGTCACGCGGGGAAGGCGGCGGTGGGCGGGTTTCGCCTTGAGAAGGTAGCGAGCCCGGAGAGCTTTGCGACGGCGGCGCAGGACTGGTCGCGGCTGGCGCTGCGGGTACGGAACGGCGAGATGCCGCCGAAGGGATCGCCCGCGCCGGAGTTGAGCGCGCGGGAGGAGTTGGCCCGTTACGTCGAGCAGACGCTGCGGACGACGGCTTGCGCTTCGGGCGTAGGGCCGGGGCCGGCGCCACTGCGGCGGCTGAACCGGGACGAGTACACGGCGACGGTGCAGGATCTGCTCGATATCCACCTGGACATTGGCCACGCGCTGCCGGTGGACGGGGCGGGCGGCGAAGGTTTTGACAACGCGGCGGAGACGCTGTTTTTGTCGCCGCTACACTCGGAGAAGTACATGGAGACGGCGAAGCTGGCCATGGACTTCGCGGCGAAGGAGTACAAGTCGCGGACGCGGATTCTGGTAGCCAAGCCGGGGCCGGGAATAACGGCCGAGCAGGCGGCCCGGAAGATTTTGCAGGCGTTTCTGCCGCGGGCGTTCCGGCGGCCGGTGACGGAGGCGGAGCTGCTGCCGTATTTGAGCTTGTATAGTGCCGCGCGGAAGGCGGGCGAGGACTTTGAGCCGGCGATCTTCTTTGCGCTGCGCGGGGCGCTGGTTTCACCGCTATTTCTGTTCCGGACCGAGCCGGCGGAGACGGTGGACAGCTATGCGCTGGCTTCGCGGCTTTCCTACTTTCTGTGGGGCAGCCAGCCGGACGAGCTGCTGACGGACCTGGCGGCGAGCGGCAAGCTGCAGGACCCCGAGGTGCTGCGGCAGATGGCGCGGCGGATGCTGAAGCACGACCGGTCTTGGAACCTGGCGCGGCGGTTTACCGAACAGTGGCTGCACACGCGGGAGCTGGCCGGAGATAAGGCGCCGGACGCGAAGCTGTTTCCGGAGTACGCCAAGGACGAGGAGCTGCGGGGGGATATCCGCATCCAGCCGCAGCAGTTTTTCCGGGAGATTCTCGTGCGGAACCTGTCGCTGCTGAACCTGATCGATTCCGACTACACGGTGGGGACGAGCAATTTCTCGAAGCACTTCGGCTTTAAGCTGGCGGTGCGGGCGAACGCATCGAAGCAGCCGCAGTGGGTGGAGCTGCCGAAGGATTCCAACCGCGGGGGGCTGCTGGGGATGCCGGCGGTGCTGGCGGTATCGTCGTATCCGTACCGGACGAGCCCGGTGCTGCGGGGGACGTGGATTCTCGATTCGCTGCTCGGTACGCCGCCTCCCCCGCCGCCGGCGAATGTGCCGCCGCTCGCCGAGACGGCGGCGGGCGCGGCGCCGGCCACGGTGCGGGAGCGCCTTGAAAAGCACCGGGCCAGCGCCGTTTGCGCGAGCTGCCACAGCCGGATTGATCCGCTGGGCTTCGCGCTTGAGAACTACGACGTGATTGGGCGGTGGCGGACCGAGGACGCCGGCAAGCCGGTGGACAATGCGGGCGAGATGACCGATGGGACGAAGATTCAAGGGCCGGCGCAGCTGAAGGCGGCGTTGCTGCAGCACAAGGATCTGTTCCTGCGGAACCTGACGAGCAAGCTGCTGGGCTATGCGCTGGGGCGCGGGCTGACGCTGCGGGATTCGTGCACGGTGGACGCGATTGTGGCCGAGGTGAAGGCCAAGGATTACAGCGCGCAGGCGTTGATTGAAGGCATTGTACTGAGTACGCCGTTCCGGCAGAAGGAGCGGCCGAAGGAGAAGAAGACGTCATGAAGATCTCCCGCCGGACGATTTTGCGAGGGGCCGGGGTTGGCCTGGGCTTGCCGTGGCTCGAGGCGATGGCCGCGACGGGCGACCGCGCGGGCAAGCCGCCGGTGCGGATGGCGGCGCTGTACATGCCGAACGGGGTGAACCCGTGGAAGTGGGCGCCGGAGGGGAAGGGGCGGGAGTTTCAGCTTTCGCCGACGCTGCAGCCGCTGGCCGGTTTGAAGAGCCGGGTGACGGTGCTGACCAACCTTTGGAACGAGAACTCGAAGGGCGGCGACGGGCACTACGTAAAAGAGGCGGCGTGGCTGACGTGCCAGACGATCAAGAAGACGCCGGGCGAGGATATTGCCAACGGAGTGTCGGTGGATCAACTGGCGGCGCAGCGGACGGCGGGGCAGACGCCGCTGCCGTCGCTTGAGCTGGGCGTGACGCCGGTGGCGGTGGGGGTGGACGCCGTGGTGGGGTACACGCGGGTTTACGGGTCGCACATTGCGTGGAGCAGCCCGACGACGCCGCTGGCGCGGGAGCTGAATCCACGGTCCGTGTATGAACGGCTGTTCCGCGCTTCGTCCGGGCCGCAGGGGAACGAGGCGAAGATGGACGCGCTGCTGCTGGACCGGGTGCTGGGCGACGCGAAGAAGCTGCGGGGGCAGGTGGGGACGGCGGACCGGGTGCGGCTGGATGAGTATTTGTCGGTGATGCGGTCGCTTGAGGAGCGGGTGCAGCGGGCGACGAGCACGCAGGAGCGGACGTGGAAGCCGCGGGCGGCGATGGATCCGAAGGCGATGCCGACGGAGCGGCCGGCGGACCATGCCGAGCATGTGCGGCTGATGCTGGACATGATTGCGACGGCGTTCCAGACGGACACGACGCGGATTGCGACGTTTATGTTCGGCAACGCAGTGAGCAACGTGAGCTTCCGGTTCCTTGAAGGGGTGAGCGCGGGGCACCACGATGTTTCGCACCACCAGAAGAACGAGGACAAGCTGCGGCAGTACGAGCGGATCAGCCGGTGGCACGTGGAACAGTACGCCTATCTGTTGGGGCGTCTTGAGAGCATGAAAGAGGGCGAATCGACGGTGCTCGATAACTCGATGATCCTGTTTGGTTCGGCGCTGAGCGACGGGGACCGGCATAGCCCGCGGAACCTGCCGCTGGTGCTGGGCGGGACCGGGGGCGGACGGATCGACGCCGGGCAACATTTGGTGTATGCCGAGGACAGCCCGATGGCGAACCTGTACGTTTCGATGCTGGAGGCTTTTGGGACGCCGGTGGAGCGGTTTGCTGATAGCACGGGTCCGCTGCGGGGGTTGTTGCGTGGGTAGGCTGGCGCTGCTGCTGCTGGCCGGCACGGCGTGGGCGGCGGATTTGACGGGAATTTGGGTGGGGGAGATCGACAGCGGGCGGCCGGACCGGGACCCGACGCAGATTTCGTTTCAGTTTGTGCAGAAGGGTACGGCGCTGGGCGGTAAGCAGTATGGGGACCATCAGAGCACGCCGATTGCGACCGGGATTGTGGCCGGAGAGCTGGTGACGTTTGTGGTGGTGACGACGGAACAGGCCGGCAACGAGATTAACGACACGAAGGTGCGGTTTACGGGCCGGTTGGTGAACGGGGCGCTCGAGCTGATGCGGGAGCGCGAGAGTTCGACGCGGGCCGGGGCCCAAAGCGGGGCTTTTGTTAAGCCGGGCAGCGGGCAGATGGTGCGGCTGAAGAAATTGACTTAGGTTGCGTTTGCGGTTGTTTCGGGGTTAAGCCGCCTTGGGAACCGGGGTTCGGCCGAAGCGCTCGAGCAGATCGCCGACGTCGTAACCGGGGGCGAATCGCTCCATTAACTCTATATCCTGCAAGAAGTTAAGGGCATATTCGGGGATCCGGAAGCTGGGTTCCTTTTTCGCCCGGTCCGCCAGGGCAAGGACTTCGACGGCAATTTGCGGATCGAAGTCCTCGTCGTGAATCTGCTGGGAGTCGGCGGTGATATCGACCGGCTCCGGCGGCTGCATGGGGGTATACTTGCGCAGGTCGATCAGCGTTTTGTGCAGACTGCGGAAGGTCGCCATGTGATGACGCTGGCCGCGGATGACGAACTGCTGGACCTCCTTTTCGATGGTGGCCCGTTTGTGCGATTGGAAAAAGTGTTCGGACACGCCGAGC
>JADCJL010000026.1 GCA_020247055.1 Acidobacteriaceae bacterium | reverse complement strand
GTGCGCGGTTCAAAAAAGAGCGCACAGGCCGCAGCGGGTCCGTTGTGCGCGGTTCAAAAAAGCCGAAGCGAGTCCGTTGTGCGCGGTTCCTCAAAATCCCCCAACAGGCCCCAGCGCCCCGCACCCTTCCTCCGGGAGTACTCTACACCCTTCTCAAAAAAGGATACCTTTCTCTTTCTCCGAGTTGTTTCTTACTCCCCATAAAAAACACTTACTCCACCGTCCCGCCCAAAAATGAGCCGTTAGTCCTGTATCAATGCATGTCAAGTTACATCATACTCGGTATACCGATACCGGACCTCTCCCCGTATTAATAGAACCTTGGCCTATTCTTTACGAAGGATAACTCACTTGAAATTCATATTTACTTCCAAAATCGCCTCCGGCATCTTCCTCGCAGCCTCCCTCTTGGCCCAAAACAGCAAACTCGCCCCCGACCTCGCCAGCCTCGACCCCAACGAACCCGTCGACGTCATCATCCAGCTCAACGATCCGCCCCCCGGCCGCCCCGGCGCCCCCCGCCCCGCCCGGCCCCTCGCCCTCGGCGGCGTCAACCTCGCCTCCCAACGACCGGTCCGCGAGCTCGGCCTCATCAACGGCCTCACCGCCCGCGTCCCGGCCGCCTCCCTCGCCTCCCTCGCCGCCGATCCGCGCGTTAGGTACATCTCCCCCGACCGTCCCGTCACCGCCACCCTCACTAGCGCCATCCCCGCCATTGGCGCCGATGTAGCTCGGAGCCAGGGCTTCGATGGCCGCGGCATCGGCGGCGCCATAATCGATAGCGGAGTCAACGACCACGCACTCCTCAGGGACGACACTTGCGCAAAAAGCCGCATCGTCTTCCGTGAGAACTTCGCCCCGCCCGATGCCGCCTACACCGTATTCGGCTTCAACGTCAAGGTAGGGCCCGGCACCGACCGCCCGGACCTCTATGCGCACGGTACCCACATCGCCGGTATTCTCGCGGGCAACGGCCGGTGTAGCTCCACTGGCGCGTTTACCTCATCCCGAACGCCGATCACAAACTCTGCATCCCCCCGCTTGTTCGGTGTCGCTCCCAGGATCCAACTGATCGACCTCCGCGCCCTCAATAGCAATGGCGTCGGTACCGACTCCTCGGTAATCAGGGCCATTGACCGCGCGATTGAGCTCAAATCCCAATACAATATCCGCGTCATTAACCTCTCCCTCGGCCGGCCCATTCGGGAGTCGTACACCACAGACCCGCTCTGCCAAGCGGTCGAGCGCGCCTGGAAAGCCGGTATCGTTGTCGTTGTTGCTGCCGGGAACCGCGGTCGCGTGGAAACGGTGACCGACAAAAACGGAAAATCCTACCGCATTGACGGCTATGGCACCATTGGCTCTCCCGGCAATGACCCCTTCGTCATTACCGTCGGCGCTGTACGAGACATGAATACCCCGACCCGCGCCGACGATCTCATCGCCTCCTACAGTTCTAAGGGGCCCACCGGCATCGATCGGATCGTCAAACCCGACCTGATCGCACCTGGCAACCGCATGTATTCGAGTAATCAAACTCTAGACGGCATGAGATTCAACGTCACTGCGTTCCCATCTGGCCAAGGCAGCTTTCTCGAAATGAACTTACCGGACAACCGGAGCCTGGTGAACTACTTTGTCAACGGCGTGAGCACCTGGGGCCTCGGCGGCTTCATCGAACTCAGCGGCACCAGCATGGCGACTCCCATGGTCGCCGGCGCCGCCGCCCTCCTCCTCCAGAAAACCCCCTCCCTCACCCCCGATGCCGTCAAAGCCAGACTCATGAAGACGGCCACCAAGTCTTTCCCCACCCGCAGCACCTTCGGCAACCAAACCATCCAGTACGACATGTTCACCGTCGGTGCCGGCTACCTCGACGTGATGGCCGCTCTCAACAACAACGACACCGCCCCCGCCGGCAAAGCCGCCCTCTCCCCCACGGCCACCTACACCTGCGCCGCCGCCGGCGGCTCCGGCTGCGTCAAAATCACCCACGCCGCCAACTCCTTCTTCACCAACTCCAAAACCACCACCACTTGGGGCAGTTCTCTCCTGTGGGGCGACAGTGTCCTGTGGGGCGATAGCGTCCTCTGGGGCGATAGCGTCGTCTGGGGGGACTCCCGGAACTCCGGCTTCAGCCTCCTCTGGGGCGATAGCGTGCTCTGGGGCGATAGCGTCCTCTGGGGTGACTCGACGACCGTCCAGTCCCTCAACATCCTCGGCAAAGGCGACCAGTAACCGAAACCAAACTCAAACCGACCCGGCGCGCCCCCTCGTACCCCGAGTTCAGGCGCGCCGTTTCGTCTCCCTCCCTCCCGCCGTGCCTCATCCGTCATCTATCCCCTACCATCACCTCCCTGCGCGATCGCCCGTTGAATCTCGCCGTCCTGCGCGCTCTCGCCTATGCTACCCGGTACTGGCGCCACCACCGGCCAGTCCCCGCCCATCCTGGCCAGGGGCGTCCAGTAAACCAACCCAACACCCAACCACCCGGCCCGCCCTCCCCACCGCAAGGAAAGGAGCGGCGGGCCTTTCTCATTCTCCTCGTTGTTTCTTACTCTCCGGAAAGCAGGAACTTATTCCCGTACCCCCGTCCCACCGCAAAATGAACCTTTCGCTCTGTAGGAACCTCCCGTACCAACCCGCACAATCACATCATTCGTACTAACTCAGCCGAACACGCCCGTTCCCCCAGTTGTCCCTCTTCTGGCGTCGCGGTCTCTCCCTCCCCATCCGAGCGGAGCCCTCCCATCTAGCCAATTGACGAGAAATACGAACATGGAATTTAGAACTTTCGCCCCGACTATCAAAGGAATCCTGGCCACCAGCCTCCTCCTCGCCACCACCGGCACCACCCTTCTCGCCCAGCCCGGCAAACTCGCACCGGACCTGGCTGACCTTGATCCTAACGAGTCCATCGACGTCATCATCCAACTCGAAGACACTCCCGCTTCCCGCCCCGGCGCCACGCGCCCCGCCCGCCCCCTCGCCCTCGGCGGTGTAAACCTCGCCTCCCAGCGCCCCGTCCACGAACTCGGCCTCATCAACGGCCTCACCGCCCGCGTCCCGGCCGCCTCCCTCGCCTCCCTCGCCGCCGACACGCGGGTTAAGTACATCTCCCCCGACCGCCCCGTCACCGCCTCCACCATAAGCGCGGTCCCCGCCGTTGGCGCGAATGTGGCCCGGAGCCAGGGCTTCGATGGCCGCGGCATCGGCGTAGCCATAATCGATAGCGGAGTCAACGATCACACTATCCTTTTGGACAACACCTGCGGAAAAAGCAGAATCGTCTTCCGCGAAAACTTCGCCCCAGCCGACGCTTCTTACACCGTATCCGGCTTCAACAACGTGGGAGGTCCCGGCACCAGATTCCCTGACCTGTATGCGCACGGTACCCACGTCGCCGGTATTCTCGCGGGCAACGGCCGGTGTGACGGATTCCCCGCGTTTGCCTCGTCCCGAACCCCGCTCAATAACTCTGTATCCAGCCGTATCTTCGGTGTCGCTCCCGGGACCCAACTTATCGACCTCCGCGCCCTCAACAGCAAGGGCGTCGGTACCGACTCCTCGGTAATCGCGGCCATCAACCGCGCGATTGAGCTCAAATCCCAGTACGACATCCGCGTCATCAACCTCTCCCTCGGCCGCCCGATTCGGGAATCGTACACGAAAGACCCGCTCTGCCAGGCCGTCGAGCGCGCTTGGAAAGCCGGTATCGTGGTGGTTGTCGCTGCCGGAAATCGGGGTCGTGTAGAGACCGTGACCGGCAAAAACGGAAGATCCTACCGCATTGACGGCTATGGAACTATTGGATCTCCCGGCAATGACCCCTTCGTCATTACCGTGGGCGCCGCGCGGGATATGAATACCCCGGCCCGCACCGACGACCTCATCGCCTCCTACAGTTCTAAGGGGCCCAGCGGCATCGATCGGATCGTCAAACCCGACCTGATCGCCCCTGGCAATCGCATCTATTCAAGCCACAAAAGTATTGAAGGTTTGCAATTCAAAGACATTTGCGTCCCCACATGCACGGAGGGTACCTTTCTCGCGATAAACTTGCCGGACAATCGCAGCGTGTCAAACTACTCGGTAAACGGCGTGATCATCTGGTCCCCGGGCAGCTACATCGAACTCAGCGGCACCAGCATGGCCACCCCCATGGTCGCCGGCGCCGCCGCCCTCCTCCTCCAGAAGACCCCCACCCTCTCCCCCGATGCCGTCAAAGCCAGACTCATGAAGACGGCCACCAAGTCGTTCCCAACGCGCAGCACCTTCGGCAACCAAACCATCCAGTACGACATGTTCACCGTCGGCGCCGGCTACCTCGACGTCATGGCTGCCCTCAACAACAACGACGCCGCCCCCGCCGGGAAATCCGCCCTCTCCCCGAGGGCCACCTACACCTGCGGCACCGCCGGCGGCACCCGCTGCGTCAAAATCACCCACGCCGCCAACTCCCTGTTCACCAACTCGCGAACCGCCACCACCTGGGGCAGTTCCGTGCTCTGGGGCGACAGCGTCCTGTGGGGCGACAGCGTCCTCTGGGGCGATAGCCTGGTCTGGGGCGACTCCCGCTCCTCCGGCTTCAGCCTCCTCTGGGGCGATAGCCTCTTGTGGGGCGATAGCGTCCTCTGGGGGGACACGACCACCGTCCAGTCCCTCAGCATCCTCGGTAAAGGCGACCAGTAACCGAAACCAACTCCCCAACCAACCCGGCGCGCCCCCTCGTACCCCGAGTTCAGGCGCCCCGGAGCCTGGGGACGGCCTGGGCCGCCTGAGGCAAAACCGGCCAACGAGGTGTCCCCCGACTCCGCACCCGCCCCACCGCCGGGCCCCGGCTCCTCGGGCAGCGCATGCGCCCCCTGCTCCGACTTCATCGAACGATCGCTCCGCAAGGGCCGGAACGCCAAAGTGATCTACCAGGAACTGGCGAACCGCCACGCCTTCTCAGGCCACTACGCCAGCGTCAAGCCCTTCGTCCGGCCGTTTCGCCAACGGCGGCCCGGACCGTCGGCGTGTGCCGTAATCGTCACCCCGCCCGGCGAAGAAGCGCAAGTCGATTATGGCCGCGGCCCAATACTGCGCTCTCCTACCACCAACCGCCATCGGGACCACACGGCGGCGCAAGCTCTCTTCCGGGCATCTGGGCTCCATGGGACCATCGTTCGTCCCACCGCCTTGAGCAACGAAGCCGGACAGGATTGGTCAGAGGCCGGACCCGAAACCAGTATCCTTCGAAAGATACCGCGTACCGCTGTCGCGGCCGCCCTTCTGGATCTGCTGGAAGGCCGAGCAAAACACCGCACCGTGTCGATTACCGGGGCCTGAAGACGAGGCTTGCCCATGATGTTGACTCCCTGGCTGCCAGCATCCGCATCCGGGTTACGAGGAGAAGGACAAGGCCTCTCCCTCCGGAGCGCACAGGCCGCACCGCCTCCGTTGTGCGCGGTTCTAAGAAGCATCGCGCCCAGCCATGCCGGGCCGAACCTGCCACGGCGTGGCCCGGCATCCTGGTCACGAAGGCGGCCCCACCACCCAAGCAATCCCCCGAAATCCCGCCGCGACTCTGACATAATAGCCGCGTGCCGCACACCCCCTTACTCTCCCGGATTGTCGACGCCGCCCGCCAGCTCGCCCGGGAAGAAAACGCGCCCGAGCGTCCCGCCCGCCTCAGCCGACGCTCCCTCCTCGCCGCCAGCGCCGCCGCCGCCCTGCCGGCCAGCGCCCAGACTACCCCGCGCCTCGTCATCGTCGGCGCGGGATTGGCCGGCCTCACCTGCGCCTACCGGCTCGCGCAAAACGGCCTCGCCGCCGATATCTTCGACGCCAACACCCGCGTCGGCGGCCGCTGCTGGTCACTCACCTCCGGCTTCGACAACAGCCAGATCATCGAACGCGGCGGCGAACTCATCGACCAGGGACACACCGCCATCCGCCAGCTCTGCCAGGAACTCCGGCTGCCGCTCGACAATCTGCTCGCCGCCGAACCCAACGGCGCCAAGCCCTTCTACTTCTTCCACGGCCTTCCCTACCCCGAACAGGATGCCGTCCAGGACCTCAAGGCGATCTGGCCAAAGATCAAGTCGGATCTCACCGCCGCCAGCTACCCCACCACCTACTACCAGTCCACCCCGCGCGGCCGCCAGCTCGATGCCATGTCCATCCTCGACTGGATCAACGAATCCGTCCCCGGCGGCCTCTCCTCCCGGCTCGGCCAACTGCTCGCTATCGCCTACAACATCGAATACGGCGAAGAGTGTTCCGGCCAAAGCGCCCTGAACCTCATCTACCTGCTCGGCTACCGCGGACCGGGACAACTGCGACTGTTCGGGCCGTCGAACGAAAAATACCACGTGCGCGGCGGCAACGAGCAGATTGCGGCGCGCCTCGCCGCGCCCGTCGCCGCCCGCCTCCGCGCCGGCCACGCCCTCACCGCCATCACCCGCAACTTCAACGGCTCTTACACCCTGCAGTTCCAGGCCGCCAGTCGCCGCCTCGAGGTGACCGCGGACCGCGTCATCCTCGCCCTTCCCTTCTCCCTCCTCCGCACCCTCGACTTTTCCGGCGCCGGCTTCAGCAACCGCAAGCAACTGGCCATCCGGGAACAGGGCATCGGAGCCAACGCCAAGTTCCACCTCCAGTTCCGCAGCCGTCATTGGAACGCCCTCGGCAACAACGGCGACAGTTACTCGGACACCGGATACCAGGCCAGTTGGGAGGTCACCCGGGCCCAGTCGGGCGCCTCCGGCATTCTCGTGAATTACAGCGGCGGCAACCCGGCCCGCCGCGCCGGCGCCGACACCCCGGCCGCCGTCCTCGCTCGCCTGGAACCCGTCTTCCCCGGCCTCACGGCGCAATGGAACGGGAAGTGGCAGTTGGAGAACTGGCCGGCCAACCCGCTCACGCGCGGCTCCTACTCGTACTGGAAACCAGGCCAGTACCAGAGCTTTGCCGGCGTTGAAGGGGAGAGCGAAGGGGCCTGTCACTTCTGCGGCGAACACACCTCGCTCGATTTCCAGGGCTACTTGAACGGCGCCGTCGAAACCGGCGAGCGCGCCGCCAGGGAAGTGGCAAGCGCCGTCCTTCGAAAATAGCCCCAGCAGATCGCAATCCTCCCCGTCGCCCCTGCTGCAACCCGGCTCTCTTGGTCGCTGGTCCAACGCAAACGGCCTCTTCAAAAGCGCACAGGCCGCGCAGGCCCGGCGCCAACGGGCGAGGAACTCGCCCCTCCTGCCGGGCCGAAGCGAGTCCGTTGTGCGCGTGTTCAAGAAGAGCGCACAGGCCGCGCAGGCCCGGCGCCAACGGGCGAGGAACTCGCC
>JADCJL010000259.1 GCA_020247055.1 Acidobacteriaceae bacterium | reverse complement strand
TGGCATGCGGGGTCCTCTTACAAACGGTCGTTTTCAAGAACGATTCCGGACTCTTCACTGCCCAACGTGGAATGAATGAGTTCCGGTTCTCATAAACGTGTCTTGTAATGATATTCTCAATACGCTTGGTTTTTACGAGTTCCGAGAAGAGGGCCTCTTTGTTGATTGGCTACGCGCGCGTATCGACACAGGATCAGAACCTGGAGTTGCAGAAGAAAGCTCTCACCAAGGCCGGATGCAAAACGGTCTTTGAAGATCAAGCCAGTGGCACTCGCGCCGCCAGGCCTGGCTTGGATAACGCACTGGCCAGATTGCGAGAGGGCGACACCCTGGTCGTCTGGAAGCTGGATCGTTTAGGCCGCAGCGTGAAGAACCTCGTCGATCTAGTCGGTGAACTCAATGCCTTGGGCGTGCAGTTCCAGAGCCTCACAGATTCCATCAACACTTCTACCCCCTCAGGCCGATTCTTCTTTCACGTGATGGCCAGCCTGGCTCAGATGGAACGCGAGCTCATTGTCGAACGTACTGTCGCCGGTTTAGCGGCCGCCCGGCAGCTCGGTCGTAAGGGCGGCCGCAAACGCCGCATGACTGATAGTAAGATCCAATCCGCTAAAAAACTTCTGGCTTCGGTCACTCCGCCCCGCGAGGTCGCCAAGAACCTCGGCGTATCGGTTCCCACCCTTTACCGCTGGATTCCTGCATCCCGATCCGCTTAGCGTACGTAATATTCCGTTTTCTGAGGGGACCCCCATATGGACGCGCGGCTGGCCAGCGCCTAGTGCACGGGTTGGTGGTGGAGAAGAGAGAGCCGGTGAGATGGGTGATTTTGAGGCAGCCAGGGCCGAGAACGGCTCCGCAGGCATTGCAGGCTTTGGACGAGAGGGCGGAGATACGGGGGCAAGTTTCTCCTGCCGGGTGAGGAGGGTGACGGCGCAAGAGAGAAGAACTATTGCGGCGGCCAGGCTGGCATGGGCGGTGCGTTGGTTGCTGCGGGGTGGTTAGAGGAGGAACGGCGCGCCTTCCCCGGGGTGGGGGAGGGCGCGCCGGGACCTTGGTCAGTAGCTGTCGCCCTGAGAGATGATAGCCATTGGCCTTGCGAAGCCGCCCTGATCGCCCCAGAGGACGCTATCGCCCCAGATCAGGCTATCGCCCCAGAGCAGGCTATAGCCGGAGGCGGTCGTATCGCCCCACACGACGCTGTCGCCCCAGAGGACGCTGTCGCCAACGAGGACGGAGCCACCCCAAACGGTGCGGTTGGCCCAGACACCGCTGGCAGCCGCGGTGGTAAACACGGAGTTGGCGCCGTGTACGACAGAGACGCAACCACTGAGTCTGACGAGACTAAGGCCGCAGGTCCAGTTGATGGTGGGCGAAACGGCGCGTTTGCCGGCAGCGGCGGTATCGACGTTATTCAGGGCCGCCGTGATATCGAGGTAGCCGGCGCCGACGGTCAAGGCATCGTACTGGCTGGTATACGTGATTTTATTGGAGGGGTCGGTCCAAACGGTGACCGAGGGAAAGGTTTTCGAGGCCGACTTCATGAGCTTGGCTTTGAGGGTGTCGGGGGTAACGGCGGCGCCGAATCTGTGGACAAGGAGGGCGACGGCACCGGAGACCATGGGGGTCGCCATGCTGGTGCCGCTGAGTTCGATGAAGGCGCCGACAGCGGAGCCAGCAAAGCTTGTCCCGGAGCGGGTGCGGTTGCCTGGGAACTGGTTGCCAACGGCGGCGCCGTTGGTGAAGGCGGAGAATATCTTGTTGCCGGGCGCCACGAGGTCCGGTTTGACGAGCCGGTCGATACCGGTGGGACCTCTGGAGCTGTAGGTGGTGATGAGGTCGTCGGCGCGGCCGGCGGTTCCGCGGTCGTTCATGGCGCCGACGGTGATGGCGAAAGGATGGTTCCCCGGAGACCCGATGGTGCCGTAGCCATTGATTTGGTAGGTTTGGCCGTTGCGTCCCGTGACTGTCCGCGTGCGGCCCAGGTTACCGGCGGAGACGACGACGGTGATGCCAGCAACCCAGGCCCGTTCGACGGCCTGGCAGAGGGGGTCGATCGCGTAGGACTCCCGGATGGCGCGGCCGAGGGAGAGGTTGATGACGCGAATGTTATGGGTGGCCTTGAGGGCGATGGCGCGGTCGATGGCCGCGATGACGGCGGAATCGGTGCCCCTCCCTTCGTTGTTCAGCACTTTCAGGTCGATGATGTTGGCGGCTTGGGCAATGCCGGTGAAGCGGACAGAGGGGCCGGCGGTTCCGCCCGAAAAGAACAATTGGCCCTTGTTTTCGGGGGCGCATTTTCCATTGCCGGCGGCGATGACGGCGACATGGGTACCGTGGCCGAAGCGGTCCGGGGTGGTGCCGGTGAGTGAGTCGGGAGGAGAGACCGTTCTGTCAGCCGGAGCGAAGCTTTGCCGGTAGACGATGCGATTTCCGGTACAGGTGGCGTTGGCCAAATCGGGGTGGTTGTTGACGCCGCTATCGATGATGGCGATGCCGATGCCGGCGCCGGTCCAGCCGGCGGTGAAGGCCTGGGCGGCGCCGGTGGTGGGATTGGCAAACTGCAGGGTGGGGGTGACTTCGCGGTCAGGGGAGATGTATTTGACGGTGGGGTCGGCGGCGAGGGAGGCG
Source organism: Acidobacteriaceae bacterium (assembly GCA_020247055.1). GTDB lineage: Bacteria > Acidobacteriota > Terriglobia > Bryobacterales > Bryobacteraceae. Next base: position 17,300 of record JADCJL010000259.1, on the reverse strand, counting down.
AGGGCGGCGGCGGGGAGGCGGGCGGCGAGGCCGTTGATGAGGCCGAGTTCGCGGACGGGGCGCTGGGAGGCGAGATTGACGCCGCCGAGGGCGAGGGGCCGGGCGGGGCGGGGGGCGCCGGGGCGGCCGGGGGGCGGATCGTTGAGTTGGATGATGACGTCGACGGGCTCGTTGGGGTCGAGGCCAGCGAGATCCGGGGCCAGTTTACTCGATTGGGCGAACAGGGAGGCGGCGACCAGTAGATTGAGCGTTAGTAAGGAACTGCGTTTCATGGTGTTTACTCCTATGCCTGAATGACTGAGGTTCCCGGGGACCAGACGCTCCCAGTACCTTTCCTTTGATTGTGCGGTCCGGATGGGTGGGCGGGAAGAGAACAAACGGTCTATTTTGCGGCGGGACGGGGGTACGGGAGTAAGTTCGTGTTTGCCGGAGAGTAGGGGAATGACTCCGGCCACACCCGAAGCACCGCCACCCCTACGCCCGCCGACTCGTTTTCAAGCGGTTTCATGGCTACCGGCCAGAAAGTGGACCCGACCGCGGTGCTCGACATCCTAAACAAGCGGCTCAGCGAGGCTCGGGCGACAAACGAAGAACTGTTCGCGGGGATGGTGGCGCCGGAACTGGTGACCGGCGGGCCATCGGAATTGTCCTAGGGCTGGCGCAGGTCTTGCGTACGCTACGCATGCGAAGAGGTTGCAGGCGAATGCTGACGTGCAGGGGCGCAGCTCGTCTCCACTCGGTCCTGCTGCGCCGGCACCGATCGGCTCCGCACCTGGCAGAGGTTTGCCAGTGCGGCGCCCCCGAACTCCGTCACTCTAGGAATCCGCGGGACGCCCGGCTTCTAGTTCAGTTGTTGTCCGCACGGACAGGGGTTCATAGCCGCCACCAGCATAAACCGGGTATCATAAAGGACGTTACGCAGCGTACTTCGACGACGCCCAAATCGTTGAACTCACGCAGCTTGGGTCAGAGCTCGCTCGATAGCGCGATCAACGGCGATGTCGTTAGAAGACCAGTACCGGGCCGGGAGAGGGTCCAGGGAAACCGCCCAACGCCTGCAAACTAGGCCCAAATGTCGGCCAGCCAAATTTATTCGCCCCGCCCGAAATCTCCACGCTCCGGACCCCCTCGCTCCAAACCGCGCTGGCGGGTCTGCAACACCAATTGATAAACCTGCTGCAGGTTCCGGTCGGTGAACTCGACCCGCAACCCATGCTTGGCCGCCACCAGCGCGATCTGCTTTTTCCGCTCGTCGTGGCCAGTCACTTCGAGCCGCGGACCGAACTTCTGCACCGCCATTTCGAGCCCGGCCAGCACGGTCGCCTCGCGCTGGTCCAGCAGCCATATGGTCTGACCGGCATCGAGCAGCGCCTTCCGTCCCTCGATCAGATAGCCGACGTGGCCGGTGCGCCGGTCGATCTCGCCTTGAAGAGTCTGGAGCTCGCCGAACAACTTGTGCCGGCGTTGGGCTTCGGTCATGTCGGGCGTGTCGCCCCAATCCCGCCAGTCGCCGCCGTCGGCTCCCCGGATGCCAAACCAGTCAGCCTTGCCTTTCTCCTTCACGCGCCGCCGATCCTGGTAGAGGAACCCTCGCAGTTGGCTCATGGCGGCCCGGTCGCCCAGCTCGGCTCGCTCGGCCACCCAATCCCGGTAGCTCTTCGGCTTCTGCTTGGCCTGCTCTTCCATGAGCCTCTGCTTGAGCGCGGCCCGCTCTCGCACCGACTCCGCGGCTAACACCGAACGCGCGGCTTGCCTGGCATGGGGAGCGAAAGGAAGTTTTCGTAGCTGCTCGCGTCTGGCTCGTTGGTCGGCCGCCAGCTCGCGCAGTTCCTCACGTCCACGATCCTTGGAACGCTTCAGTTCCTTTTCGGCGGCGGTCCGATAGGCCCGGTGGTCCTTCTTCAGCCGCTCGCGTTCCGCCGCCCTCTCGACTCGGCGTCCGGCTCGTTGTTGCGGATCGCGCTTGGCCTCGGGCTGGTAGGTCTGCTCGGCATCGCGCAGTTCGATAACCCGCTTAGGTGGCTCCCAAGGCCCGAGTTGCTTTTCAGTTTGGGCCCGATGTTCTTTGCCAGAGAAGTTGTCGCGAAAGACGCTCGACGCCTTCACCCTCAGTTCGGTGTCGATCGCGCGTACGGCATAACCGCCCAGCTCGGCCTTCTCGATCGCCAGGCCGTGCTTACGGAGAAGAGTATGCACTCCCTGCCAATCCTCTTTGCCATGCCGCAAAAAATCCCGTAGCTCTTTCGCCGGCGTCCCCTTCGCGTAGGCTTCCAGGCTCTCGACATCCTGGAAGTGCTCGAGCTTCTGCGCCACGCGCCCAACGTCCGGACGGCGGCCTTGCTCGCGGTGCGCCGCCATGTCCTCGCGCGAGTTCTTCACCGCCCGGCCCAGCTGCGCATCCCACCGGTATAGACCTGGCGAATGCTGCCAGTGCTGTTTGTGCTCGATCTCCCGCAGCGATTTGTCGAGCTCGCGTTTACTGAAGGCCGGATAGTGGGCTTTGTAGGTCTCCGGGTGAATCCGGTTGATGAGCACATGGACGTGGAAGTGCTCCCGGTCATCGTGCGCTACCACCAGGAATTGATGCTCACCAAACCCGAGATCCTGGATCGTCTTCCGCGCCGCTTCTTCCCACTGCGCCCGGCTCGGCCGCTCGCCTGGCCGCCAGCAGAGCTGGTAGTGATAGACCGGATCGGTGACGCGCGGATTCTCGAATCCAACAGCCCGCATCTCGGCCGCCGCCGTTTCGCGGGAAAGCAGGTTGTCCGAAAGAAGATGCTCGCCGCGCTCGACGATCTCATCGGTCACCGGGTCGCGGCCCTCGGTTAGATAGCGGGTGAGGGTTCGAAAGCTCGATTTGCCGTCGCGGCGGCTTCCGGCGATAGGGGCCAGCATGGCAAGCTCACTCCTGAGTACGCCGGGGCGGGATGGGTGGCTTGGCGAAAGCCAGTTGCCGGGCTCTCTCATACAGACCAGGCGTGGCCCTAAAATCAGTGCCCTTCAATTTCGACAAGGCCGCATCGATTTGCACCCAGCCGTTCTGAGCAGCCTCTACAAGGACGCCCAGCGTGCCGGTGATCGTCAACCCGCGCTCTAATGCATAACGCACCCCCGCCGCATCGTCCATGAGGACCAAACCAGCGTGCAACTCCTCAGCCAGGGCAATCGCATCCATTTCCCCTCGATGTAAACCGGACAGGAGTTGAGGAGAAGCGGTGGGCTTCTGCACCGTGATCCAGGCAGGGAGAGCACTCGCCCATTGGCGAACGGCGTCCGAGCTACCCCGATCCGAAAGCTCGCTATGGACGGCTGTGGGAAGGATCACTTGACCGTACAAGCGTGGCAACAGTTCGACGTAGCCGGTCTCCAAGAGGTAGTTGATCGGCGAGGTGTCCGCGACGACGACAAGGCTCATGCGGCGGGGAGCACACCCTCAGCTCGGAGCCGCTGAATGGTAGCCACGTCTCGCTCCAGGTCTTCGACCGAATAGGCGTTCTCCATGACCTGCTTCTCCTTCAGAAAGTGGTTCCACTCCAGCCGGGAGAAGCCGAGTACTTCAGCTGCTTGCGGTCCCCCGAGCCGGTCTTCCCGATAGGCTTCCAGGACCAACGCTTCAAGGGCCTGACGTGACAACTGCTGCGGCGTGCCGCCCCCAAGTTGGGTAGCCAGCGCTTCCGGAATTTCCAAAGTGATGGTCATGATCTGTTCTGCCCTCCTCGGTATCCTTCCATCCTAGCCGTTGCCACCGGCAAAGGTCTCCTCTCCCTCTTGCCGGTCGAGCCGTTGAATGGCCGCCGTGATCTCGCCGAGCACTTGGTCAATGGCGTCCCGCTTGTGCTGAAACTTCGTCGCTAGATGCTTCTGTAAACCGCCCAACCGGCGTAGTTCGTTGATGGCCTTTTCGCTCACCCGGCTCTTGACGGGCCGGTCGAGCGCCCGGCGCCGAATGTACTCGCTGACGGTCAAGCCGGCCTTGCCCGCCTCACCGGCAATGGCCGTTTTTTCCTCCGGCAGGATGCGCAGAATGATGGTCGCCTCGCGCTTCTTTTTCACCGTGCCGAAGGCCATGGCGCGCCTCCTTTCCCCTGCCCCAGCGGGGCGGCGCGGTGCTCCGGAAGGGCGCAGGGGTGGAGCCGGGTCAATTGTCCAGCAGCCTGCTGGACAGTCTTGCTCGCGGTTTCCAACAGGGGTCTCGGGGCGTAGCCCTGAGCAAGGTCGTAGACGGAGGAGGACGAGGAGACGCAGTCGGATTGGCCGAGGACGGGTGGAGATACGGAAACGAGCGTAGCGAGTCGACGTATATACACTACGCGACTTGCCCTGTTATACAGTGCTTGTATTCCTGCTACGCTGTATTGCTCTAGCTGGCCTGTTGCTCTCGTCATCTCCATATGATAGATCTATCGTAGGCCCTGTTCCTGACGATTGCAAGTGGGCCGCTTCTGACGAATCTTATGCCCTCGAAAAAACGCCCCGCCCTCTCCTCCGCCACCATTGACCAGGCCCGCAAAACCCTCGCGGCCCTGCCCCCTCCTGTTCCCACTTCCCACTCCGTTCGCCAGGCCGTCCACCAGCTCAAACAAGAGATCGCCCACATGCGTTCCTTGGGCTACACCTTCGCCCAGATCGCCCAGCACCTCAACTCCGCTGGCATCCCCGTCGCTAACTCCACCCTCCGCAACTACGCCTCTGAAACCACGCCGCGCAAGCGGGGAAAACACAAGCCGCCCCCTGGAGTCCGCAAAGCCCCCGCTCCCAAAAAGACGGCCGCAGCGGTCGCAGCTTCCCCGCCCTCGGTTCCGGCTGCTAAACCCGAAACCAAACGCGGCTCTACCTTCATGCTCAAACCCGACCGGATCAAGGTCTGAAAGGAATCTTACCCATGTCTCTTCCCGTGGCCTTCGTAGGCGGCAATAAGGGGGGCGTAGGCAAGTCGCTGGCGTCCATGGCCCTGATCGACTACTGGCTCTCCCAAAAGCCTGCCAAGCCCGTCTTTCTGGTCGAGACGGACACCTCCAATCCCGATGTCGCCCACGCTTATGGCAAAACGGTCCCGCACTACCTGCCCCAGATCAGCGAACGGGATGGGTGGATTGATCTGGTGGACAAACTCGATGAGCCAGAGCAACGCAAATCTTGCATCGTGGTCAACCTGGCCTCGCAGAGCAACGGGTTCTGGGAGCAGTACGGTTCGATCTTGCTGACCGGGTTGCAGGAGATGAAACGGCCGGCCATCTGCTTATGGCTGATCAACCGGCAGAAGGACAGTCTGGAATTGCTGGCGGAGTTTCGGGACATGGCCGCCGGGGTGAAGATTCATGTAGTGCGCAACGCCTACTTTGGGGAAGAACGGAAGTTCGAGCTCTACAACGGGAATGCGCTGAAGACGGAAATCGAAGGAGCGGGAGGAAAGAGCGTGACGTTTCCGGAACTGGCGGATCGAATCACGGATCGGCTGTACACGGAGCGGATGACGGTGGCCGAAGCAGGAGGGAAAGGGATGCTGTTAGGAAGCCAGGCGGAAGTGCAGAGATGGCAACGAGAATGCGCGGCAGTGTTCGCGCAGATGGGATTGTGAGCGATGGGGGAAAAGAGTCCGCAGAACCGTGAGGAACTGGCGGCCCGGTTTGCCAAGATCCTGGGGCGCAAACCGACACCAGAGGAGCTGGCGGAGTTGGATACGGACCGGCAGGAACATGGACTGGGGTACTACGATCCGGTGTTGATTCAGTTGATGGCGTTCAAGCGGGAACGGATCGAACTGGACAAACGTCTCAACGGCCTGAACCAAATCCTGCACCGGCACGAGATGACGATGCAAAAGCAGTTGGAGGAAGCGCGGGACCAGGTGCTGAAGGAAACGGACAAGGCGTTGGTTAAGAAGGCCGAGGATGTGGGAAAAGCAAGCAGCGCGGCACTGGCGGCAGAGGCAACGCGTCTGTTGGGGGTGCATCGGGAGGCGTTAACGGCAGCGGTAAAGGAAAGTACGAAGGAGGCGGTGAAGGGCAAGTTCGACGAGACGTGGGCGGCGGAGTGGAAGAAATTGCAGGACGGTTTCAAGAGCGATTGGGAGACGGACATTCAATCGAAGCTGAACCAATTGAATAAAGCATTGGAAGTCGCCAATGAGAAGATCGCGTGGATGTGGCTAGGAACGCTGGTGCTGGGATTGATGTTGACGGTGTTGCTGGGGGTGGTCTGGTGGGAGCGGTTTCACCCCTCCAGCTCGCCTGAGTCCGCCGCGCCTGAGAGTCAGCAGTCTGTGAAACCGGCTCCGAAGGCAGTTCCGGCTCCAGGTTTCCGCAAGTGACCACGGGATAAGCAGAACTGAATGTGCAAATTCGCGCGCAAAGCGCGGCGGCTTCGCGGGAAGCTGCGAGCAACGCTGAGTGGTTGAGTGTTCTGGTTTGGGCGGCGCAGCCGCCCCATCATAGGAAGGTTTTCGCGGGGGGTTTGGGGCAGCAGGCCCCCATGTAGCCTGGGACTGGGGCAATCCTCTTCTCCGCAAGCCTTTCGCGCTTCCTTTTTCGAATCGCTCGCTGATTGTTGTCCCTACCAGTGCATTCCGGGAGCCGGTAAAGACCATCAACGCCGATGCCCTTCGCGCGGATTTGCCAATCCTCGCCGGCGCCATGCAGAAGGCCTATTCAGGTTTGGACACCGCGGCCCGGCGCGGCTGGGATTGGAATGCCTGATTCGCGCGCTGGGCTACAGCACTGGAAACGAATGCCGGGCGCGATTTGACACCGGAGGAAGTGTTATCTCCAATCCATAGTCTGCTCGAGTTCCAGTTGGACAACCACACCGGTCCTCTCACCGGAATCCAGTGGGGCTCCGGTTCACGCTCACTTCTGCTCGTACAAAAGCCCGCCGGCCCCTGGGCAAGCGACGTTAGGAACTGCGAGCGTCCCAGGGGTCAAAGATGGTAAGGCCCAGATTGGCGAAGTCGCGGACATTGCGGGTAACGACGATGAGGCCGTGTTCCAGTGCAGTCGCGGCGATCATGCCGTCCGGCGCGCTAAGCGGTCGGCCAGCCGATTGGCGCGTTCCGTCGAGCTTGCCCCATCTCTTGGCAATCGATTCCGTCACCGGCAGAACCCGTCCTGGAAAAAGCTGTTTTAAGTGGCATTCAAGCGATTCTTCAAGACGCACGCGGCGGGTGGGATCTGGGGTCGTCGTAAAGCCCGATTCCAACTCTCCAATGGTCACCACACTCAGAAACAATGTATTGATGTCCTGGGCCGCGATCCAGGTTGTCACCTTCGCTTCCGGACGTGGACGCATCAACTCGGAGAGAATGTTGGTGTCGAGAAGAAAGTCGCTCACGATAGGTCAACGGGTCGGGCAGGCGAGGGATTTCGCTGGAACATTTGGTCGATCTCGTCGTCGCTGAGCAAACCACGGATGTCCGCGAAAGCGTCGATAAGCATTTGCCCGGTACGGCCGACAGCTGGGGGCTGGACGGTCGTGGCTTGCGGAATATGCATCGCCTCTTCAAGCAGCGCGGCGGCATAGACCTCGACGGCGCTGCCGCGTGCGGCAGCTTGGCGGGCAAGCTCAGCTTCAACTTCTGGCCGGATGGGAATGGTGAGGTTCATGGCAAGGCCTCCTTGCGGATCAATTTATTATCGCGTTTATCTTACCGGCAGCGGGGCCAGCGGTAAAGGAAAAACCGAGCCCCACAGCCTTGGAAACGGCCTCCACAGCGTCGGATTGGCATCGGTGGCGGCTTACTCTACCTGAAGAGCCACTTCCCTTCCCTGCCCCCTTCAGAATGCGAATTTGCCTCTATCCCTGAAAAGCCTGTTCGGCGGCTTCTATGGAGAAAAGCCGGAAAGGCGGTTTTCGCCTTACCGGCATGTATGCCATGTGCCCGCAGCGGAGCCGTAGTCAAGGATGAGCCGAAGGCTCACCGCCGCAAGGCGGCGCGTAGCGTCCTTTACTTCGGCGTGAGCGTAGGGCATTCCGATCAGGATTTCGCGCCGTCAGGCGCTTCGCTTCTCTGGCGCTTCGGAAGTTTTCCACAGTTGAGGGCTGACTACTACAGGAAGTCTATAGGTATCTATATAGGCTTGCGCCCCAAACTGCACGTGGATTTGGCGGCTCTGGTGCAAACGTTTCGGGATGGACGAAGATGGGGGAATGTCCCGATTTGTTTCGGTCGAAGAGCTGTTCGCCGGTCGCCATTTCGACAAGGAGATTGTCGTGTTGTGCGTACGGTGGTACCTGAGTTTCAAACTGAGCTAACGGGATTTGGTCAGCATGATGAGCGAACGCGGCATCAGTCTGGCACACACGACGACGTACAGACGGTTCAGGCGGCTGGTAGCCCGGATGTCGAAGGAGTTCTCACTGATTTGTCGGACGGTCGAAATGCCCGCAAGTGGGAGGAAGAAGCCGAAATGGTCGGGAAAATCTTTGTAGGCGCAGGCAACGGTTTCGCCGCTCGTCAAGTGTTCCGCTTCAAAATCCAGACCGTCGGTTGCTAGGATGAACTTAGCTTTTGCCTTAGCGGTCGCGGGGCTTTCCTTTAAGGCCGTTAGTGTCTTTGTGACCTGCCCTGTGTCGCATGTGGCGATGTGAATGTGGTTCGTCTGGAGGACACCGCCGGCGTCGGACTTGTTCGATACGCCAGCGCGCAACTTCTTGATCGTCGTCTCCTTGTTGCCGAACGCTTCAAGGAACGAATACGCAAAGTTGCCAGCATCAAACGGTTGCTCCGCTAACTGCGAGATGGCTTCTTCTATTTCGACGGCGTTCAACTGTTCACCCCTCCGGCGTAATCAAACCTCATGCTCTAGGCCGCAGGCCGCGGCTCATAGGGCCGGACCTTGATATCGTGCTCATGAAGCCGCGCCTGCGCGAGGTCATAGGCGCTCTGCATGCGCATCCACTGGTCAGCGTTCGACCAGCCCGCTTTCTCCAGGCGAATCGCCATCTCGGGCGAAATTCCCGCGCGGCCATTCAGGACACGGGAGAGCGTGTGGCGCGCAATGCCAAGCGCCTGCGCAGCCTCGGTGACGCTCAAGCCCAGCGGGTCGAGGCATGCATCCTTGACGATCCGTCCGGGGTGCGAAGGGTTTTTCATGCGCATTTTATAGTCCTCCTCTCAAAAAAGTTTTTCAGTGGTAATCCACGAGATCAACATCGAGCGCGGCGCCGTCCTCGAAGCGGAAGATGATCCGCCAGTTGCCGGAAATCGTCACGCTCCAAAAGCCCTGAAGGTCCCCCTTCAAGGCGTGAAGCCGGTATCCCGGCAAGTCGAGATCGGTGGCCCGCGCCGCCTGATCGAGCTGGGAAAGAACGTCCCGGATGCGGCCGGCCTGGTCAGCCCGGACCCCGCTGGGGTTGTCCTTCTCGAACAGGCGTTTCAGGCCCTTGTGCCGAAACGTCCTTACCATCATGATACTGTACCTTGTGCCGGTACAGGTTGCAATGGGATCGAATTCCTAGGGCTCTTGGTTGGTTAGAAGCTCACGGCGGCGAATCGCATGGCGGCAGGGAGCCAGATCCGGATGAGGCTGACGGGCTTCCCCTCCTCCCGGATGGCCATGGGCGCGCCCTCCTGGGTCAGCGGGTCAAAGGTGAGGGTCACATTCTGAACGGCGGCGACGCCCTCGCCTTGTAGACGGGCGATTAGCATTTCGCACAGGCGGGATAATTGCTCAAGGTCGTTTTTGCCTGCCAGCTTCGCCGTGACGGTTTGCGGAATTTGAGCGGCGGGCGCGCTCGCGACTCGGCGCCTGAACTTGCCATAGCTTCTGGCCATGGCGGAGTCTGGCATGCGGCCCGATGGCTCTTCAAGACTTCCCTGCCCCGCGTCCACAAGTTAAGCTGAGGCGATGGCCGACGACGAACTCGAAAGGTTCAAAAGCGATATCGCGCTGCATGAATATGCGGCGCATGTCGGCTATGAGCTCGACAAGGCTGAAAACGGACGCCGCGAAATGGTCATGCGCCACGGCTCCGACAAGATCTCCATCCGCAAGGATGCCGATGGCCACTATGTTTTTTATTCGTTCAGGGACGCATCCGACCACGGCACCATCATCGATTTCGTGATGAGCCGGCAATCCAAGAACATGGGCGAGACGCGCAAAGTCCTGCGCCTCTGGTCGGGCACGGACCGCCTGCCGCTCTATGAGCCCTTGGAAGCCGCTCCCAAGTTCGACCGTGATCTCGTGCAGGCTGAGTTCGCCAAAGCGAAGCCGCTCGGCTGGCATGATTACCTCGAGAATGAACGTAAGATCCCGCGCTCCGTTCTAACATCGACCAGGTTCAAGGGCTGCCTGCGCGTTGATCGCCGTGGAAACGTCATCTTTCCGCACGCTGACGCCGAAGGCATTTGCGGCTTTGAAAAAAGAAACCGGGGCTTTAAGGGCTTTGCGGATCTTGGCCAGAAAGCGCTGTGGCGCTCAGTAGGTTTGGGTGGCGATTCGGTCCTTGTAATCGCTGAAGGAACGATCGATTGCCTGTCGCACGCAGCCTTGTTTCCGTCTGCGGCTACACGTTACGCGTCTTTCGCTGGTGGCCTGAGCGAGCTCCAGGAAGCGTTGATCGCGGAAGAGTGTCGCCGCATGCCTCCGGGCTCTGAAATCGTCTCTATCACGCATCCAGACGCTGAAGGGGAACGCTACAACGAGGTCATTCCCCTTGCGGCTGGTTCCCTGCCCTTCCGGGTTCATAGACCAGACGGCGTTAAAGACTGGAATGATGCTCTCAGGGCCCGCCATGGGCCCGCGTCTGAAGCAATTTCTTTTCCTGCTGTCCTTTGAATGTTTCGGTTCCCCGAGAGTGTTGGGGGCGTTAGCTGTAGGATGCTCGTCTTCTGCTGGCCGTTTTGGCTCCTTGCTTCGAACGATGAGATTTCCACAGGGACGGAGGGGATAAAAGAAGGGTTATATTAAAGGCTAAAAGGATAGATGGCTGGAAGCAGTTGAAAAACAAAGAGATAGAGGCGCGAATCGCCTGCTATACCTACCACTTGGACCACTCTCGCCAGCTATACCTACTGAAAAATCGCGGACTCGCCTTCTAAACCTACCGATGTGACAGGGTTGGCCCTGTGGAAAAGTAGCCTTCCGCCAGCTAAACCTACCGCTGAATCACCCATTCGCCACCTAAACCTACCGATTCACTGGCGGGTCGAAGGGCCTCCGCCAGCTAAACCTACCGTCAAGCGCCTGCCAGACCTACCGCGAAAGCGGCCCAATCGCCACCTATACCTACCGACTCAGCTGGCGGGTCGAATCGCCATGGCGTTTATTGGCTGCCTTGACCTCGCGCACGAAATTGATCGAGGGCAGGATCCTAAAGACCACGTCGAGGATTTTCCGGCGAGGTCCCTTCTCATCATTGCGGGTGACGGATGAAAGGATATCGGCCTTTTGAAGGTCCTTGAAGGCGGTTTCTAACGCTTCCACGGCGGCCCTCTCGCGGGCATAGCCGTCCAATAGGCCGCTGTCACGTCTGATCGTGCTGTAGCGCATTTCAAACGGCCTGAACATGTCAGCGCCCGTGAACTTGAGAACGAGCTGCTTGTGGAGCCAGCGCGCGAGCTGCGTGTTGTGGCTCATCATCCGGCGGTAATTGAACTGGCGGTATTGAATCTTGTCGATGCTGCTGGTGACGAGCGGGTGGAACTGTACGGCCCATTTGGCTTGAGGGTCGTCTTGCAGCTTGTTCTTGGTTACGCGCACGACGGAGGGGAGATAAGCGGAGCGGATGATCCCCTCCTCGCCTTTTTCATCGTGGGTCGCGATCTCGATAATGGAGCCGGACAGGATGTCGAGAGAGAGACGCACTTCCTGATATGAACGGGTGTGGCCGTTTTTGGCCAATTCCTCGCGGAGCGCATAGAGGCTGAAAAACACGCCGCTGCGGTAGTTGGCCTTATCGAAGTAACCGGCCTGCTGGTCGGCTGAAAGCTTGCGAAGGGCTTCTTCTATGAGCTCCTCGGTCGCGCTTGGGTAAAAGTCGCGCTCGTTGCCGTCAAGGTCGGGAACCCGCGCCGGCGTTATCGTGACGGTGTACGACCGGCCACGGTTCTGGAATTTGCCCGTATGTTTTTCAAGAAAGCGCTCGTGAAGCCGGTTCTTGGATTGCGCCTGCTTGCTGATGGAATAGCGCGGCACGCTGTCCCAGAGATCAACCGCGTTGGAGAGGCCTTCGCGCTCTTCCTCGCGGTTGTAGAGGAAATTCTGCCAAAGGCTGAGCTGCTGGCTCTGCCCGGTAGGTATAGCTGGCGAGTGGTTGCCCGGAGTCTCACGGGGGGCCATTTCCGCGGCCTTGTCGCGGAGAAAATCCATGTCCCCTGCCCTGACCAGGCCTTCGCCCTTGCCGCGCTGTTTCATGAAGCGTTTATCCCTGTAGATGAAGGATCATCCGCCGCTACCTTGAGCATGTCAAGACTGCCCCTTTTTCATCTCGCGCTGTAAGGCCGCAAGGGCCCGCTCAAGGGTTTCGCCCATGGTCCATTTCTGGGCTTCCGCGATCTGATAATACCCGTCATTGCAGGCTTGCGTGACCTTGTGGGCGAAAGGCACGTTCCGGCCCGTGCGCCAGATACGGCGCCCCGCTTTCTTGGGGGGCTTGGCGGGCGCAGGCTCGCGGCTCGGGAATCCCGCGCTTTCAGTAGTGGCGCGGATCGCGTCAACCGCCTTCTCGGGCGGCTTGGAAGCAGGCTTCGGCGTGAAGCTGGAAAGATCTATTTCCGGCGTGGGCTCCGCAGGAGACGCAAAGAGTTTCGCTCGCTGATCAGCCATTGGCGGCCTCCTTCATTGGGGTTTGTTTCTGTTCTGGCCGCGTGACCTCGATGACTTCCGCCGCATACTCACGCGCGTTGCGGATCGCCTGCTCCAGATTGGAAATCTCGTTCGGGTCGAGGTTTTCGAGAACGCCGCCGTAAGAAAAAAGAGATTTGAAAGCGGCCCGGTCATGAAGCTGAGTCTTCAGGCACGGAATATTGTTGTCAGCCATCTCCCGCTCGATGGCGCGGAACTCTCGTGATTTGATGGCGGGGTTGGTCCTTGTCCACAAAATGCGGTAAGGGATGTCCCGCCGCGCCGCCCTTGCGTGCTGTTTGATGAGCCCCACTGCGTTGACGCCTTGTTTGGCGTCCAGCATCGAGCCCTGGACCGGGATGATTACGAGGTCGGCCTGACTGATGGCTAAGCCCACCATCATGGAAGCGGTGCCTTCAAGGTCTACGAGCACGAAGGCGGTCTTCCTGGCGGCTGCGTCGATCTCATCAAGGATCGTGGCTTCGGAAGACGCATGCTGAATGGTGATCTTGGACGGTATCTCTTTGAGCTGGCTCCAGTAGACGATGGGCTTGTTGCGGTCGGCGTCGAGAATGGTGACGCTGCCCCCTGCCCTCGCGATCTGTGTCGCCAGAATGACTGTTGAGGTGGACTTCCCTGCCCCGCCTTTGGGGTTTGCGAAAACGATGGTTGGCATGAGTGGCTCCCGAACGGCTGACTATAGGTTAGCCAAGAGCATGCTGCTAGTCAACAGCATGCTTTTAGAACACTGATAGCGATCGGCATGCTCTTAGGCTGTAGCTAGCTATCAGCATGCTTTTCTGCCGTCTTTAAGGAGCAGGGAAGGGGGCTACGGTTTCGGAACGGACGCGGGCGGCGCAGTGGCAGGCTGGATATCGCCATAGAGAATGTCCAGCACGGCCTTGCGGTGTTGTTCCATCAAGGGAGACTGGCCACCCTTTTTAGCCCATCTTTCGAGCCCCTCGAGATCGCTTCCAAGAGGTTTGACGGGCCTCACTGGCAGGCGCGCTCAGCGCAGGCTGACCGCTCAATTCCGCGAAACGTTGACGAAGCTGGCTGAGATCGCTCTTTTGCGACGGATTCCATTGGCTAGCGTTGTTTTGCACGCTGGCGCTTAAAACCTTAACGTCTCGCGCTAAAAGCCTGAGCTTGTCATCGGGGCTTACGAAGTCGAGCGTTTGCTTGATCTTTTCAAAATCAGCATCTCTCAGATCCTTCACCGGCTTGGCTTTCCCCGCAAACCAATCGGCGAGCCGCGCATACTGGTTCCACATTTCGTCATGCGCTGACCGCTGCTTTTCCGTAAGAAGCCCTGCGGCTCGGTCCCCGCCAATCTGCTCAATGCGGAGCCTGATCCTGCTCAGTTCTTCGGCCTCAGGCGCTTTCCGGGGTCCCCTCAGAAAACGGAATATTACGTACGCTAAGCCGCGGGAATGAGCCGAACTGGTCGGAAACGGCCCTGTGCTGGGACAGAGCGAGAGCGCCAGAGATAATCTCCGGTCAGGTTGATGTGCTCCCAGCCCAGCGGAGACAGGTATTTCAATAGAGCCTCGTCCACCGGCCCTTGCGTCCGAAGTGCCTCCGTCGCTCGCTGCAGGTAGACCGTGTTCCATAAGACAATGGCCGCTGTCAGTAGGTTCAGCCCGCTGGCCCGGTAGCGTTGCTGTTCAAAACCACGGTCGCGGACCTCACCTAACCGGTGAAAGAAAACCGCTCGCGCCAACGCATTCCGCGCTTCTCCTTTATTTAGTCCCGCCTGTACCCGCCGGCGCAATTCGGCGTCTTGCAGCCAATCGAGAATAAACAACGTCCGTTCAATGCGCCCCAGTTCGCGGAGTGCCAGCGCCAGCCCGTTCTGACGCGGGTAACTTCCCAGCTTGCGCAACATCAGCGACGCAGTCACCGTACCTGGTCGGATGGGAGTGGCTAGCCGCAGGATGTCGTTCCAGTGAGCCCGGATCGGCTTCAGCATCAGTGGTGCCCCGGTCATTGCCTTCAGAGCCGGATATGAATTCGTTTTGTTGGGCAGGTACAGCTTGGTGTCGGCCAAGTCGCGTATGCGCGGGGCGAAACGAAATCCAAGCAAGTGCATGAGGGCGAACACATGATCGGTGAAGCCCGCAGTGTCCGTATAATGCTCTTCGATCCGCAGATCGGACTCGTGATACAGCAACCCGTCCAGCACATAAGTGGAGTCCCGAACGCCCACGTTGATCACCTTCGTGTGGAACGGCGCGTACT
The DNA here is from genome assembly GCA_020247055.1 of Acidobacteriaceae bacterium. Lineage (GTDB taxonomy): Bacteria > Acidobacteriota > Terriglobia > Bryobacterales > Bryobacteraceae. The sequence goes on along the minus strand of JADCJL010000259.1, from coordinate 2,277 downwards.
GGTCGGAGACGTGTGTGTAAAACAGCCGTCCCGGTTCCGAGCCGTACTTGGGGTTGATGTGGCCGGTGCTGTCGGCCCGCCCGCCCACTCGGAAACGCTGTCCGTCTGATGAGGAGGTAGTGCCGTCGCCCCAATGTACCGCGAACGGATGCCGATACTGCGCATTGACGAGTTCGGCCAGGGCCGATGAATAGGTCTCGTCGCGAATGTACCAAGCTTGCAGCCACGCCAGTTTGGCATAGGTGGTTCCCGGACATGACTCGGCCATTTTGGTGAGTCCGATGTTGATGCCATCAGCCAGGATTACGCTGAGCAAAAACAAATTATTCTTGGCCGGTTCGCCGGTTTTCAAATGCTTGAAGTGGCGCGTGAATCCTGTCCACTTGTCTACTTCCTGGAGCAATTCGGTAATCTTGATGTGCGGCAGTAGTGCCGCCGCTCGTTCGATGAATTCTTTCGCGGCAGGCGGTTCGGACGCCTCCAAAGGCGTGATCTTCAAGCCCGAGTCCGTGAGTATGGCTTCCGGCAAATCGTTTCCCGCCGCCAAACGGTTCACTGCAGCGAGTTGGCTTTCCAGCGCAGCCAGACGTTCGGTGAGGTAAGCTTCGCAGTCCGGATTCACGGCCAATGGCAACGAACCGGTCTGCTTCATCTTCTGTATGGTGTCCACCGGTAACAGATACTCCTCGAAATCCTTGAACTGCCGTGAACCCTGTACCCAAATGTCGCCCGAACGCAGGGACTTTTTGAGTTCTGAAAGAACGCAGAGTTCGTAGTAGCGCTTGTCCAATCCTTCCGCAGTCCTGACCAGCTTTCCCAGCGCTTCTTGATGAACCCTGTGGGCGCATCGGCGGGGACGTTGCGAGCGTTTCCGGCGTACATGCCACGCAACGTCTCGATCCCGCGCAACAGCTCCGCAGCGGCAGGCGCCGCGCGGAACGTCAGCGCGCCGAGGAACTGAGGCGCGTAACGCCGCAGAGTGAGGTAGCTTTCACCGATGCGATGGAGGAAATCAAACTCTTCCGGCTGCGCCAGCTGCTGCGCTTCATTCACGCTGACGGTGAACCTGTCCCAGGGCAGGATGGCTTCGATGGCAGCGTAGGGGTTAGTGCCTTTCTGTTTGGCATCCACCAGTGCTTGCCCCACTTGGCCAAACAACCGCAGCTTGTCGTTGATCGACTTGCCGGATTCCTGAAACTGCTGCTCATGACGATTCTTGGCAAGTTGAAATACCTTCCCGATCACTTGATCGTGGATACCAATAATTTCGTCGATGACAGTGGCCATGCTGTCGATAACCAGGGCAGTTAAGGTCGCATAGCGCCGTTGTGGCTCGAACTTGGCGAGATCCGCCGCCGTCATCGGAGCACTTTCCCGCGCGATTTTGAGCAGCCGGTTCTGATGGACTTGCTGGCCGATCCCAGCGGGGAGATCCACAGCGTCCAGAGCCGTCAGGCGATCGATATGCTCCAGCATCGAACGCGAATTCGGCTTGGTTGGTGACTGGCGTAGCCAGGCGAGCCAAGTCATGGGGTTTCCATCTTTGCGCCGGAGCAAGTCTTCGAGCCGTTGGCGGTGTGCTTTGGATAGCGGATCGGTCAGCGTGGCATAAATGCGCCGATTAGCACGCGTAAGGGCCTCCGCGCAGATCCGCTCGATCACCTTCATGGAAGGCAACAGCACATGCTGCTTACGTAGCGAAGCGAGCATCCCTTCGGCCAATACGAAGCCTCTATCGGTCTGGCCGGCCAACTCGGACAGGTGGTCAACGGTGAGATCGTAATGCTCGGCGGAAAAGGGCCGGAAGCCGTGTGCCGCTTGCAGTTCCTGGAGATGCTCACGGCGTGTCTCGTCACGGCGGCCGTAGTCGTCCCAGAGCGCGGGGGCCACTTTCAGTTGCTCCGCGGCGATTTTGAGCAATGGCGGGAAGGGGCGTTTGCCCTGCTCCAGCACTATGCCAGGAAAGCGCAAGTAGCAGAGTTGGACGGCGAAGCCGAGCCGGTTGGCTGGGCCGCGGTGCTGACGAATTAAGGCCAGGTCCGCATCGTTGAATGCGTAGAGGCGAATCAGATCTTCTGTGTTACCGGGAATAGCCAGCAAAGCGGCGCGCTCGGCGGCGGAAAGAATCGAACGGCGTGGCATGCGGGGTCCTCTTACAAACGGTCGTTTTCAAGAACGATTCCGGACTCTTCACTGCCCAACGTGGAATGAATGAGTTCCGGTTCTCATAAACGTGTCTTGTAATGATATTCTCAATACGCTTGGTTTTTACGAGTT
>JADCJL010000258.1 GCA_020247055.1 Acidobacteriaceae bacterium | reverse complement strand
TACCGCCAGCTCATGGCCGCCCTCTTCCTCGCCGGCGCCCGCAACGTCAACCCCCGCCCCCCCGGCTTCGCCCCCCACTGCGTCCTCGTCATGCACGCCGCCCACCAGCTCTCCCTCGAAGCCCCCGCCCACCTTCGCCACGTCCCCCTCTTCTTCGCCCTCGATCTCTTCAAAACCTCCCAGGACCGCGACAAGGACTACTCCATGGGTCCCCTCGCCGGCGCCCTCCCCTCCCCCGCCCAGGCCCGCGCCGAATTCGCCGCCGCCTGCGACGCCTGGAACGGCGAACGCGCCGAACGCGCCGCCGCCTCCCTCGCCCGCCACGCCGGCATGACCGAAGCCTTCGATCTCCTCTGGCACTACGGCGCCCGCGACTTCCGCAACATCGGCCACAAAGCCATCTTCGTCGCCAACGCCTACCGCACCCTCCAGGTCATCGGCTGGCACTACGCCGAACCCATCCTCCGCTCCCTCGCCCTCGGCCTCAACGACTACGGCCCCACCCTCAAAATGAACGCCTTCGCCATGGACGACCAGACCTGGGCCGCCAACCTCCGCCAACCCCCCGGCCCCCTCCTCCCCGGCCCCTCCTCGGAACCCGCCGTCCGCGCCCTCCTCGCCGCCATCCGCACCGCCGCGCCCGCCGCCGCCTGCGCCGAAGCCGCCGCCCGCCTCCGCCGCGGCGAATCCGTCGCCAGCGTCTGGGACGCCGTCCACCTCGCCGCCGCCGAACTCACCGTCCGCCTCCGCTCCGGCGGCGTCATCACCGGCATCCACGCCGTCAGCGCCGCCAACGCCCTCCGCTTCGCCTACCAAACCGCCGCCACCCCCGCCACCCGCTGGCTCCTTCTCCTCCAGGCCGTCGGCTGGATGACCCAGTTCCGCATCGACGCCGAACAGCGCCCCGACCTCGGGCGCCACGACCTCCTCGCCGTCCCCGCCCCCACCTCCCGCGCCGATCTCGGCGCCGTCCTCGCACAGGTCATTGTCAAAGCCGACGAGGTGCACTTTTATAAATTCCCCGTCGCCATCGTCGAAGACTACTACCAGGTCAGCCCGCCCTTCCGCGGCGCCTTCGCCTCCGCCGTCCACCACTACACCAAAAAGCCCGCCGACCCCACCGCCCCCGCCATGCGCCGCGCCCTCGAACTCCTCTAGCCTCCGCCACCGCCGGCCTCGCCGCCGAACCAGGCATTCCCGAACGCCCGCAACTTCCGTCAGTGCTTAAAGGTAGGATCGCCAATTGCCGTGATGGTAATGTACAGCGCCCCCCCTGTCTCCAGGCTGACGGTAAAGCAGATCCGGTGTTTTCCCGTCAGTCGTGCGTTCGTCAACTTGCCAATCTTGGATGCGCTTGAACCAATGGAAATCCTCCGTGGCATGCTTTGGGGACTACAAAAAATCCAGTCCGCAGGACGGCTACCGGTCGTCCGAAAGCAAAAGACGGCTACCGGTCGTCCGAAAGCAAAAGACGGCTACCGGTCGTCCGGGACCACGCGCGAACCCCACCGCCCCCCTGGCGCATCCCTCGCCCCCTCCCCTCACTGCCGCCCCGCGCCCCCCTCCCCAAACAGCACCCGCGTCCGTGCCTCTAAGCTCGCCGCCAGCGCCTCCAGCAGGCGCATCCCCTCGCCCGCCGCCGCGTGCGTCTGCTCGGTCAGGTACCGCCCGGCCAGCCCCTCCTCCCCCGCCGCCAGCAGCACCCGCGCCGTCCGTTCAATCCCCGCCTGCGCCGCCACCTGCCGCCCGTCCCACGCCCGCAGCGCCGCGCTCACCTCCGGCCCAAACTGCTCCCGGTGCTCCTCCAGCAGATACAGCAGCCGCTTCACCGCCCGGTTCACATACCGCGTCCCCTCCACCGCCCGATCCTCCGGGCTGATCATCTGCTTCTCCGCCTCCCCCGCCGTCAGGTAGCGATGCCGCCGGTACTCCGCCGGCACCGCTTCCACGCCCATCCGCCACGGCACAAACATCGCCGCCGCTCCCGGCCCCGGCGCCACCCACAGCGTCCGCAGCGCCGCCGGAATCCCAGCCCGCAAATGCGCCACCTGCGCATAGCCGGACGAGTCCTTCCCGGTCCGGTGCATCTGCTCCATCAGCACCTGCACATTCACCCGCGGCGCCGCCGCCCGCACCGCCGCCTCCACCTCTCGCGCCTCCGGCCCCATCTGCTCGCTCGTCCGCGCCCGGCAATAGACCGCAATCACGTGGAACGGCTTCCCCGCCGCCGGGTTGTACCATCCCTGTTCGGTTGCGAACGAAACAAAGTTCCGGGAAACCCGGTAGTCCGGATGGCCCGCCAGCTGCGCCGGCAGCTCCTGAATGTAGCCAAGGTCCGTATTCCCCCGCCAGTTCAGCCAAACCTCGTTCGGCCCCAGCCGCCGGGCCGCCCACAGCCCCTTGCCCCCGGCGAAGGTGAGAAACACCCACCCCTCTTCGGCATCGGCGAACAGGTGCGAGTTTCCGCCGTAGGTGAAATCGCCGTACCGCTCAACGAGGTCGATGGCGATCTCCACCGCCTCCCGCGCCGTCCTCGCCCGTTCGAGCACGATCCGCGCCACGTCGCTGTAGTTGACGCCCTGCTGATCCTTCGGCGTCATCTCCACGAGTTCCTTGCGCGAGTTCAGCGCCACGTCCCGCACGGCCACGCCGTGCTCATTCATCCCGCCGTTGGTGATCGGCGCCGGGAAGCCCGCGAACGCCGAGTAGTCCATCGAAAGGTAGCGATAGGTCTGCGCGGCCTGCGGGATCTCCCGCAACCGTCCCGGCATCCGCGCCGCCCCGGTCCCGCCCACGGTAATCGTTGCCCCCGGCGGATGCTGCCGCCGCGGCGCGATCACCATCCAATGGCTCGACGGTTCATCCCCATAGCCGGCCAGCAGCGCGCCGCCGTCCTCCGTCAGATTCTTGCCCACATAGACGGCCACGCTCCCCCGCGCCCCCGGCAGAACAAGCAGTGCGGCCAGCGCCCAAGCAGTCCAATTCACGGCTGAAAACTCCTCCCGACTCGCGGCAACAGCGGCGTCGCCGGTTCTCGATCATTGTGAACTTATCCTAACTCGCCCCCGCCCCGCCACCGGCGCCCACCCGGCTTGATCCCCGCGGCGATGCCGCCTCCCCCGCCTCCGCGACCACCGCGATAATCCCGCCCACCATCAACCGTCCCGTCGATATCTAACCGCCCGTCCGCGTTCGCATCGCCGCCGCCGGCCCGCCCACCCCCACCCGGAGCGCCCCGCCTCCGCGGGACACCCCGGCTCCCATCGCCCTAGTAACTGAAACGCAAACCAAACTGAATCTGCCGCGGGGTATTCGCCTGCAACAGCCGGATCCGCCCAAAATCCGCCGACGTGACGTTCGTCTGCGGTCCGCCAAACACCACGTTGTTGAACGCATTAAACAGCTCCGTCCGGAAATCAAGCGCCATCCGCTCCGTAAACGAAATCCGCTTTTCAATCAGCAAATCCCAGTTCTTCATCCCCGGCACCCGCACATCCGGCAAATTACGGCTCACATTGCCAAACGTAAACTGCGGCGCCCGCGCAAAGGCCGCCGGGTTGAAATACAACCCTCCATCCACCATCTCCCTCTTGTCCAGCCGCGCCGGCACCCCCGTCGCGTTCGGCCGCTGCCCCCCGCCAAACGAGTTCGAGTCGTTCGGCCCCGTCACCTGCACCGGCGTTCCGTTCTCCCAACTGTAGTACAACGCCGTCGACCAACCACCCGCTACCCGCGCCAGCACCCCCCGGTTCAATCGCGGCTTCCCCACCCCAAACGGCAGCTCGTACCGCAAACTCAGCCGCATCACGTCCGGAATGTCATAGAACGAAAGCGAACGGTCACACGCAAAACAGTTGTTGTTGGTGAACCCGCCCGCCCCGAGAAATCCCCCAAAATCACCCACGTTGTCCATCAGCTTCGACTTCGTATACGCAAACAGCAGCGCCAGCCCCGCGTCAAACCGCCTCTCCACCCGCGTCTGCAGCGAGTGATACGTCGAATGCCCCACCGGCGCCTGACTCGCCGACATCCCCGTAAAATGCGGAAACGGACGCAGCAACTGACCCCGCTGCACCGTCGCCCGCGACAAAATCGACGTCTGGTCCGTAATCACGCCGAAAAACGGATTCGCCACCGTCGCATTCAGCGCCGTGCCCAACCCCAGCGCCGCATCCGGAATCTGGTTATACTGCACCCCCGACGGCAGCGCTACCCCCGTCGATGCCGCGTACCCCGCATCCACCACCATCTTCCAAGGCAGCTGCCGCTGCACGTCAAACGACCACTGCAGCTGATACGGCAACCGCTGCTGCCGCAGCGGCCCGCTCACCCCCTGGCCCAGGTTCGTCGATAATCCCAGCCGGTTGCCCAGCGCCGGAAGAAATCCCCCCGGCAGCGGATTCGACAGATTGTAAAGCGGCGTCACCCCATCCGCCTCCGCCACCAGCGAAGACGTCGTCTGCTGAAAACCCAGCGACGCATCCGTGTTCGGCGCAATCGAAGACGTGAATACCCCAAACCCCGACCGCAGCACCGTCCGCGCATTCACCTCCCACGCCAGCCCGATCCGCGGATCCCAGTTCGTCCGGTCCGCCACCTGCGTCCGCCGCCCGTCCGCTCCCACAAAGCCCACCCCCCCGCGCAATCCACTCACCCCCGGCACTTTGCCCTCCAGCGGACTCACCGTATCCAGATCAAGATACACGTATTGATTGTTGGCCTCCGTCCGCGGCAGCTCCAACGAATACCGCAACCCCAGCGTCAGCGTCACGTTCTGTCTCAGCTTCCACTCATCCTGCACATAAAACGCGTAGTACGGGTGCACGTGCGACTCGATCGGCCGCAGCGTGTAGCGCACCTGCGCCACCCCCAGCATCAGATCCGCCAGCCCGCGCCCCGTCCGCGCCGCCGCCGCCTGCGGGTTCGGACCGGCCGTAAAGCCGCCGCCGGCCGCAATCGTCAACGGAGACGACTGGTCAATCGTCACCGGAAAACGCCGCCAGTCCCCACCCATCTTCCACGTATGCCGGCCCCGCAACAGCGTCAGCGACCCGTTGTACTGCCACGTCCGCGACTTCACCGCGTTGTACCCCGTTCCCGTCACCCCCACCTGCGTCAAACCGCCAATCGAAAACACCGGAAAATACTTTACCCGCTGTCCGTCAATGAGGTTCGCCGGCAGGCCCAGCGACCGCTGGTCGAAATCAAGCGACAGCGGCGTCCGGTTCGTCTCGCTCTGCGCCATCGAAAAATGCTGCTGGAAGATCGTCCCCGGCCCAACCGACCACGTGTGGTTCCCCATCCAGTTAATCCCCGGAATCCGGTTCGGCGTCTCCACCGGCGAGGCGAAATGGCCAAACACCAATGGCTGCGCGTTAATGTTCTGGAACCAGTTGTAGCGTGCGAAAAACGTGTGCCGCGCCGAAATCTGATGGTCCACGCGCGCGTCCACCCGGTTCCCGTCCAGCGAGTTAGCCGCCGCGACAAAGTAGTTGTTAATGTCGCTCTGCCCCAGTCCGCGCTGCGTCGCCGCCGGATAGTACGGCAAAACCGCTCGCGCCACCGGATGGATCAGATTAGAGGGAATCACGTTGCCCGGAAATAACGACCGGATAAAACGCGTCGTGCCCGCCGGACGCTCCGGGTCCAGCCGCGTCGTCCGCGGGTCGTAAAGGAGAAACGGCAATCCGTTCGTGTCCCGCGACGCCGAAAAGTCCCCCGCCCGTTCCGCCGGTGTCGGCACCGTCCCCGTATAGGGGTTCAGCGACCGCTGCCGCAGGCCCTCGTACGACGCAAACCAGAACGTTCGGTTCTTCCCGTTGTACAACTTCGGCAGCATCACCGGCCCGCCCGAGGTAAATCCGAACTGGTTCCGCTTAAAGCTCGGCTTACTCGTCAGCCCTGCCCGGTTCGAATTGAATCCCGCCGCGTCCAGCACCGAATTCCGCAGAAACTCGTGGAAGGTCCCGTGCAAATCATTCGTTCCCGACTTGATCGAAAACGAAACCACCCCGCCTCCCGTCCTCCCGAACTCCGCCGCATACGGCGACGTGTTCACTTTGAACTCCTGCACCGAATCGAGCTGCGGCATCGCCGAAACCTGGTTGTTGTAAGTGCCCGTATTCGCCGCGCCGTCAATCAGAATCTCCGACGTCGAGCCCCGGCCTCCGTTGATCCGGAAGTTATTCGTCGTCGACTGGCTCGCCGTGTTATCCCCTGCCAGCCGGCCCATCGTTACCCCCGGCACGTTCGCGAGCAGAAGATAAGGGTTCCGCACATTCAGCGGAATCGACATCAGAAACTTGTTTTCCACCACCGAACCCCGGTCCGCCTTCGACGCCGTCAGCAGCGGGGCGGCATCGGTGATCGTGATCGACTCCTTCACCTCCCCGGGCGTCAACTGCACATGAATCGTCCGCGCCTGTGCGATCTCCAGCCGGAATCCCTCAATACGCGCCTCTTTGAAGCCTGTCGCGGCAGCCGTAATCGTATACCGCCCCGGCTGCACCGGCGGCAGCACATAGTAGCCCTCCGCGTTTGACTGCGCTGCCGTCGCCACCGCCGTGGCTGTATTCGTGAGTTGCACCCGTGCGCCGGGAATTACCCCTCCCGAAGAGTCGGTAATTCGCCCGGAAACCGTAGGGTTCTGCGCAAACGCGGCGCTGGCGGCCAGCAGAAGTAACAAAACTGTAACACGCATGAAATCGATTATCCCCCCGTCTCGCTCCCGCCTGTCAATCTGCCGGCGTTCTCCCCCTCCGCCGTTGCCTCGATCGCTAACCCAGCGTTCGCCGCCCCAACCCTCCCGCCCCGCGTCCGCCTCCCATAACTCCACCCGGTCCGGCAGATACTCATACCGTCCCGGCGCGGAAACAAACTCAAACCTGCCCCACCCTCGCGCCCCGCCCGCCCCTACCGCTTCCGCCGGCCCGCCCCGGTCCCGACCCCATCGCCCTAACGGCCACCCAACGCCCCCGCCGGAAGTGGGCACGCCGGGCGACCATGCCGAGTCATCCGATGAGCCACCTCGAGCGGTTTGGGCGAGGGACATCGAAAACCGGCCGACCGTACCTGATCCTTGGTATGGGGCTGTTGCCCTTGGCCGCCGACTAACAAGAATCTACCATAGTATTTCGGGTATCCCTATGGCTCTTCATCTGCGTTCATGTCTTGTTTTCGGAATCGCCACTCTGGCGCTGATGGGCCAGGAGCCCCCACAGGGAGCAGGCCGTCCAAGCAAGCCCGGTGGGGCGAGATTGGCGATCTCGCAAACGGAGTTCCACGTGAGAGCAGGGGAGTCTGTCGACATCGAGGCCCCGGAGGAGGTGCGAGGATTTATCGCCCGGTCGAAAACGAGGAAGGTGAGGACGGCGACGGCCACGGTGACGAGTGAGTTGCCGGGGTTGGCCATGGGCGTCACCGAGGACGGGACTCCGTTTGTAGCCGCATCCCTTACCATCGAGCCCGGGGTGTACCCCGTGGTGCTTGCCGTGGAGGGGAAGGACGGGGAGACGCGTGAGGTCCGTATCGTCTTGACAGTTGATCCGCTCGAGCGGGTTCCTTCCGGCTGGGCCAGACCACCTGTTATCTTGCTAAACGGATGGCAAACTTTTTGTCCTGCGAATTTTAACGACACATTCGGAGTCCGTTCACTGGAATTCCTTGGGGGCGTACCTAAGGTCTATTGGTTCGACTACTGCACGCAATGCAAAGATTGCTCCATCGAGGAACTTGGTGACAACCTAGGCGACGTGCTTTCGCGGATTCGGTTCGAGAATGGCGCCCCAGTGCCGCAGTTCGATCTCGTCGCGCACAGTATGGGTGGGCTCATAATTCGATCCTATCTGGCAGGTCTTAAGGCTGACCGGAGGATCCTTCCTCCTGGCCAACCCAAGGTTCGCAAAATGGTCCAGATCGGTACTCCAAACTTCGGATCCTTTCTTTTGACGAAAGGGCTCACGTCATGGTCTAAAGGGATCCAAAGAACCCAGATGACGCCCGGAAGCGATTTTCTTTGGCGACTCGCCACATGGAACCAAGGTGGCGATGATTTGCGTGGTGTCGATGCCCTGGCGATCATTGGGAACAAAGGGACGATGCCCATCGATTCCAGCAGAGAATGGACGAGCGCGAGCGATGGGGTAGTTTCGGTGACGAGTGGATCTATTGGCTTCGCTCGTGAATGGGCACGAACCCGGGTCTTGTCGCTGTGCCATACCGACTCTTACCTCTTGAAGGATCCACTCACCTATCTATTCACCTACTGCAGCGGCGATGGTCTCGCAAAATCATTGGATACTTGGGGCGCGATTCGCGCTTTCCTTTCCGACAACCCAACTGGCTGGCAAGTTGGGTTGAGCAGCGGCGCGCCGCTTGGCGGAGTCTTCGTCGGGGTGGATGGCCCAACGACGTTGACGCCACCCTACGCCAAAGATTTGTCAGCGTTTACCGTCGCCGGCACCAATATTCGCAACAACCCTGGGGACTTCTACAACACAGACTTTCTGCCAGCAGGCGTAGCAGCCTTCGATTTCACCAGCCCCAGTCTAGGCACTCGGTTCTACGACCGACTTGTGCCAAGCGGTACTTTCGCAACCTATCGATTAAAGCTTGGCCCATTCATAGGCTCGGTTGGTCCGCTCTTCAACCGCCCGGCCAGGGTGGTTCAATCCGGAGGGCCCATCACGATCCGAGGTTACGGGTTCGGCACTCGCTGTGGCTCCTGCCGCGTCGACGTTGGGCCGCTAACCAACCTGCCCATCCTGTCCTGGTCGGACACCGAAATCTCCGTGTCCCTGCCGGCTCAGACCGGCTACCACCAGGTCACGGTCACCGCGTCCGGCGGCGGTCGAGACCAGATCTCGATCATGACCGAACCAGCACCGGTCACGGTCTCGTTCAACTCGTCGCCATCCGGACTGGCCATCCGGATAGACGGCACCACCTACACGACGCCGTTCAGCTTGAACCGGATACCGGGTTCCAGTATCTCGATCCAGGTGGCCAGTCCCCAGACAATTAGCGCCGGCTCACGGGCGGTATTCACCTCGTGGAACGACGGCGGCGGCGCTACCCACACCATTAACGTCGGCAGTTCTGCTTCGACCTACTTGGCGACCTTCACGACCCAGCATCAGGTCACACGCCTGGTATCGCCGGCCGGGTCCGGATCGCTTACGGCAACACCCTCGTCAGCCGATGGCTTTTACAACCAGGGTTCACCGGTCCAGTTCACCGCTTCGGCCAGCACGGGGTATCAGTTCTCGGGATTCGCCGGCAGCGTGACCGGCGCCACGAACCCGTCGAGTTTCACGGTCAACACCCCCGCCAGCGTCACCGCCAACTTCGGGTGCACGTTTCAGCTTTCTGCCGCCTCGGTCAGCGTCGCGGCGGCCGCCGGCAATGGTAGCTTCTCCGTCCTGACCGGAACCGGTTGCCTGTTCACAGCCGCCTCCTCGGCCTCCTGGCTGGTTCCCACCGTCACAGGGAACACGGTCAACCTCGCCTACGCGGCAAACGCCGGTACGGCCCGCACCGCTATCATCACCGTGGCCGGCAAGACCTTCACGGTCAATCAGTCCGCCCCCAGCCAGGCGCCCGCCGCGCCAACGGTATCGGCGTCCGGAAACGTCTCGGGTGTCGGTACATCCCAGACCCTCACCTTCCGCTACTCCCACCCGCAGGGATTCCAGCAGTTAGACGTCGTGAACGCTCTGGTCAACGCGGCCCTCGACGGGGGGCGGGCCTGCTACATCGCCTACTCCCAGCCGGCCGGGATTCTTTTCCTGGTTGACGATGCCGGTCCGGAGGCCGGACTATCGGCCCCGCTCGCCCTGGGAGGCAGCGGCAGCGTGTCGAATGGCCAGTGCACGATCTCCTCCGCGGGTTCCTCGGCGTCCGGATCCGGCACCGATCTGACCCTGGTTCTGAACATCAGGTTCCAATCAAGCTTCGGAGGCAACAAGGTAATCTATCTGGCGGCCCGGGACAAGTCAGGGGGCAACTCGGGCTGGCACACCATGGGGGTATCGATGGTTCCTGAACCGGCAGCCACGTTTCCCCGCAGCAGCGCATCCACCCCTGTCGCCGGCCAGGAGGCGAGCCGGGTGGTTTCCCTTTCCTACAGTGACGCCTCCACCAGCACCAACCTGCAGACCGCCTGGGCCCTGATCAACTCTGCCCTCGATGGCGGACGGGCCTGCTACGTCGCCTATTTCGCACCGGCCAATCTTCTCCTCCTGATACCGGATAGCGGTAACGGGGCAGCCGCCACGGCCATGGAACTGACTGGAACGAACAGTCTCGAGAACAGCCAATGCCGCATCACCGCGCAGGGCTCGCGGGTGGTGCGCAGCGGGAACCAACTCACCTTGGACCTCAACATCTCCTTTAAACCAGCCTTCGCCGGCCCCAAGGGCATCTGGACCGCCGTGCAGACTCTGTCAGGGCAGACGAGTCCGTGGCGGGTGATGGGAACGTGGCAGGTCCCCAGGTAGCCGGGCCGGCCGCGGGCCCGGCTACCGGGACCCAACACACAATCTAGCGAGGGGGAAGAGGGATGACCAAGGAATCGGACGGCCTCTGGCGGTGAGTCGGGGAGAGGGAGGGCGCGGGAGGGAGGGATCGGGACGGGATTAGGAGGGGCCGAGACAACATCGGGGCGCTGGCGCGACAGGAATCGGGACAAATTCAGAGCAAAGTCGTTGGGTGTCGGCGCTGGATGTGGGGGCTGAGTGTCGGCGGTCTGGCGGTCCGGCCGTGTTTCACGGATTAACAATGTATGTATATATATTCCATATAAGGCTGGTTGGATTTTTACAAATCGGCTACCGGGATTTACTATCCAGAGCAAACGCCCTTCGGGTGGCGTTCTGCCTGCCGGGTTGCTCCAACTGGTGTGCAAGAACGGGGACCCCGGCTGACCCCGGCGGGACTCCTTTCCCGGCGCTATTGCGGTTGGTTTCCCCCTCTTTCGGCCAATCGGGGCCACAATACGGACCACCACTTGGTCGAGCTTGCGTGGAAGCGACGGTGCCGATCCGCGCCAAACGGATCGGGCTCAAAGACGTATCTGGTCCGTGAACGATGATTCTGCCGTTGCAGGATAACTCCCAGATGTAATGTTTCCAGACAGTCCACACCCGAATATTTTGGGGGAATACTGCGGGTCATACCCACGGGCCGGCCCCCACCGGCCCGCAGCAGTCTGCCCGCGGCCTGAATCCCTGCCTTCTGTAGTGAAGGAGGCATTGGCTGAAACTGGGTTTCGGTAGGCGTGGAGTGGGGGCCCCCTTTACCCATCATAGGGAGAGCGTCGGGCGACAGCGCTTACCGTGTCCTACAGGACGTTATCACACCGCAACAGAGTCGACAACGTCCCCGGCATTCTTGGGCAGGAGACGCCCCTTCCTGCAACTTTTTCTCGGGGGGCTATTGGGCCAAGCGGAATGCAACCGCAGCCTTTATCCAAGGCCAGGCCAGCCATAGCCCAAACATGAGGAGAAGGATTTGCAGAAGTGCAACGACACCCTTTCCAATCACCGCCCCATCACTTTCATCCCCTAGCGGATGGCTGCAATTGCCACAGAACTTGAACTGATCTTCCCAACGACGAGAACACTTTTCACACGTTTTCATATTGAACTTCGCTAAACGTTATCACCAACACCGCCACCGCCACACCCAACACACCCCTGCTCATCTTCATTGAGTTGGTGTCTCCGCTTCGCCGTAAGCGTCCGGTCTCAACCGTCTAGCGAACAAGCCGCGATTTTTGCAAGCTAAGAGGACCAGCGCGCATCCGCGCCTTGCCCTCATGTCCAGTTCCCCACGCCGCCCCCGCATCTATCGTTCCGCCAAGCTCCGCCGCCAGATCGTCGAAGAGACTCTGGCCCCCGGCGCCTCCGTCTCCCTCGTTGCCCGCGCCCACAACGTCAACGCCAACCTGGTCTTTACCTGGCGTCGCCGCTATCGCCAAGAACTCCTGCAAAATAGTGACTCCTCCAAACTCCTTCCCGTTCGCATCATCCCTCCGCCCGCTCCAATCGTTCCCCCTCCTGCCACCGCCAACGGCGTCCTTCATCTCGAACTCCCCCACGCCCACCTCCGCATCGAAGGCGCCCCCGACCCC
>JADCJL010000257.1 GCA_020247055.1 Acidobacteriaceae bacterium | reverse complement strand
GGGAAACGTACCGCTCAACTGAACTCAAGTACTTGACGTATTTGCTACTTGAACATCCAACCAGATTGTCAAAGATCTGAGCAACTCCGCAACCGATTCCAACCCATCTAAGAGTCAAAAAAAGTCGCTCATCGCCGGCCTCGAAAGGCTTTTCGGCTTCCTGAACTAGGTTGACGCTTTCGCATCACTCTGGATTCGGGTTACCAAAACTTGGTAAATTCTTGTTTTGAGACTGGCCAGGGCGTTCGATTGCCCACATACCTTCTCACCACTTAGCGTTTTCGGATGGACGCTCTTGCTCTGCTCGACTCCAACAGAAGTCGATCGAGCAACGTTGCCAGCCTATCAGCTTTTTTATCGATCGACAAGGGCATCATTTCCTTCGCCTCAGGTCGCTCGCAACCGCTGTGATCGCCAACAAATTCAGAATAGCAATCAATTCATCGAAGCGCAACCAGAATAATCAATTTCTTTGATTCGCTCGATCAGCTTTCTTTTCCCCGCCCCCGATTCTTCCGAGAGTCTGCTTCGCCGCCCGCACTCCCCAATACTGCGCCTCTTCAAAAATGGAAAACCCGCTCAGGTCCGCATGGGCGAACTGCAGCCCGGGCAACCCTTCACGCAGGCGGCGCAAGTCGTCACTCCGGCGCATCCCCACCCCCGGCCGGCACATGGCATGCCCATTTCGATAGATGTCTACCCGCTCCACCCATTCTCCAATCCGCGGATGCGCCCGCCGTAGATCCCCCAACACCCGATCCCGCCACTGCTCCCATCCACTCGCCAGCAGATTCTGCCGCACCCGACGCGGATCCTCCCCTCCCAACGCCCAGTAATGTGTCCACACCGTCCGCTCGATCCGCGTCCGCAAGCTCTGATGCGTGGCCGACACGTACCCCAAACTCGGCGACCCGTAGATCACGTTATCCCAAGCCACCTCCCCCGCCCCGTCGGGAACTCCCGCCAGCGTCAGATTCGACACCACCCACGGCGAATACTGCACGGAAGGCAGCGGTGCAAAACCCTCAATCAGGTGCGGTGCCAAGTACGTTGGCGCCGCGAAGATCACCGCTTCGGCCAACCAAGCCCCCCCGTCCGCCTCTACCCGCCAACCCGTCCCCTCCCGCCCCACCCGGCGCACCATCTGGCCGGTCCGGATGTATCGTCCTAACTTCCCCGTCAACTTCCGCAGCAGCCACCCGTTCCCCTCCGGCCACGTCAGCGGCCCCTTCTCCTCATGTTCCCGCGCCGCAAAATAGTGTAATCCCGCCCACGCCGATGTCTCCCCCCCCCCCGCCCCGTAGTCATCCCGCGTCGAATAATCGCAGAACCAGCGCAAATAGGTGGACCGAAACCCCTCCCGCTCCAGCCACGCCGCAAAGCTCATCCGGTCCAACTCCGCCAGCCGTCCGCCAAACTTCCCCTCCCCCAACGCCATTGGAATCGTAAACGCGCCCGTCGCCCGAAACTCCGCCACCCGCTCGGTAAATCGCCGGTACTCATCGTGGTCGGCCCGCGTCGCCCCCACCTCCGGCTCGATTCTCTCCTGCCACCGGCCGTGAATAAACAATCGCTCCTGCGGCGAATGGCATAAAAACCGCTCCTCCCACTGGCCGTCAACGAACGCCCCAAATTCCGTTAAAATCTCCCGCACCAGCACCGACTCCGTATTCGGCACCGGAATATAGTGCGCTCCCCACGGATAAGCACTCACCGCATTCTCCCCGAATCGCGAGTTCCCCCCCGCCGACGCCTCCATCTCCAACAGCACGAAATCCCGAAACCCCGACCGCTCCAACCACCACGCCGCGCACAACCCCGCCATCCCCCCCCCCACAATCACCACCGGCACCCGCCGCGTCTCCGCCGCCCGCCCATACCCCGCCTTGTCCCGGATCCGGTGCCCCCGCTCCTGCGACTCAAACACAAACCCGCCCGCAATCGGCCGCTCCGTCTTGCGCTCCAATCCCACCAGCGCCGGCGCCCCCACCAATCCCGCCACCAACTCCCGCCTAGTGCGCAATCTCCCGCCACTCCTTCTCGTAGTACCGCACCAGCGCCTGGTCGTTCAGCCGGTTCGGCTCCGCCGCCACCTCCGCCATATCCTGCGGAAACACAAACAGCTGTCCCAACGTTCCCCGGTCCAGAAACCGCAGCCCCTCCGGCAGTCGCTCCGGCATCCGGTACCCCCCCGGGCCCGCCAGCACAAACCCCCATTCCCCAAAACTTGGCACGTACACATGGTACGGCCACGTCCCCAACCCCGCCTGGCGCAGCGTATGCACAATCGACCAGTAGCTCTGCCGCGCAAACAGGGGACTCGTCGACTGCACCACCACCAGCCCCTCCCGCGCCACATGCCGCTTCAACAGCCGGTAAAACGCCGTCGTGTACAGCTTCCCCAGCGAAAAATTCGTCGGATCCGGGAAATCGATGATCACGAAGTCATAAACCTCCTGATTCCCGTCCAGCCACACAAACGCATCGGCGTTGATCACCTTCACCCGCCCGTCTACCAGCGACCGCCCGTTCATCTCCCGCAGCAGCGGATGGTGCGTAAACAATCCCGTCATCTCCGGATCCAGATCCACCAGCGTCACGCTCTCCACCCCCGGATACTTCAACACCTCCCGAACCGCCAACCCGTCCCCCCCGCCCAACACCAGCACCCGCCGCGCCGCCCCCAGCGCGGCCAACCCCGGATGCACCAGCGCCTCGTGATAACGATACTCATCCCGCGAAGAAAACTGCAGATGCGAGCTCAAAAACAGCCGCACATCGTCCTTCCACTTCGTCAAAACGATCCGCTGATACCGCGTCGTCCGCGAAAAAATCACCTCATCGGCATAAATACTATTCTCCGCCGTCTCCGTAATCCGGTCGGCGAACCCCATCCCCGCCCCCAGCAGAACAATCACCACCACCCCCGCCGCCCGCAGCAGCGGCGCCGGCCCAATCTGCGCCCGGAACAGGTACAGCGACCACACCGCCACCCCCGCGTTCACCAAACCAAACAGCAGCGCACTCCGCACCATCCCCAACTGCGGCACCAGCACCAGCGGAAACAGCAGCGAAGCCCCCAGCGCCCCCAGATAGTCGAACGTCAACACATTCGCCACCAGCTCGGTGAACTGGAACCGCTCCTTCAGAATCCGCATCAGCAGCGGAATCTCCAAACCCACCAGCACCCCAATCACCGTCACCAACGCGTACAGCAAAAACCGGAACCCCTCCGTATACGCAAACGCCAGAAACAGCAGCGACGAAGAGAAGCCGCCCACCAACCCCACCATCAGTTCAATCGCCACGAACCGTGTCACCAGTCCGCGCCGAATGTACCGCGATAGCCAGCTCCCGATCCCCATCGCAAACAGGTAGCTGCCAATCACGGTCGAAAACTGCAAAATGCTATCCCCCAGCAGATAGCTCGCCAGCGCGCCGGCGATCAACTCATAGATCAGCCCGCAGGCCGCAATGAGGAACACCGAAATAAAGAGGACAATCGCCACGCCGTCTCGCGACTAGTGCACTGCGGCGGCGATGATGATGCCGATGCCCAGCATCATAAAGCCCACCACCACCGCCGCCGCCACGTTGTGCTTTTCAAAAATCTCCGTGCGCAGCTCGCCCGGCGTCGCCTTATCGATGACGAAAAACGCCAGCATGTAGATCACAATTCCCAGCGCGGCATACACCACCGCGTTCATAAAATGATCAATGCGAAATTCCATGACTCTCTACTTCCCCCCAAGATATCGACTATAGCCCGAGTAGTGGGAGCGATACGCTCCCGGATTGTTGCGCACGGATTTCGGCACGCCCTTCACTTCATCGGACGGATCAAACGGCGACCATCCGGTAATACTCGAAACGGCCAGCCCACCGGCCACCAGTGCGCTATAAATCATGTACAGTTTACCCATCACTCCTCACTCCTCACTCCTCCTCCTCACTCCTCCTCCTTCTCCTCCTCCTCACTCGAGCTACTCCCTCCCCCGTAGTCGCTCTCGCTCCAACGCTTGGCCTCAAACACCGACGCGCGAATGCTCACCCATACCGGCGGAATCAAAACCAACAGCATCCCCAAAAAATACCGCAGATAGTACGGCACCCCGCGCACCACCTGAATCCGCACCGGAATCGGGCCCGCCAGCGCCGCATCCGTCTCCGGCTCCACCCGCAGATAGTACCGCCCGCCCGGAATCCCCGGCAGCAGCACCTCCTCGCTCCGGCTCCCCTCGCTCCAGTCCCCGTCCGAGTCCCGGCCCGAGTAGTAGCTCACCTCCTGCCCGAAGTCGTAGGCCTGCCCCGTCTCCTCGTTGATCAACGCCATACTGAGGAAAACCCACCGGTTCGCCACGTCCGCATTGACACTCACCTCGACATTCCCGCTCTTGCCGTCGAGCGGGAACACCTCGGTCACAAAGCTCTTCTCGCCCGTCGCTTGCCCCGCGTTCACAACAAACTTCTGGTCCAGCGCCTTCTGCCGCTGCGCGGTCACCGCGAAAAAGATCATCAACGCCATCAGCCCCGCGCACACGAGACCGTAGGACTTCCACATCGCCGCCACCCTGCCGGCGTACGGCGAAGGCTGATTGGCGAACACCCCGGCCGGCGGTGGGCACGGCGTCTTCAGCCCGAACGCCTGCCAAATCTCCGCCCCCGTCAGATACTCACTCTCGCTCCAGGTCACCTCGTTTTCCGTCGTCTCCGAGGAAAGCATCTTCGGTGGCGCCACATAGTCGGCCGCGTCTACCGCCTCACCCACCTGCACCATCCACGGAAACTCGCCAATCACAAACCACGTGTAGGCCCGCGCGGTTTGAAAGTGCCGGTACCTCTCCTTGCCCAGCTGCATCCCCGGCAACGCATGCACGGTCGTCGCCGCCGGCAGTGTCCGCAGCGGCGTCACAAAGTTCCAATGGTTGTTGTACTCACTTAGGTACCGGAAACCGTGATAAGGATTCCACAGCACATACTCGCGCCAGAAGTAATTCGTGCCGTCGACGTTGATGCCCCGCTGCTGAAAACCAATCGCCTCCCACAGTACGCCCCGCAGCTTCCCCCGCGATCCCAGCGGAATCACCGGCTCCACCGTCATCGCCGCTTGCCACTGCGCAATCACCCGCAACTGCGGATGACTCGCGTCAATCGTGCTGCTGCAGTAATTGCAGATCACGCTCGCCGCCGCTCCCAGCGCCCGCAGTTGAATCTGCGACCCGCAGTTCGGGCAGTTCAGCGCCTTCGCCTTCGGAACAACCCCCTTCCGGGAACCCATCGGGTTCATACCGTTGGCCACCCTTCAAACTCTTTCAGGTTCTTCATCCGCAAACTGCCAAAGTCCACAAACTGCCCTAGAAACAACAGCGGCGGCTCTTCGCTATAGTCCACCGTTGCAAAGCGCCCGTCGTGTGTGCGGAAATCGGCAAAACGGCACTTCTCTTTGTCGTAGGAGGTAAATGGCAGCTCGCCCTCGGTCGTCTCGTAAAGCGCCTCGGTAATCACCGTGAGCGTCAACAGCACCCGATGCTGCTCCATCTGCATCCCCCGCGCCAGTTCGCCCGGCGCCGGCGGCGCACTCGTAAACGCGTTCGCAAACGAAACCGCATACTCGGCCTGCGCATCCGACAGCCACCCGTTGCTCCCGTCGCTAAACATCAGATGCCACTCGTTCCACGTCCCCAGATCGTAGCGGTACACAATCCGTCCAATCACCTGAAACGCCTTGCCCGAAAAAATCCCCTCCGTCCCCAGCTGAATCGGCGAGATGTCCACCGGCAGATCCGCCGCCTTGCCCACCAGCGCCAGGTTCAGATCGTTCCGCACCAGAATCGACTGGCAGTACTCACAGGTCGTCTGCACCGCCCCCGACCAGCGAAACCGTACCTCCGCCCCGCAATTCGGGCAAATAGCGTTCCGCGAACTCATACCGTGCCGTAAGGCCTCTCCAGTTGCCGCACCCGCACCTCCCGCGCGAAAAACGCCTCGCGCAGGTACGACCCGAAATCCCAGTCCGGCCGCGGCTTACAGCAAAACACGTTTAAACAAAGGCTGCCAAACTCGGGAAACGTGTGACACGCCAAGTGCGACTCCGCCAGCAGACATAACCCCGTAATCCCCCCAGGACCAGGAAACTGGTGCCACTGCGTCTCGGCCACCGGATGCAACCCCAGACCGGCAATCAGGTCTGTGAACATCCCCGCCAGCGCCACGGGATCCTTCAGGCGCTCCGCCTCGCAGCCCAGCGCCTCGATCACCCATTCGCACCCCGCCGTTGCCATAGCCCAAAACTATACCGCAGGCTGCGCCGTGCCGCACTCGCCGCAGAACTTCGCCGCGCGAGGAATCTTCGTACCGCAGTTGAAACAAAACTTCGTCTCGCCACCCGGCGCCGCTGCCGCCGGCGGAGCTCCTATCGGCGGAACAGAAGGCGGCGGAACAGAAGGCGGCGGAACAGAAGGCGGCGGAGCCATCGGCGGCTGCTGATACGCCTGCGCCATCGCCCCGGTCATCGCCTGCGCCATCCCGTATCCCGCGCTCAACCCCGCACCAATCCCCGCAATGCCTCCCTCATTCGCCGCCGCAATCGGAATCGACTGCGCCACCTGAAACTGCGTATACCGGCCCATATCGCCGATCATGTTCATCGAAATCCGCTCGTCCAGCCGCTTCTGCAGCTCCTCGGGCAGGCTCAACTCCCGCACTACGAATGTATCGAGCTGCAAGCCCAGTTCGTTGAAGGAAGGCTGCAGCGCCTTCAGAATCTGCGCCCCGAGCTCCACCTGGTTGGCAATCATGTCGAGAAACGGAATCTGGCTCTGCGCAAACGCATCCGCCATGTGGCCAATCACCACGTCCCGCAACTGCCCTTCAAGATCCGCCACCCGGTAGCTCTCCCGCGTCCCGCTCACCTTCTGGTGAAACGTCCGCGGATCGGCCAGATGCCAGGCATAAACGCCGTTGCCCCGCACCCGCACCGCCCCAAACTCCCGGTCCCGGATCGTAATCGGGTTCGGCGTCCCCCACTTCTGATTCAACTGCTGCCGCGTCGAAAAGAAGTACACGTCACTCTTGAATGGGCTCTCAAACATCTTGTCCCAATTCATCAGGTTCGTCAGCAGCGGAATATTCTGCGTCGTAACCTTATAAGTCCCCGGGCCAAAAATGTCCGCCATCCGGCCTTCGTTAACAAAAGCCGCCATCTGCGACTCCCGAACGGTCAGCGACGCCCCGTTCTGGATCTCCATGTCCATCATCGGGAAACGGTGGGCCAATATGCCGTCCTCCGCCTCCACGTACTGCAGTACGTCAATGAATTGCTTCTTGACGAAGTCTTTTAAGCCGGAGCTCTTGAGGAAGTCGTTGATTCCCATTCGGTTTTAACCTGTGAAAAGTATAACGCTCCCTGCAAAAAAATTGTTCCCGGAATCGACCGGGTCTGGCTTACTGCTGCTGTTGCTGTTCCATCTGCTCCCAGTGCTGATCAGCCAGGGGCGCCGACCCGCTGTTGCCCGCCGGCACCAGCACCAACTCCTCCCGGTCATCGGCCGGCGCATCGGTTGGCAGCACCCGCACCGCCACCATTAACTCACTCGTCGCGTTGCCTTTGAACACCCCCTTCGTCGGCGGGACATCCGCATAATCCCGGCCAATCGCCGCCCGGATATGCCGGTCGCCGCACACACAGTTGCTCGTCGGGTCAAACCCCACCCACAAACCCTGCTGCTGCGCTCCAATTCCCGGTATCCACGCCTCCACCCACGAATGGGTCGCCAGCGTCATCGCCCGGCTCTCCTGCTCCGACCGCGCATGCAGGTAGCCGCTCACATACCGGCACGGAATCCCCAATTCCCGCACCATCGCAATCATGATGTGCGAAAAATCCTGGCAAACGCCCCTCCGGCTCACCAGCGCCTCATCAATCGGCGAATCCACCCGCGTCGACTGCGGGGCATACTCAAACGCCCCGTGCATCTTCTCGGTCAGCCCCCGCAGCAGCGTCAGCGGATTTTCCCGCCGGTCCACCCGCAACTCCTTCATCAGCTTACGCAGCTCCGCCGAGGGCTGCGCAAAATAGCTCGCCGTCTGAAACTCGTACAGCTCTCCGGAAGCGCTCATCGCATCAATCGCATCCCACGCTGCCATCGGCACCGCCTCCGGGATATCCCGCGGCGCCTCCACCTCCACAACCGCCTCGGCAATCACCGCCAACCGGTTATGCTGCCCCGGCACATCAAAATAATGCACCGTGTTCCCCAGGTAGTCCCGGTAAAACTGCACCCGCGCCCGCGGCGTCACATGCAGCGCAAACTTCAAGCACTGCTGCAGCAGTTCGCTGCGCGGCCGCATCCGCACCTCCATGACGCTCTCACTCACCGGCGCACTGTACTGAAATCGCGTAACGTGTCGAATCGAATAAAACATGGCGGAACTCGTCTAGGCCTCAACCGCCGCATCGATCGGGTAATCAATGTAAACCCGCTGCACGGCATGATGAATCTGCATGCACTGCCGCTGCACGTCTTCGAGAAACTCGTGCATGCCGCCCGCCCCAATCTCGTCCATCTGCGTGTAGCTCAACATCGCCCGCAGCTTCCCCGCCAGCCGCGCCGGCTTGTTCCCCGCCGGACGCATCGCCTCCGGCAGCGCCCGCATCACCGTGTCAATCTGGTCCACCGCAAACCGGATCGCGTGCGGAAACTCCCCGCTCAACAACAAAAACTCCGCCACCCGCGCCGGCTTCAAATCCGCCGTGTACACTTTGCAATACGCCTCAAACGCCGTCAGCGATTTCAGCAAACCAATCCACTCCGAGTGCTCCTCAAAGTCGATCGTCTCCGCCCCTTCGGCCTCAAAATGCCGAAAATGGTTGTCCAGCAGCAGCGCCGTCGCGTTCACCCGCTCAATGTAACGGCCCAATTGAATGAACTGCCACCCCTGCCCGTGGCTCATCGTCGAATCCGTAATCCCCTGAAACAGGTGCGCCCCGTCCCGGACGCTGCGCAGGAAATCCGCCGGCTCCCCCTCCCACTCCTCCTGCACCGCCTGCGACCGCACCTGGTGAAACAGAATATTGATCTGCTCCCACATCTCCGAACTCGTGTGCTCCCGCACCTGCCGCGCGTTATCCCGCGCAAACGTAATGCTCGACACAATCGACAGCCGGTTCGACGGATCAAAACAAACCCACTGCACCAGCTCCTGCTCGCTCAACCCCTCCGGCGGCTCCAGCCCCAACGCCGCCGTCATCCGCTGCCAGTGCCGCTGGCTCGCCGCCGAAAACGACTCCAGCTGCAGCCCTAAATGCACCTCCAGAACCCGGGCGGTGTGCTCGGCCCGCTCCAGATACCGCGACATCCAGTACAGCGAATCACAAACGCGCGAAAGCATATCCATCAGTTCAACACCCAGGTGTCCTTACTGCCCCCGCCCTGCGACGAGTTCACCACCAGCGAGCCCTTCCGCAGCGCCACCCGCGTCAATCCCCCCGGCACAATCACCGACCGCTCCCCCTGGTACAAAATGTACGGCCGCAGGTCGATGTGCCGCGGTTCAATATTCCCCCCCTCGACAAAACACGGTGCCGTCGAAAGCGAAATCGTCGGCTGCGCAATGAAATTCCGCGGATCTTCCTCAATCTTCCGCGCAAACTCCTCCTGCTGCTCCCGCGTCGAGTGCGGCCCGATCAACATCCCGTACCCGCCCGACTCCCCCACCGCCTTCACCACAAACTTGTCCAAATTAGCCAGAATATGCCGCCGCTCCCCGGGATCAGAGGCTAAAAACGTCTCCACGTTCTGCAAAATCGGGTCCTGCCCCAGATAGTATTTAATGATCTTCGGCACGTACGCATACAGCGCTTTATCATCCGCCACGCCCGTCCCAATCGCGTTCGCCAGCGTCACATTCCCCGTCCGGTAGGCGTTGAACAGCCCCGGCACCCCTAAAATCGAGTCCCGGCGGAACGACAGCGGATCAATAAAGTCATCGTCAATCCGCCGGTAGATCACGTCCACCCGCCGCAAGCCCGACGTTGTCCGCATATAAACAATGTTGTCGTGCACCACCAGGTCCCGGCCTTCCACCAGCTGAATCCCCATCTGCCGCGCCAGAAACGAGTGCTCAAAATACGCGCTGTTGTAAACCCCCGGACTCAGCAGCACCACCGTCGGCTCCGGCCGCCCCTCCGGACTCAAATTCCGCAGCGTCGCCAGCAGCGCCTGCCCGTAATGATCAATCGGCCGCACCCCGCACGCCTGGTATAGCTTCGGAAAAATCCGCTTCAACACCTGCCGCGAAGTCAGCATATAGCTCACCCCCGACGGCACCCGCAGATTGTCCTCAAGCACCACAAACTCCCCGTCCGGCAGCCGGATCAGGTCCGTCCCCACCACCGTCAGGTAATTCCCCTTCGGCACATGCACCCCGCGCATCTCCCGCCGAAAGTGTTTACAACTGTAAATAATCTCGCGCGGTACCACCCCGTCCGCCAAAATCCGCCCTTCGTGATAGATGTCTCTCAAAAACAGGTTCAGCGCGTGAATCCGCTGCTCTAAACCCGCCTCCACCTTCCCCCACTCCCCCGCCGTAATGATCCGTGGCAGCAGGTCATGCGGAATAATCCGCTCGGTCCCCTCGTCCCGGCCGTACACCGTAAACGTAATTCCCTGGTGCAGAAATGTCTGGTCGGCCGCCTGCTTGTGCAGCCGCAGCTCCTCGGCCGGCAGCTGCTGCAGAAAATCGTAGATCTCCCGGTAGTGCTCCCGCGACAAACCGGACGCGTGAAACATCTCATCGTACGGAGCGCCGAGCTCGTAGTTCGCAAAGGGTGCCGGGAATGTTGGCCGCTCAGCAGCCCCGCCAGTCATCGTCATAAGAATCAGCCGCAAACTCTTCGACGGGGAAGGAATCTCTAACGCTATCGTGGCCAACCCAAACCTGTCAAATAGCCGGCGCTACTGCGAAATCAGGTTCGCAAAAATTCGCGTCGCCCCCGGCACCGCGTACGGCAGCTGCCGGTACCACGCCAGCGCGCAGTAGATCCACTTGCCCTTGCCGTAATCGGCCTCGAGCCAGATCCCCCGCTGCGGCTTCTGCCCCGTATCCTGCGTCTCGACGAGCGGCCGGTACCGCGCATCCCAACTGGTCAGAAACTTGCTCCCCCGCTGCTCCACCCAACCGTCAAAATCGGCCGCCGTAATCGCGTTCGGCTCCCGCAACACCGCCGCCCCCGGCTCGAGCAGCCGCACCGGACTATCCTCCTCGCTCACCTCCTCCGGATTCCGCCCCATCGTGTACGGATACGGCCCGTAGTTCTTGTCAAACTCCGGCGTGTTGTACTGCACAATCACCGTCCCCCCGTTCCGCGCAAACTCCAGCAGCCGCGCATTGTTCGCCGGCAGCTCCGGCCGCACCGCGTACGCCCGGATCCCCAGCAGAATCGTCGTGTACTTGCTGAAGTCCGCCGCCGGCGTAATCAGGTCATACGGCACCCCCAACTGCCCCAGCGCCTCCGGCACATCATCCCCGGACCCCATCAAATAGCCAATCCGCAGCCCGCTCCGCACCCGCACATCCATCGCCCGCACCCGGTGCACCGCCGGCTTCGACAAATAAACCGTCCGCAGCCCCGGATACGTCACCCGCTGAAAACTCGCCCCGTACTCCCGGCCCCGGTACCGCGCCACCGCCCGCACCTCCACCTCCCCCGCCCCCAACCCCGCCGGCGGCGTCAACGTAAAGTTCACCTTCGTCTGCTCGCCCTCCCGCGCAAACGAAAACGGCGCCTCGGCCGGCTCGGCCCGCCAACCCGCCGGCAGCGCCAGCCGCACCGTCCCCGCCGCCGGCCCGTCCACGTTCGTCCCCACCACCACCTGCACCGCATGGGTTCGCTTCGTCAGCGGCAGAATGCCCGCCTCGGTCGGAAACTGCAGCGCAATCGGCGGCCCCACCGCCAACTCATGCAGATGCTCAATCTGCGTCGCATCCACCGACGACGTCTTCAACGTCGTCTCGATTACCCCCTTGGCATGGTGCACCCGCACCCGCACCGGCGGCCCCGGCAGCGGACTCGCAAAATCCCCCGCCAGCTCATACTTCGGCTCCCGAATCGACGCCCGGCTCCAATACGCCTTCGTATACGGAGCATCCTCCGGCACCTTCACCCGAAACCGCCCCGGTTCGTACTCGGTAATCTCATACCCCGGCCCCGCCAGCAGCTCGATCTTCGTCGCCGCCGCCCCGTGCAGCTTCACCGTCGCCTGAAACGTCTGCCCCGGCACCGCCACCGCAAACGTCTCCGCCGGCCGAAATGCCGCAAACGGCCCCGTCGCCGGACTCCGCGGGTCCACCCGCGCCTCCACCGTCAACCCCGGCTCCAGCCACGGATCCCCATTCGGCCCGTCCGGAATCCGCTCCAGAAAGCTCTGCTCCTTATCCGCCATCCCCACCTTCGACTGCGTCAGCCGGTAGTAACTCGACTGCGGCCCCGGCCGCCCCACCGCCCCGCCCGTCGCCTGCGACCGCTGAAACCGCAGCCCCTCCCGCGCAATCTGCGCGTAGCTCCGCCCCAGCACCGGGTCGTACTCCCCCGTCTCGGTCTTGATCGTGTACCCGTCAAACGGGTTCCGCGTCCCTACGTATAACTTCAACGGCTGCCACCCCGGGCCCGCATCCGGAAACCGCTGCATATCCGCCGCCGCGGCAAACGCCTCCTGCGCCAGAATCCCCGACGCCTCGTGGTTCCCGTGGCCATCCTGCGGCGTCCCCGACCACCGCGAAATCAGAATATGCGGCCGCTCGGCCCGGATAATCCGCACCATGTCCGCCAAAACTTCCTCCCGCTTCCACTGCCGGAACGTCTCCCCGACGTTCTTCGAATACCCGTAGTCGATAAACCGCGTGAAAAACACCCGCGCGCCGTAATATTCGGCCGACTTCAGCACCTCCACGGTCCGCAGCGCCCCAAGCGCGTCAAAAAAATCGTTCGTCACCAGATTCGCCCCGCTCTCGCCCCGGTTCAGAATCAACATCGACATGTTCACGCCGTACTTCCGCGCCAGCATGGTGATCGTCGCCCCGTCCTCATCGTCCGGATGCGCCGCAATGTGCATGGCCCGGATCGACGTCTTCGCCGACAGCTGCGCCCGCCGCATCCCGGCCGCCCCCCGGTCCTCCGCAATCGGCTCCTGCGCGCCCAGCAACAAAGGGAGTACAAACAATAACTTCCGCATTCGTCTCAGTGTGTCATGATAAGAGAAGCACTGGTTGGACGGGCAGTCGCTGGGTCTTCTCTGCTTGCAGAGATCGCCTGGAGGAAAGTCCGGTCTCCACAGGGTGACGTGCCGGCTAACGGCCGGGGGGGCCGCGTCAAGGCGGCTTTACGGAAAGTGCCACAGAGAATATACCGCCTGGTCCTTTGGCCGGGTAAGGGTGAAAAGGTGCGGTAAGAGCGCACCGCGTCGGCGGTAACGTCGATGGCAGGGCAAACCCCACGCGGAGCAATGCCAAATAGGGGGAGAGGGGCGGCCCGTCCCGTTACAATCCCCGGGTAGGCAGCTAGAGCCTGCTAGCAATAGCAGGTCGAGACGAATGACTGCCACTTCGTCGCCAGACGGAGTACAGAAACCGGCTTATAGTCCAACCAGTGCCTACAACCCCAGCGAACGCATCACCTGACTGCGCACCGCCGTCACCTCTTCGCCCGTCAAGGTCCGGTCCGCTGCCCCCAGCGTAATCCGGAAGGTCATACTCCTGCCGCTATCTCCTTTGTAATCATACAGATAGCGAACTTCGAGCGCGAGCGGACCCACGCTCTCCCGCAGCTGCGCCAGTACGTTCCCCGCCAGCTCCCGCTCCGCCACCGGCACCGTCACGTCAAACGCGCTCGTCGGGAACCGCCGCAGCGGCTGATACTTGCCCGCCGCCGTCCGCAGCGCCTGCACCTTCGTCAAATCCAGGTCCAGCACCGCCGCCCGCCCCGTCTCCACCATCGACGGGTGGAACTCGAACAGCCGCCCAATGGGTTCGTTTCGCAAAATGACTATCGCCGCCCGGTTCGGATGCTCAAACCCCCGCGCTTCGGCCGGTTCCACCGTACACCCCGGCGCGATCGTCCCCGCCAGCCGCTTCAGCTCAAACAGGTTCGCCGCCCCGTCCCCGTGCCGCTCAAAACTCACCGCCGCCAGGTGCGGAATCTCCTCCGGCAGCTCCCGCCCGCGGGCGTGAATCTCCTTGCCGATCTCAAAACACCGGAAGGACTCAAACTCCCGCGCGTTGTCGTTGATATTCCGCTTGATGTTCGGCAGCAAACTCGTCCGCAGCAGCTCCTGCCCCTGCGCAATCGGGTTCACCACCCGCACATGGTCTTCAAGCGGCAGCCCCAACTCCGCCGCCTGCGCTTCGTTCACAAACGAGTAGTTGTAGACCTCGGTGTAGCCCTGCGCCGTCAGCAGCTGCCGCAGCCCCCGCAGGTAAGCCCGCTCGGGCGGCAGCGGCGGCACCACGCTCGGCACCAGCGGCGGCGCCGGCGTCAGGTTGCCGTAGCCGATCATCCGCCCCACCTCTTCCACCAGGTCATCCTTCAGCGAGACATCCTTGGTCGCGCGCCAACTCGGCACCGTCACCGTAAACCGTCCCTCGGCCTCCGCGACGCCAAAGGCGAGCGATGTCAGAATCGCCGTCACCTCCGCCGCCGTCAAGTCCGGCTTGCCCAACTTCCGCCGCATCCACGCCAGGTCAAACGAGATCGGCGCCACCGCCGGCAGCGGATAGTACACATCCGCCAACCCGCCCACCAGCCGGATCCCCGGCGACACCTGCTCGAGCAGCCACTTGGCCCGCGCCAGCGCCCGCACCGTGTTCTCCGGATCCTGCGACTTCTCAAACCGCATCGACGCATCGGTCCGCAGCTTCAGCTTCGTCGAGGTCCGGCGAATCGACGCCGCGTGGAAGTTCGCTGCCTCCAGCAGAATCGTCGTCGTCCCTTCACCAATCGCCGAAGGCCCGCCGCCAATCACCCCGGCAATGCCTACCGGCCCCCCGGCATCGGATATCACCAGATTGCCCGCGTCCAGCGTATAAATCTGTCCGTTCAACGCCGGGCACAACTCGCCCTCTTCGGCCACCCGGACGATAATCCTCCCGCCCTGCAGCTTCGCCGCGTCGTAGGCGTGCATCGGCTGCGCCAACTCCGCCATCAGGTAGTTCGTCACATCAACAATGTTGTTGATCGGGTTCAGCCCCACCGACTCAAGGCGCTGCTGCAGCCAAAGCGGCGAAGGCTGCACGGTGACGTTCTCAAAGCGCAGCGCCGAAAACTGCGGACACAGCTTCGCATCGCGGATCTCAATCTCCACCGCCGGCTCACCCGCCGGCAGCTCCACTGCAATCGGCTTGAGCGGCCGCCCCGCAATCGCCGCCACCTCGCGCGCCATCCCGTGGTGCCCCCACAGGTCCGGCCGGTGCGTCAGCGACTTATTGTCGATCTCGACAATCGTATCCACTGTGCACCCGGGAATCGCCGCCCCCGGCTCCCCGGCTGCGAACTCGATAATCCCCTCGTCCTCGGCCGAAATGCCCAGCTCCTTGGCCGAAGCCAGCATCCCGTCGCTATCGACGCCGCGCAGCTTCGCCGTCGTCACGCCCAGCTGCCCCGGCGGCACGTAGGCCGTCAGGATCCCGGCCCGGCAGTTCGGCGCCCCGCACACCACCTGCTTGACGCCATAGCGCCCCGTATCCACCGACGTCACCGCCAGGTGCGTGCCGGCAATCGGCTCGGACGTCAACACCCGCGCCACCACCACGTGCTCAAAGTGCGCCCCGTGCGCCTCGACGCCCTCACACTCGGCCGTCTTCATCGTAATCAGCTTGCCGATCTCGGCCGGCGGAACGGTCAACCCGTCAATGTGCTCAGCGAGCCAGTTGTAGGAGAACTTCATGGCGTCCTTCGAAGTGCTTCAAAAAGCGAATTGCGTCAAAAAGCGGAGGTCCCCGCCCTGCAACTGCCGAATGTCATCAATGGCGTAGCGCATCATCACCAGGCGCGTCAGCCCCAGGCCAAAGGCGAATCCGCTGTACTCCTCGGGGTCAATCCCCCCGAGCCGCAGCACGTTCGGGTGCACCAGACCGCAAGGCAGCAGTTCCACCCAGCCCGACTGCTTACACACCGGGCACCCGGCGCCCTGACAGATCAGACATTGGATATCGAGCTCAAACCCCGGTTCGACGAACGGGAAGTAACCCGGCCGCAGCCGCACCGTCACATCCCGCTTGAAGATGGCCGAAAGCAGCGTCTTCATGAAGTAGATCAGGTGCGCAACGGACACGTCCTTGTCCACCATCATGCCCTCCAGCTGATAGAAGGTGTGCTCGTGCGAGGCGTCCACCTCTTCGTTGCGGAACACGCGCCCGGGCGCGATCATGCGCAGCGGCGGCCCCAGCTTCTTCATGCCGCGCACCTGCACGGGCGAGGTGTGCGTCCGCAGCAGGTGCCCGTTCGACAGCCAGAACGTATCCTGCATATCGCGCGCCGGATGGTCGGGCGGAATGTTCAGCGCGTCGAAGTTGTTGAACTCAGTCTCGACCTCCGGACCGTCAAGCACCGTGAAGCCAAGCGAAACAAACAGGTCTTCAATCTCGGCCTGAATCTGCGTCAGCGGATGCAGACTACCGAGGCCCGCGCCCGCCGCCGGCGCCGTCAGGTCGAGCCACTCCCGGTCCAGCCGCGCCGCCAGCGCGGCCTGTTCAAACGCGGTCTTCCGCGCCGTCAGCGCCGTCTCGAGCGTCTGCTTGGCCGCGTTCAGCAGCTTACCGACCACCCCGCGCTGCTCCGGCGACAGCTTGCCCATGTCCTTGGACACCTCGGCCAGCCGGCCCTTCCGGCCCAGCACTTCGACGCGAATGGCCTCGAGTTCCTCGGCCGTCGTCACGGCCGCAATGCGGGACTCCGTCGCGGCCGCCAGTTCAGAAAGCTGCGTTTCGATCATTGCCCTATGCGCTCGAGCAGCGCCACGACCCCGGCATGGTTTCGCGCGCGCGCCATATCGAGCGCCGTTTCCCCTTTTTCAGATTTTGCCTTGGTATTGGCCTCGTGCGCCAGCAGCAGACGGACCAGGTCTTCATCACCGCTCGCCGCGGCCGCGTGCAGCGGCGTATACAAACCGGCCTGTTCGGCGTTGACCTCGGCGTTGTGCGACAGCAGCAGCGCGCAGATCTCCCGGTGCCTTCCGGCCGCCGCCGCGTGCAGCGGCGCGTTGCCCATCGTGTTCGCGCTCCGCAGTTTCACGCTCGCGCCCAGTTCGAGCAACGCCTCCACACAATCAAACTGGCCGAAGAAACACGCCAGATGCAGCGCCGTCCAGCCGTCCGAACTGTGCAGATTCACCGCCGCCTCGGGCCCGCTCAACAGCTCCCGCAGCACCGTCACATGCCCCAGCGCCGCGGCCGCGAACTGGTCGAGCACGGCGCCCCGCGCAATCAGCATCGCCGCAATCTCCCGCTTCCCGCTGTAAGCCGCTCGCAGCAACGGCGCCATGCCCGCCGCGCCGCCCCCGTGGACGAGCCCCGGGTCAGCATCGAGCAGTTCGGCAATGCGCGCCTCGTCGCCGGACTGAATCGCGGCGTGCAGGGCCTGCGCCGGAGACATGCCTACTGGCCTTCCTGCCCGGCGGGCACGAACAGCACAGCGCCCTCGGACATCTCCATGGCCAGGTGGTTCAGATAGAACACCAGCACACTCTTCGGCATCTCGGCCGCGAAACGCTCCCAGACGCGCTGCTGCCAGCCATCGGTGAGGTGCGCGGCGATGTTGGCGTCTTTCTCAAAAAAGCCTTCCTTGTGCGGCACGCCCAGAAAATCGAGCACCGGCACAATCAGCGAATCGACGTGGCAGACGAGAATGGCCTGCGCCAGGTCCATCGCCAGGTCGCCGTCGCGCTCCTCCGCTAAGCGGGCCCACTGCCGCGGCGCGCTCTTCATCAGCGATTCGCCGTTCAGTTTCGCCACGCGAAGACGGAACTTCATCCGTTCAAACAACTGGTAGGTCCGAAGTTTCCCCAGGCTGATTTGTTTCAGCAGATCCCGGAACGTGGCCTCGCCCAGCCCCAGATAAATGTCGCAAAGCTGCATCCTTTCGAGGTTAGCATAGTGCGCTAGAATAGAAGATTTGGTTTGCTCATGAGTAACATTATCGTATTGGGGGCCCAGTGGGGCGACGAAGGAAAAGGCAAGATGGTGGACCTTTTCTCGGAGCGTTTCGACCTGGTAACCCGCTATCAGGGTGGCCACAACGCCGGCCACACCGTCTACATCGGCGAACAGAAGTTCGTCCTCAAACTGATTCCCAGCGGCATTCTCCGCCCCGGCGTGCAGGCCGTGATCGCCAACGGCGTCGTCATCGACCCGGCGGCCCTGCTCGACGAGATCGCCACGCTCGAAAAGGCCGGCGTGCCGGTCTCCGAACAGCTGCGCATCTCCGACCGCGCGCACGTTATCTTCCCGTTCCACCGCATCGTCGAGAAGATGAGCGAGGCCCGTTCGGACCGGACCGCCATCGGCACCACCTCCCGCGGCATCGGCCCCTGCTATGAAGACAAAATCGGCCGCCGGGGCATCCGCATCGCCGACCTGTGCAACCGTGACGTCTTCCGCGCCCTGTTTGCCACCCTCGCCGAGGACAAAAAGACGGTCGCCGAAGCCTTCGGCATCCCCTGGGACCTCGACGTAGCCGCCCTCCGCGAACAGTACGAAGGCTTTGCCGAGCGCATCCGCGCCATGGTTTGCGATACCTCGCTGCTGCTCGGCCGGGCCATGCAGAACGGCCGCCGCGTGCTCTTTGAAGGCGCGCAGGGCACGATGCTCGACATCGACCACGGCACCTATCCCTTCGTTACCTCCTCGTCGGCCGCCGCCGGCGGCGCCTGCACCGGCGCCGGCGTCGCGCCCACCCGCATCAACGGCGTCATCGGCGTCTCGAAGGCCTACATCACCCGCGTCGGGGGCGGCCCCTTCCCCACCGAAGACCATACCGCCGTCGGCGAGCAGATCCGCAAAGCCGGCAAGGAGTTCGGCGCCGTTACCGGCCGGCCCCGGCGCTGCGGCTGGTTCGACGTGCCGCTGCTCCGCTACACCGCCACCGTCAACGGCTTCGACAGCCTTGTCATCACCAAGATGGACGTCCTCGACGAACTCGCCGAGATCCCCGTCTGCGTGGGCTATCGCGTCAACGGCGAGGCGATCGACACGATGCCCGCGGCCAACCACGTGGTCGAAAGCATCGAACCGGTTTATGAGACGCTGCCCGGCTGGCAGGCCGTTACCCGCGGCACCACGCGTC
Source organism: Acidobacteriaceae bacterium (assembly GCA_020247055.1). Classification (GTDB taxonomy): domain Bacteria; phylum Acidobacteriota; class Terriglobia; order Bryobacterales; family Bryobacteraceae. The sequence continues at coordinate 15,615 of JADCJL010000257.1, read as the reverse complement.
TTGAAGACCTGCCCGCCGCCGCCCGCCGCTATCTCGACTTCCTCGCCGCCCAGACCGGCGTCGAGGTCGGCTGCGTCTCGGTCGGCCCGGAGCGCAACGAAACCATCATCGTCCCCGGCTCCCGACTCGAGAAACTCCTTGCCTAAGTGGCAAAAACTCGCGCTCGCAGCCCTGTTCGGGGCCGTCGTGTTCTATGGCGGCGCCATTTGGATGGGCATCCGGATTGCCAAGCAAAAACCCGGCGTGCCCATCAGTACCTTTGCCACCTTCGCCCCCGGCGACCCCATGCCGCCGCTCCGCTTCGAACTGACGGCCTCTGAGAAGAAGGACGATCTCTCCTCGCTCCTCGGCAAGCCGTTCCTCGTCTACTTCTACAACCTCGGCGATACGGAACTCGCCGCCCGCCTCGCCGCGAAATACACGGTCCTCGCCCTCAGCGACGAGAAGCGCTACGCCATTCTCAAGGACCTCTCCGGCAAGCCGCAGCCCTTTCTCTCCGGCCGGGTCATGCAGTCCGACATCCGCTCGCAGTTTCCCTGGCTCCGGCAAGGCCCGCGCCCCCGCGCCGTCCTCGTGGACGCCGAAGGCCGCATCACCCAACTGCTCGACTCCCGCGCCGCCCTCGAAAAGCTCGCCAACTAAAGCTTGTAGCTGGCCAGCACCTGATCCCACGGCTTCCGGTAGGCCCGCGTCAACATCCGCGCTGCCTCGGCATCGCCCACAATCGTCTCTTTCTCAGCATCCCAGGTCAGTTTCCGCCCCACCCGCAGCGAGATATTGGCCAGATGACACGCCGTCGCCACGGCGTGGCCATCAGCGACGTCAGCAATCGGCCGCTGCCGCGTCTTCACGCAATCAAGGAAGTTCCGCACGTGCAGGTCGAACTGTTCATCGGAGGAGCCCGGCACCTTCATCGCCTGCGTCCACGGCTCGGCCGCCGCGTCGCTCCGCTGCGGTCCGCCCCCGGGCGTCCCTTTGAACCGCGGAATGCTGTTGGCCGGATCCGACTTCGTGTCCGGCACAATCTGAAAGCCGCCCCGGTCGATCACCAGCGAACCCTTGGTGCCAAAGAACTCGAGCGACCCGCTCCGCGGCGTCCCGCGCGAAGCCTCGCGGTGGTGCCACGCCGCCGACCAGCCCGGAAAGGCAAACAGCGCGTCCTGCGTGTCCGGCGTCTCGCCATCGTCCTCGAGCGCATAGCGACCGCCAATGCTGACCACCGACTGCGGCCCCTTCGGCGCCAGCGCGAAGTACATGATGTCGAGCGAGTGCGCCGCCAGGTTCGTCATCTGGCCGCCCGAAAAGTCCCAGAACCAGCGGAAATGGTAGATCCCGCGGTGCGGCGAGTACGGCCTCTTGGGCGCCGGCCCCAGCCACATGTCATAGTCGAAGTTGGACGGCGCCGCGCCCCCCGGCGGCGTGCCAAAGCCCGGCATCACGTTCCGCGTGGCCTGCATCCGCACGTGGTGAATTTTGCCGATCGCGCCCTCGCGCAGCAGGTCCCGGGCCTTCTGATAGTGCCGGCCGGAGCGCTGCTGCGTGCCCACCTGCACGACGCGGTTATACTTCCGCGCCGCCTTGATCATCCACTGCCCCTCCGCGTGAAACAGCGTCATCGGCTTTTCGACATACACGTCCTTGCCGGCGCCGCACGCCATGATGGTCATCAGCGCATGCCAGTGGTCGGGCGTTGAAACCACCACGGCCTGCAGCTCTTTATCGTCGAGCAGCTTGCGAAAATCGCTGTAGCCCCGGGGCTTGCCGCCCATCGCCTGCAGGCCCTCTTCGAGGCGCGGCTGATAGGCCTCGGCCATCGCGGCCATGTCCACATCGCGCTGGTTCTTAAAGTCGAAAACGTGCTGCGCGCCAATCAGCCCATAGCCGATAAAACCGACCTGGAGGCGGTCATTCGCCCCCCAGACACGGGTGGCGGCGGCGGCCGTGGCGGCGCCCAGGAAGAAGCGGCGGGAACTGGACATGGCGGAAATCATATCACCGCCGGCCGCTTCGCACGATAGACTGTCGGTTTAGCCCATGTCCACTCTCTTCGATTCCGGCGACCCGTCGCTCTACGATATCCGCACCAAAGTTCCCGGCCCGAAAGGCCAGCTGCCCATCACCCCCGAGATGCTGCTCACCCGCCCCTCCGGCGACCTGTTCGGCTGGACGCTCAACGCCGGCATGGGCTGGGATCCGGCCAAACTCGGCGGCCGCGAGGTACTGCTGCTGTCCACCCACGGCGGCATCCGGCGCCCCGATGGCTCGCCCGTCGCCCTCGGCTACCACACCGGCCACTGGGAGGTCGGCCTGCTCGTCGAAGCCGCCGCCAAGGAACTCAGCCGCCTCGGCGCCGTCCCCTTCGCCGGCGCCTGCACCGACCCCTGCGACGGCCGCAGCCAGGGCACGCCCGGCATGTTCGATTCCCTGCCCTACCGCAACGACGCCTCCATGGTGCTCCGCCGCCTCATCCGCAGCCTGCCCACGCGCCGCGGCGTCATCGGCGTCGCCACCTGCGATAAGGGCCTGCCCGCCATGATGATGGCCCTCGCCGCCCAGCACGACATGCCCTGCGTGCTCGTCCCCGGCGGCGTCACCCTGCTGGCTGAAGACGGGGAAGACGCGGGCAAAGTGCAGACCATCGGCGCCCGCTACTCGCACGGCCAGATCACCCTTGAAGAGGCCGCCGACATGGGCTGCCGCGCCTGCGCCTCGCCCGGCGGCGGCTGCCAGTTCCTCGGCACCGCGGCCACGGCCCAGGTGGTCGCCGAAGCCCTCGGCATGAGCCTGCCCCACTCGGCGCTCGCCCCCTCCGGCCACCCCATCTGGCTCGACATGGCCACCCGCAGCGGCCGCGCCGTCCTCGAACTCGGCAAGCTCGGCTGGACCATGTCCACCATCCTCACGAGCGCCGCGCTTGAAAACGCCATGGTCACCCACGCGGCCTTCGGCGGCTCCACCAACCTGATTCTCCACATCCCCGCCGTCGCCCACCAGGCCGGCCTCCGCCGCCCCACCGTCGACGACTGGTCCCGCATCAACAAACTCGTCCCCCGCCTGGTCGACGCCCTGCCCAACGGCCCCCGCAATCATCCCACCGTGCAGGTCTTCCTCGCCGGCGCCGTGCCCGAAGTCATGCTCCACCTGCGCCGCATGGGCCTGTTGCACCTCGATGCCAAAACCGCCGCCGGCGGCACCCTCGACGATTCACTCAACTGGTGGGAGCAGAGCGAGCGCCGCGCCGCCCTCCACAAAATCCTCCGCGACCGCGACGGCGTCGACCCGGAAAACGTCATCTTCTCGGCCGACGTCGCCCGCTCCCGCGGCATCGGCTCCACCGTCTGCTTCCCCACCGGCAACCTCTCGCCCGATGGCAGCGTCATCAAGAGCACCTCGATCGACCCCACCGTCATCGACGCCGATAACGTCTACCGCAAGCAGGGCCCGGCCAAGGTCTTCACGAGTGAACCGGCCGCCATTGCCGCCATCAAGAACGGCAAGATCGAGGCCGGCGACATCATGGTGCTCATGTCCCGCGGCCCCATGGGCTCGGGCATGGAGGAGACCTATCAGGTCACCAGCGCCCTCAAACACCTACCCTTCGGCAAACACGTCGCGCTGATTACCGACGCCCGCTTCAGCGGCGTCTCCACCGGCGCCTGCATCGGCCACGTCTCTCCGGAAGCGCTCGCCGGCGGGCCCATCGGCCGCCTGCGCGATGGCGACACAATCGAAATCGTCATCGACCGCAACCGGCTCGAAGGCCACGTCAACCTGCTCGGCGCCGACGGCACCGCCGCCGCCGGCACTCTGCTGCTCGCGGGGCGCGAACCCCACCCCGGCATCGCCCCCGATCCGCTGCTGCCCAAAGACACGCGGCTCTGGGGGCTGCTGCAGGAGGTGAGCGGCGGGCCCTGGGGCGGCTGCGTCTACGATGTCGACGCTATCGCAGCGGTGCTGGAAGCAGGACGGGAAGCCCTGCGCCGGAAATCGACTGCTCCAGCTGATACAGATTGATCGTGTTCTGCAGCTGCGTGGCGACAAAGGGGCTCGTCTTCTGCACCGCGGTGACCAGCCCCTGCGCCTCGGCCGTCCGCTTTTCGTTCAGGTAGGCCACCACCAGATGCCGCGCGGCCATGACATGAAACGGGTCCAGCGCGCACACCCTCGCCCAGGCGGCAATCTTGTCCTCCGTCGCGCCCGTCCGCTCGTAAGCTTGACCAAGTAAGTACCACGCCTCGGCGAAATCGGGCTTCTTGGCCACCGCCCGCCGCAGAGGCGGAATCGCCGCGGCCGCGCTGCCGCGGTCAAGCAGCGGCGCCGCGGTGCGCAGGTGCCCCTCGGCCACCGGGTCCACCCCCTGCTGCCAGGCGGCGAGCGATTGGGGCGGACGCGTCTGCACCGGCACGGGCTGGGGCGAAAACAGCATCTCCTTTCCCCCGGCCGGCAGTTGAAACGCCAACAACACCTGCCCCCGCCCGACATCGTCACCCCGCACGGCTACCAACGCCAGTTCGCTGCCGCCCGGCGTCCGCGCCACCACCCGCCGGGCCCGCAGCAGACAAGCCCGCGCCGTCTCCACCACACCCGGTTCATTCGCCAGCCGCCCGGTCTCGGAACAGATCTGCCGGTTCCCGCCGTCAAAACCCAGCACCGTGAGCGTCACCACCTGCGCCGGGGCCGCCCAGGCAACCAGAAACAAGAGAGCCCGCATACGATTGATGGTAGAACATCCTTATCGATGCCCCGTTTTGCCAACCTCGCCGCCGTTGTTGTTTCCGTGGTGCTCACCCTGGGCGCCTGTGAACTCGCCCTGCGCTGGCTGGGCTGGGGGCCGAACGCCGCCGCCGGCCACGCCCGGCTCCTGCGCTTCGACCCCGCCATCGGCTGGACCAAGGCCCCCAACGCCAGCGTCACCTACCGCTGGATGGGCAGCCGCATCGTGGAAACCACCAACTCCTTCGGCGGCCGCGGCCCGGAGCCGGGCGCCGCGCAGGAGCGCGTTCTGTTCCTCGGCGACTCCTTCTGCGAAGGCTACCTCGTCAACGACGACGAGGTCTTCTCCACCGTCTTCGCCCGGCGGCAGAGCCGCTTCGCCCCGGTCAATCTCGGCGTAGCCGGCTACAGCACCGATCAGGCCCTGCTGCTCTATCAACGGCTCGCCGGCCAACTGCAGCCCCAACGCGTCGTCCTGCTCTTTTTCGATAACGACGTCTGGTTCAACTCCGTCACCGTAGAACACCGCGCGCCGAAGCCGGCCTTTGCGCTCACCCCCACCGGACTCCAGCTCACCGGCACCCCCGTCCCGCCCCCGGCCCAACGCGCGGCGGCCGCGCCCTGCGCCGATTGCCCGCCCTCCTGGCGCCTCCTGCAACTGTTCGCCCAAGCCCGCTCCACGGTCGCCCCCGCCGGCAAGCCCGCCCTGGCGCCGGAACTGCTTGCCTACCGCCGCACGGCGCCGCCGGAGATCGACGCCGCCTGGCAACTCACCGAAGCCCTGCTCGCCGCCCTGCAAAAGGCCACGGGCCATCGCCTCACCGTCTTCTACGTCCCCACCGTCGCCGCCATCTACGACTCCTCGTGGGCCGCAACCAAGCAAGTTTACGGCATGGATGACAACTGGGACATCCATCTTCCCGCATCGAAGCTCGCCGAAGTTTGCGCCCGCCAAAGCATCCCGCTGCTCTCGCCCACCTCCCGGCTCCGTGAGCGCGCCGCCCGGGGCGAGACCCTCTACTTTCTCGAGGACGGCCACTGGAACCGTGAAGGCCACCGCCTGGTAGGTGAGATGCTGGCCGATTCCCTGCTATCCTCTTCCTCGCAGCGAGGCTCCCTGCCATGAAACCTTCCGGGCACCATGAATCGTTCGTCGAACACGCCGCCGCGCCCATCGGGTCGGACCGGTCCTTCTGCTACGTCTTCGCCGGCGCGTTCGCCATAGTCGGGTGGGCGGGCGGCCCCCGCCTCTGGGCGCTCGGCGTGGCCGCGGCCTTCCTGCTGCTCGGCCTGCTCGCCCCGCACCGCGCCCACCGGCTGAACGTTCTGTGGATGCGGCTCGCGCTCCTGCTCAGCCGCGTGACCAATCCGGTGATCACCGCGCTCCTGTTCTATCTGGTCTTCACCCCCTTTGCGCTGTTCTTCCGGCTCACCGGCCGCGATGCGCTGCGCCTGCGACGCGATCCGGCCGCCGCGTCCTACTGGGTGCCCCGCGATCCACCCGGCCCCGATCCGGCCGGCCTGGCCAATCAGTTCTAGAAACCGTATGTCGATCCTTGTTGAGCTTTGGGCATTCATCCGCCACCGGAAAAAGTTCTGGCTGCTCCCGATCCTCCTCACCCTGGCCCTGGTGGGCGGGCTGCTGATCCTGGCGCAGAGTTCGGCCATCGCGCCGTTCCTCTACACGCTCTTCTAACCCATGCGCGTTCTCGGCATCTCGGCCTTTTATCACGACAGCGCCGCGGCGCTGGTCGTCGACGGCGAGATCGTCGCCGCCGCGCAGGAGGAGCGTTTTACTCGCCGCAAGCACGACGCGGGCTTCCCGCGACACGCCATTGAATACTGCCTCACCTTCGTGCCCGCAGGCCTGGCGGGAATCGATCAGATCGTCTTCTACGAAAAGCCGTTTCTCAAATTCGAACGGCTGCTGGAAACCTACCTCGCCTTCGCCCCGCGCGGCCTGGCCAGCTTTCAAAAGGCCCTGCCGCTGTGGCTGCGCGAGAAGCTCTACCAGAAAAACCTGCTGCTCCGGCAGCTCCGCCAGTTGGCGCCGGACGTGGACTGCTCCGGTAAACTCCGGTTTACCGAACACCACCAGGCCCACGCCGCCAGCGCCTTCTTCGCGAGCCCCTTTCAAGAGGCCGTCGTCCTGACCCTCGACGGCGCCGGGGAATGGACCACCACCTCGGTCGCCATCGGCCGCGGCAGCCAGTTGGAGATCGTCCGCGAGATCCACTTCCCCCACTCGCTCGGCCTGCTCTACTCCGCCTTCACCTATTACACGGGCTTCCGGGTTAACTCGGGCGAGTACAAGCTCATGGGCCTGGCCCCCTACGGCGAACCGCGATTTGAAAGCCTCATCTGCGAACACCTGATCGACGTCAAGCCCGATGGCAGCTTCCGGCTGAACCTCGACTACTTCGACTACTGCACCGGCCTGACCATGACCAACCGGCGCTTCGACGCCCTCTTCGGCCAGCCCGCCCGCCGGCCCGACGAGCCGCTGACGCAGTTTCACATGGACGTCGCCGCGTCCATCCAGTCCGCACTGAATGAGATCATGCTGCGGCTCACCCGCAGCCTCCGCCGCGAGTTCGGCATCCGGAACCTGTGCTTGGCGGGCGGCGTCGCGCTGAACTGCGTTGCCAATGGCAAGATCCTCCGGGATGGGCAGTTTGACGGGCTGTGGATTCAACCCGCGGCCGGCGACGCCGGGGGCGCCCTGGGCGCGGCACTGGCCGTGAGCCGCACCCGGCCGCCCGCTGCGCGCCCGGGCTCCGACAGCATGCGGGGGTCGTATCTCGGACCGGAGTTTTCGCAGACCGAAATCGAAGCGCGCCTGCGCGCCGCCGGCGCCGTCTTTTCCGTGGTTTCACCCGAAGAACTGCTCGATACCGCCGCCGCGGCGCTCGCCCGCGAACAGGCGCTCGGGTGGTTTCAGGGCCGCATGGAGTTCGGCCCGCGCGCCCTGGGCAACCGGTCGATCCTGGCCGATGCGCGGTCGCCGCGCATGCAGTCGACGCTGAATCTCAAAGTGAAGTACCGCGAAAGCTTCCGGCCCTTCGCCCCGGCGGTGCTGGCCGAACACGCGGACGAGCTATTCGACCTCGCCGGGGACAGCCCCTACATGCTGCTGGTCGCCGAGGTCCGCGCCGGCCTCCGCCGGCCCATGACCGCCGAAGAAGAGCAACTGTTCGGCATCGCCAAGCTCAACGTGCCCCGGTCCACCATCCCGGCCGTTACCCACGTCGACTACTCGGCGCGCGTGCAAACCGTCCATTACGAAACGAACCCAATCTTCCACGCCCTGCTCAGTCGCTTCTACGCAAAAACCGGTTCACCCGTTCTTGTCAACACCAGCTTCAACGTGCGCGGCGAACCCATCGTCTGCACCCCGGAAGACGCCTTCCACTGTTTCCTCGGCACCGGAATCGAAGCGCTCGCCGTCGGCCGCTGCTTTCTGCGCAAGGAGGAGCAGGATCCGGCCCTCGCCCGCAGCTATCACGACGCGTTCGCCCCGGATTAGCGGGGCCGCTTAACGGATCGGGCCGGGTCTGTTCGATAATGGGAAGATACCCATGGATTGGAGTTCGCTCGACCTTAAAAAGACCGTCAACCTGCCCCAAACGGCGTTTTCGATGAAGGCCAACCTGCCTACGCTCGAGCCCAAACTGCTCGGCGAGTGGGCCGAGGGCAAACTCTACGAGCACATTCGCCAGAGCCGGGCAGGCAAGCCGCGCTTCATCCTCCACGACGGCCCGCCCTACGCCAACGGCAACATCCATCTCGGCCACGCCTTCAACAAGCTGCTCAAGGACTTCATCGTCAAGTCCAAGACCATGGCCGGCTACGATGCGCCCTACGTGCCCGGCTGGGACTGCCACGGCCTGCCGATTGAAATCAAAGTCGACGGCGAACTCGGCAGCAAGAAAGCCCAGATGTCGACGGCCGAAATCCGCCGCGCCTGCCGCGCCTACGCCCAGAAGTACGTCGACCTGCAGTCGGCCAGCTTCCAGCGCCTCGGCGTGTTCGGCCGCTGGGACGACCCCTATCTCACCATGGCCCCGGAGTACCAGGCGGCCATCGCCGGCGCCTTCGTCGACTTCTACGCCAAGGACTACATCTATCGCGGCCTCAAGCCGGTGAACTGGTGCCTGAACTGCCGCACCGCGCTCGCCGAGGCCGAAACCGAGTACGAGAACCACAAGAGCCCGTCGATCTGGGTGAAGTTCGCGTTGACCTCCGAGGCCGCCGCCATCGACCCGGCTCTGGCCGGCCGCGAGCTGTTCGGCCTCATCTGGACGACAACGCCGTGGACGATTCCCGCCAACCTCGGCCTCTGCTTCCATCCGCGCCTTGAGTACGTGGCGGTGGAGTCGCCGCAAGGCGTGCTGATCGTCGCCGACGGCCTGCTCGCGCAGGTGGCGAAGGATCTCGGGTGGGAGACCCACACGGTGCTGGCCCGCTTCTCGGGCGCCCAACTCGACGGAACCAGCTTTGCCCACCCCTTCGCCGAGCGCGTAAGCAAAGGCATTCTGGGCGAACACGTCACCCTCGAGCAGGGCACCGGCATTGTCCACACCGCGCCGGGCCACGGCATGGAGGACTACATCGCCGGCCTGCAGAACGGGCTGCCGGTCTACTGCCCGGTCGATGGAGCCGGCCGGCTCTACCATACCGAAAACGAGCCCGGCCATCTGCCCGAAGAGCTCGTCGGCCTCACCGTCTGGCAGGCCAACGCCAAGGTGATGGAGATTCTCACCGCCGCCGGGGCGCTGGCCGGCCACCGGACGATTGAACACTCCTACCCGCACTGCTGGCGCTGCCACAAGCCCACTATCTTCCGGGCCACCGAGCAGTGGTTCATCGGCATGGAGAAGAACAACCTCCGGCAGGAGGCGCTTGCCGCCATCAGCCGCGTGAAGTGGATGCCGGCCTGGGGCGAAGAGCGGATCTCGAACATGATCGCCGGCCGGCCCGACTGGTGCATCTCGCGCCAGCGGACCTGGGGCGTGCCCATTGTCGCCTTTACCTGCACGGGCTGCGAGAAACTCGTCAAAGACCGCACGGTGCTCGACGCCGTGGTCGAACAGTTCAAGACCCACTCGGCCGACCTGTGGTACGAGAAGACCGCGGCCGAACTGCTGCCGCACGGCTACCGCTGCGCCTCCTGCGGCGGCGCCGAGTTCTCGAAGGAGAACGACATTCTCGACGTCTGGTTTGACAGCGGCTCAAGCCACCTGGCGGTGCTATGCGACCGCTACAACCTTCCGTGGCCGGCCGATCTCTACCTCGAGGGCGGCGACCAGTACCGCGGCTGGTTCCACTCTTCGCTCCTCGTGGGCGTGGGCACCCGGGGCGATGCGCCCTACCGCGGCTGCCTCACCAACGGCTGGGCGCTCGATGAGAAGGGCCGGGCCATGTCGAAGTCGCTTGGCAACGTAATTGAGCCGGAGAAGGTGATCAAACAGTCAGGCGCCGAGATTCTGCGGCTCTGGGTCAGTTCGGTCGAGTTCTGGGAGGACGTCCGCCTGGGCGACGAGATTCTGCAGCGGCTCACCGATGCCTACCGCAAGATCCGCAACACCTTCCGCTACACGCTCGGCAACCTGCACGGATTTAACCCGACCACGGACGCGGTGCCCGCCGACGCGCTCGCGCCGATCGATCAGTGGATTCTGGTGCGTGCCGAAGAGCTGGTGGCCAAGTGCCGCGGCTGGTACGACGAGTACGCCTTCCATCGCATCTATCAGGCCTGCTACGCCTTCTGCACCACCGATCTGAGCGCCGTCTACTTCGACGTGCTGAAAGACCGGCTGTACACCACCGCCACCCGTTCGACGGCCCGCCGCAGCGCGCAAACGGCGCTCTACCGGCTCACGGACGCCCTTGTCCGTCTGCTGGCGCCCATCCTGACCTTCACCTGCGAAGAGATCTGGCGCAGCCTCGGCCATACCGAGAGCGTCCACCTCGCTTACTTCCCCGCCGCCGCGGACCTGACGGCCGGCATCCCGGCCGCGCAGCGCGCGCAACTGGCCGATTGGGACCGGCTCATGGCTCTCCGCCCCGAGGTCACCAAGCCCCTTGAAGCCGCCCGGCAGGCGAATCTGATTGGCGCGCCGCTCGAAGCCAGGATCACGATTACGGCCGACCAGGCGACCCACGCGCTGCTGGCGGCCCACGCCGACGATCTGGCGGCACTGTTCATCGTCTCCGCGGTGGAGGTTGTCGAGGGCGAGGCCGGAGCCGGCGCCCTCAGCGTGGCCGTCGAGCGCGCCGCGGGCAGCAAGTGCGAACGGTGCTGGAAATTCGTTCCGGCCCTGGGCGCGGACGCGGACCTGCCGACGGTGTGCGCTCCGTGCGCGAGCGCCGTCAAGGAGATGTTCGGCGGCGCCTAGCCGGTCGCGCGATTGTTTATGACGCGTCTGCAAGCCGCCATCGTCAGTACCGTGCCGCTGCTGTTTGCGGTCGATTGGGCCACCAAACGCCTGATTGAGACGCACGTCAACTTCTGGGACGCCTACCCGGTGATCCCCGGTTTTTTCAGCATCGTGCACGCGCAAAACCGCGGTGCGGCCTTCAGTCTGTTGAACGATGCGCCGGACCACATCCGCGCCCTTGTCCTGATCGGCTTTTCCGGGGTGGTGACGCTGCTGGTGGCCGGGATGCTGGTGCTCTCTTTCCGCCCGAACGACAAGCAGTCGGACTGGGTGCGGCTGGCCCTGGCGCTGGTGTTGAGCGGGGCGCTCGGCAACATGTGGGACCGCGTGCTGCGCGGCTACGTCACCGACTTCCTGCTCGTCTACATCGGCGACTACCAGTGGCCGGTGTTCAACGTGGCCGATAGCGCGATCTGCGTGGGCGCGGGTCTGCTGCTGATCGACATCTGGCGGCAGCGTGGGGAGGAACGTGTTTCCTAAGCTCTTTTCGATCGGCGACTTCTTCCTGCCCTCCTACGGCGCGCTCGTCGCCGCCGGGGTGCTGGCCGGCCTGCTGGTCTCCACGCGGCTGGCCCGGCGCCGGGGCATGGATACCGAGAAGCTTACCAACCTCGTCCTCTATGTCGTCTTTGCCGGACTGCTGGGCGCCAAACTGGCCATGTTCCTGTTCGATTGGGAGTATTACGCGCAGCGGCCCGGGGAGATTTTCAGCCTCGCCACCCTGCAGGCCGCCGGGGTGTTTCAGGGCGGACTGGCGCTGGCGGTCGTGGCCGCATGGTGGCATCTCCGCCGGGAGAAGCTCGATTTTCTGCCCGTGGCGGACATTCTGGCGCCGGGGCTGGCGTTGGGCCACGCCATCGGCCGGCTGGGGTGCTTCGCCGCCGGGTGCTGTTACGGAGCCTACTGCGAACGGCCGTGGGCCGTGCGCTACACCAACCCGGACGCGGCTACTATCAGCGGTACGCCGCTCGGGGTGCCGCTGCATCCGACGCAGTTGTACGAGGCGGCGGCTGAGTTGGTGCTCTTCGCGGTGCTCTACCGGATGGCGGGGCGGATGCCGCGGCCGGGCACGGTGATCGGCCTGTACCTGACGGTCTACTCGGCGGTCCGCTTTCTGGTGGAGTTTGTACGGCATCACGAGCAGAGTCTGCAGGGGGGCTTGTCGCTGACGCAGTGGATGAGCCTGGGGTTTGCGCTGGTCGGCACGGTGTACTGGTGGCGCGGGAGACGCGAACCGGTTCAGGTACGCGGCTAAGGTCTTTTTGGCAAGAGGCCTAAGGCCACCGCCTGATGGGAAGTGGCGACTATCTAACCCAAGATAAGTCTTAGGAATACCACCCCAAGCCCAATGTCTCAAAACACTCCCCGTAGACGGAGGAGGCGTCAGTCTGGCAACGCATTTATCGAAGCCAGTTTCGTCTTCGTGCCGTTATTGGCTATTGTGTTGGCTATCATCGATTTTTCGATGGCGATGTTCATGCGTGCCACGTTTCAGCACGCGGTGCGGGAGGGCGTCCGCTACGCGATTACCTACCAGACCATGTCTGGAATGTGCCAGGATGCATCCATCCGGCAGGTGGTTAAGAATGCCTCGGCGGGTTTCTTACGCAACTCGCACGATTCCCTGATCAAGGTTACCTACCACCCGCCTGCGGACCTGAGTCAGACCGTTACCGGGGCGGGCAGTAATGCCGCCGGGAATATTGTGGAAGTTTCCGTCGAGGATTTCAGCTACGGCTGGATGGCGTCGCTGATGCGGACGAACACGCCCCTGAACATCACGGTGCGGGCGGCTGATAAGACCGAGTCCTTACCGGCTGGTACGACGACCCCGCCGTGCCGGTGATTGCCATGAAGAGCTTCCCCGCCCCCATCCGAAAACGCGCGAGAAACGGAAACGCTCTGGTGGAGTTTGCGCTCGTGATCGTGTTCCTGGTGCCGATTCTGTTTGGTGTCTTCTCGATCGGCATGAGCCTGACGATGTCGGTACAGGCGGCCGTCGTGGCGCGGGATGCCGGCGCGATGTTCATGCGTTACGTCGACTTCTCCACGTCGGCCAACAAGGGGCTGATCGTGCGCATCGCCCGGGGAATGGGCATGACGGAGACGGGCGGAAATGGCGCCGTGATTCTGACGCAGATCATGAAGATCGGCAGTGCGCAGTGCGTTCCGCCGTACGCCACGACGACCGCTTGTCCGAACTTCAATCGCCACGTCATCGTCAAGCGAATTGTCATTGGCAACGCCGCGCTCACCACCAGCAGTGTGGGTACCCCGGCGCCGGCGATCATAGGGGCCGACGGCAGCATCGGGCAATCCAACTATCTGGCCGAGACGTCTGCCCGGGCAGATGCCTTCGATGCCGTGATGAATCTCGGGGCCGGCGAGTTTGCTTACGTCGCGGAAGCTTACTTCATCACACCGCAGTTGGATATGCCCGGCGTGCGGACCGGCACTTTCGTCTACCAGCGCAGCGTGTTTTAGAGCAGGAGAGTCTTGTGAACCCGTCATCATTAACCGCATCTCCATCCCGCGCCGCCCGGCAGAGGGGCATCGCCGTCATGCTCACCGCGCTGATGCTGGTGGGCACGATCCCTATCGTCGGTCTGGCTATCGACGCCGGCCTGCTTTATCTCATCCGGGCGCGGTTGAGTTCGGCCTGTGACGCCGCCGCCCTGGCCACGGCCCGCAATCTGAATCTCGGCATGAACCTCGCCGACCAGATTGCGAACGCGACCGCCCGGGGGACAGCCTTTTTCAATGCCAACTTCCCATCCGGCTATCTGGGAACGGCCAGCGCCACCCCCACGATCTCCGTCGAGCAGACCGCGATGAATACGCTCTCGGTGACCACCTCGGCCACGGCGACCGCGAATCTCTACTTCCTGCGCGTGCTCGGCACCACCGCCACGCTGACAAGTTCAACGGGTAGAGCCTCCCGCCGGGATGTGAACGTCATGCTGGTGCTCGACCGCTCCGCATCGATGAACGTCTCGAGCGCGTGTACCCCCATGATTGTCGCCTCGAAAACCTTCTCCGATCTGTTCATGCAGGACCGGGACCGATTGGGGATGGTCACCTTCGGAGGTACCGTCTTCAACGCCTACGCCCCCACCCGGGATTTCAAGAATCCGGTATCCTCCATAAACGCCGCCATCGACCAGGTAGTCTGCACCGGACAGACGAACACGGCCCACGCCTACTGGAACGCCTACCAGCAACTGGTCGCGATCAACCAACCGCTCGCCCTGAACGTCATTATTCTGTTCACCGATGGCATTCCCAACACCCTGACCGCCCGGTTTCCGATCCGCACCATTCCCGATGTCCGGCGCGATAATCCGAGCAGTTGGATTTGTGGCGGAGCCACTTCTTACGTGGAATGCTTGATTCCTCGAAGTCCCTGCCAGGATGACAACGGTTTTCCGAGTGGCCACGCCTCCTGGGGCACGTTTGCGCCGAAGCTCGGGGTGCTCACCGGAGGGAATCTGGCCGTGGTCGCCGGCGACACCTTTGGACTGCTCAATCCGACAGCGACGGGGCCTTCCGGTGGGGAGCCCATGATTGGGACCGCCAGTCGCGTTGGTTGCGGCATGACCGGGCATCAGCGGCGGGTCCGCGAAGACATCGCCTTTATCCCGGCGCAGGACGCCAACGGCATCAGTACCAGCGGGTACCTGGATTCCGGTGTGGAACGGTTTCCGACGGGCCATCCGTACGCCGGCCAGGTGCGGCCTGATAATCCCACCACGCTCTCCCGGGTGGCGATGAATCTATCGGACAACGTCGCCGCCATGGCGCGCAACAACCCCACCCTTCCGGTAGTCACCTATACCATCGGTCTGGGCACCCTGGTTGACCACGATATCCTGCGCCGCATGGCAAACGACCCCACCTCACCCAGCTACGATAGTTCCCGCGTGAGCGGGCTCTACGTTTACGCTCCTACGGTGGACCAGATCAACGCCGCCTACGCCCGCATCGCCTCGGAGGTACTTCGCCTAGCGCTGTAGAATCCGGCCATTCCTACCCGCCCGGTAGGGCGTTTTTCCGACCTCGCTAAGGGGCCAAGCCCATGGCTCCCTTCTGCCTTCGCGTGTAACCTCAGTCATAGGTGCGTTGTCGCCCTATGGTTCAGGACCCAGTGAATACGCGACGGAGAAGGCAGGCCGGTCACGCTTTCCTCGAGGCAAGCTTTGTCATCGTGCCTTTGCTGGCCATCGTGTTTGCCATTACGGACTACTCGATGGCGATTTTTCTGCGTGCCACCTTTCAGCACGCCGTCCGTGAAGGTGTGCGTTACGCCATCACCTACCAGACGATGTCCGGTATGTGTCAGGATGCCTCCATCCGGCAGGTAGTGAAGAACGCGTCGGCCGGTTTCCTGCGTAGCACGCACGATTCCCTGATTACCGTCACCTATCATCCGCCGTCCAATCTGAGTACTACCTTGACCGGAGTG
>JADCJL010000256.1 GCA_020247055.1 Acidobacteriaceae bacterium | reverse complement strand
TTGTCGCGGTCCTGGGAGGTTTTGAAGAGATCGAGGGCGAAGAAGAGGGGGACGTGGCGAAGGGGGGCGGGGGCTTCGAGGGAGAGCTGGTGGGCGGCGTGCATGACGAAGACGCAGTGGAGGGCGAAGCCGGGGGGGCGGGGGTTGACGTTGCGGGCGCCGGCGAGGAAGAGGGCGGCCATGAGCTGGCGGTAAGGGGTGCCTTTGCGGAGTTCGGCGGCGAGGAGGTCGGGGCAGCGGTCGCGGGGGGTGGATTCAAAGAGGCGGGCGAGGGGTTCGAGTTCGGGGGCGAGGGCGACGAGGGCGGGGGTGACCTGGGCGTCGAGGCGGGCGAGGAGGGGGGAGAGGAGGAGCGAGCGGCGGGTCCATTCCATGCGGACAGTATACAGGGGGCGGTTAGGGGAGATCGCGGTATGGAGGGATGGTGATGGCGGTGCCGGCAGGTACCGCTGCGCGGGCGGGGCGGGCAGGGCGGGTATGACGGGGGGTGGGGGGGATGACGCGGGGAGAAATTTATTTGTCTGGGCGTGTCGCTTCGAGGCGCGGGTTTGCGCTTGGGTAAGTGGAAGGAGATGACAGGATGTTACCAATTGCAGATACTCTGAATACTTCGATTACTCTGGCCGAGCGGGGCCAACTGGCCGCCTCGGTAGACCAGCTGCGCGGGGGCTTGCGGCAGGCGCGGCGGGCGGCGGAATCGACGGACTCCTGGCGAGCCGAGATTGACCGGCAGGTGCGGCCGCACCCGGCGCTGACTTACTCGCACGAGAGTCCGCTGGTGCACCGGTGTTATGTCAAGCCGAGGGGCTACGCCGGAGATGCGGTGCTGCTGGATCTTATCTACCGGCACCCGGCGATACAGCCGCTGGCGAATCAGGCGACGACGCGGGGGCGCCAGTTGATGGAGGCGGGGTTGACGTCGCCGGCGCCGCGGGCGGTGCGGAATCGGTGCCGGCTGCTGGCCGAGGAGATTGACGCGGTCTGCTGCCGGCACCCGCGGGCGGAGATTTTGTCGCTGGCTTGCGGCCATCTGCGGGAGGCGGAGCACAGCGCGGCGCTGGCGGAGGGGGGCTTCGGGCGGTTCGTGGCGCTCGATCAGGACGAGGAGAGCGTGGAGTCGGTACGGCGGGATTACGGGGCGTTGGGGGTAGAAGCGGGGGTGGGTTCGGTGAAGTCGGTGCTGGCGCGGGGTTTGCGGGAGTGGGGCCGGTTTGACTTCATCTACACGGCGGGGCTGTACGACTATCTCTCGGACCGGGTGGCGGCGAAGCTGCTGTCGGCCCTGTACGGGATGCTGAAGCCGGGCGGGCGGGTTTGGACGGCGAACTTTGTGCCGGATATTCCGGATGTGGGCTTCATGGAGGCGATCATGGACTGGTGGCTGCTGTACCGGGATGCGCCGGCGATGATGGCGCTGGCGGAGGCGGGGCTCGAGGGGAAGCGGGACGTGGCGTCGGTGCGGACGTTTCATGAGACGGAGGGGAACGTGGTGTTTCTGGAGGTGGTGAAGGGGTGAGGCGGGGCGGCGAGGGTTGTGTACCGTGGCGATGCGTCCCCGGCGCCGGGGACACCGGTGTTTCCAGCCTGCGATGGGAACAGAGATTCGCTGATCGACCGGCACGATTTCTTCCTGTACCCGGATAAGCTGAACGGGGTAATTGCGTAGTTTCTGCATCCAAACCCATGTCCGTTTCCATTGGCGGGATGTAACTGGCGGAGGTCTGATCTTTCCACTTACACGGTGCGGAGCACTTAGATTCCGAAATCGCCGGATGATGCGGCGCATTCGGCGACGGAAGTGGGGATCAACCAGCACGATGAGTATGTTGGCCGAGGGGTGAAGACGCCGGCGAGCCTGGCGGAGAATACGCTAACTTAAACGCTGGAGTTCCGGCCGACGGAGGCGTTCCCCGGGCAGTCTTATCCGTGCAGCGCGATGGTTCCGTTGCTGTGGCTGGATGAATGCAACGGGCGCCGGATGGGGTCGCTCGATCCGCTGACGGCGGGGGAGGACAACGACACTCCCGTTCCAGAAGAGCGACGGGGCTTATCCGGAGATCTGCCGGGGCACGACGTCCTGGGGCCGGGTGGACGGGGTGGAGAACCCGCCGGGGGTGACGCTCCCCTGCGCGGCGACGAACGGAGCGGGGAAGGCGGCGTTTCTGCAGGGGTTAGCGGCGGGGGACGGGGTAGTCCGGGGCGTCGGTGCGGGCATGGGCGAGGAAGGCTTCGATTTTCCGGACGACGGGGGCGTGGGCGGAGGCGACGTTGTTTTTTTCGCCGGGGTCGGCGGTGAGGTCGTAGAGTTCGAGGGGGCCGTCCAGGCCGTGGCGGACGGCCTTCCAGCGGCCCATGCGGACGGCCTGATGGAAGCCTTCGGGGCCGCCGAAGGACTCCCAATAGAGGGGACGGTTGGGGTCCTGGGCTTTGCCGAAGAGGGTGGGGGCGACGGAGACGCCATCGACGTTGTGGGGGATGCCGCGGACGCCGGCGAGGTCGGCGAGGGTGGGGAGGACGTCGTAAAACGTCCAGGGGTAATCGCTGACGGCGCCGGGGCGGATGCGGCCGGTCCAGCGGGCGATCATGGGGACGCGGGTGCCGCCGTCGTAGGGGGAGCCTTTGCGGTCGCGGAGGGGTCCCATGGTTTGGAAGGGGGCGAAGTCGAAAATGCCTCCGTTGTCGGAGGTGAAGAAGACGAGGGTGTTGCTATCGAGTCCGCATTCTTTGAGTTTGGCGAGGATGCGACCGACGTAGTCGTCCATGCGGGTGACCATGGCGGCGTAGTTTTTGGCGTCATCGGGCCAGGGTTCAGCGGCGTAGGGGCCGAGGTCGGGGGATTCGAACCGGGCGTGGGGGACGGTGGGAGAGAAGAAGAGGAAGAAGGGCTGGTAGCGATGGCGGTCGATGAAGTGGAGGGCTTCGCGGCAGAAGAGGTCGGAGGCGTATTCGCGGCGTAGTTCGTTCCGGTTGCCGTGGATGACCTCTTTGGTTTTGTTGCGCCAGAGGTATTGGGGGTAGTGGCTGTGGGCGTGCTGCTGGTTGAGGAAGCCGAACCATTCATCGAAGCCGTGGTCATTGGGCAGGCCGGTGGTGCCGGGTTCGCCGAGGCCCCATTTGCCGAAGAGAGCGGTGGAGTAGGCGCGGGTGTCGTCGAAGGCGTCGCGCCATTCGGGTCCTTTGAGGATTTCGGCGATGGTGACGTCGGTGCTTTGGAGGGCGACGCGGGCGCCGGTGCGGACGGAGGCGTTGGAGCGGACGGTGGTGTGGCCGGAGTGCTGGCCGGTCATGAGGACGCTGCGGGAGGGGGCGCAGACATTGGCGCCGGCGTAGCAGTTGGTGAAGCGCATGCCTTCGGCGGCGAGGCGGTCGATGTGGGGGGTGCGGATGAGTTTTTGGCCGTAGCAGCCGAGGTCGAAGACGCCGAGGTCGTCGGCCATGAGGAAGACGAAGGTGGGGAGGGTGGGGCGGGGGGGTTGGGCGTGGAGGGTGGCGGCGGCGGCGAGGAAGGCGCGGCGGGAGAGAGGGCGCATGGGAATAGGATAGTGGAAGCGGGGCGTCCGGGTTGCCGGGATCGCGCCGGGGAGTAATCCGCGGCTGGGGCGGACGGTTGCCGGCTACCAGGTCATGCGGAAGGAGCCATGAAACACGCCGCCGTTGAACTCCCAGTGGGCGGTCGCGCGGGGCCGGGCGTTCCGGTGGATGGGCGGGGTGGTGGTGAGTCGAAGTTCGAGGGGAGAATCGGTGGGCAGCGTGGCTTCGGCGGTCATGGCGAGGCGGGTGCCCCAGACGGAGAGATCCTTGGCGCTTTTGCCAAGGCTGTGCAGGGCGGCGATGATGGAGGCGTCGCCGGCGATGCGAATGGCGAACGGCATCGTGACGAGGCCGAGCGGGCTCGCTGCCTGCACGAGGAAGCGAAAGTGGTGCGGGGCCAGTTCTTCGACGGAGAGAAACGAGTACTCGTCCTGGGCGGAGTGGAGGCGGAGGTAGGGGCTGCCGAGGTTTTGCACGAGCGCCGGATCGAGTGAGCGGCCCGGGCCGGTAAGGGAGTGGGGCCAGGTGTATCCGACCGAGCCGGGTTCGAAGAACCAGTCCTCGGCGCGTTGGTGGAGGGTGGGGCATTCGCCGGAGTCATCGACGGCGACGTGGGCGGGCCCGAGGAGGCCATTGAAATGGTTGGCGAGGGCGAAGCAATAGGCACCGACGTTTTGAATGAGCACGGTATCGTCGATGGCGAGGCTGTCGAGGCGGGTTTGGGGCAGGAGGACATCGCCGGCAAAGCAGTGCGGCCCGCCGATGGCGTCCGGGCCGGAGGAAGGGAGGGGTTGCCCGTTGGGTCCGAGGATCTGATGGGGCCAGTGGAGGAGGGTTACTTTGGCCAATTGATCGGTGCCGACGTTGAGAAGCGCCCAACGGCGTCCGCGAATCTGCTTGATCTCCCGAACCTGCGCGAGCAGGGCCACGGCATTGCCGACGAGGGCGTGGCCGGGTTCGACGAGATAGCGGCAGCCGGGACGGAGCGCGGGCCGCAAGGCTTCGACATAGGCGGCGGGGGAGGGAAACTGCTGGCCGGGTTGGAAGCCGATTCCGAGGCCGCCGCCGAGGTCAAACAGCGAAAGCGGGCGTCCGGTGCGGGCGGCGATCTCATCGGCGAGGTGGTGGAGCAGCGCGAGGGCCTGTTCGAAGGGCGCGAGATGATCCATCTGGGTGCCGACGTGGATGTGCAGGCCGTCGATGGGTAAGGGGCAGGTGGCGGCGATGCCGGGGAGTTCCTCGGAGGGGATGCCGAACTTGGCGGCGGAGGAGGAGTGGGAGGTGAGGGATTGCCAGTCTTCGTGATGGAGATACTCGACCGGTTCGCGGGGGTTGACGCGGAGGAGGAGTTTGCCATGGTGGGGGGCGGCGGCGACGCGGAGAGCGAGATCGCGGAGGATGGGTTCGGAGTCAGCGACGACGGTGGCGCCGGCGAGATAGAGGCTGGCGAGGAGGGCACGGTCGGGGACGGGTGAGTTGTAGACGATGGAGGAGTAGGGGATTCCGGCCATCAGGGCGAGGCGGACTTCCTGTTCGGCGGCGCAATCGGCGGCACAACCGAGGCTGGCGAGAACGCGCAGGACGGCGAGGGAGGGGTTGGACTTAACGGGATAGGCGACAGAGGCGGGGTCGCCCGTGAGGGCGATGAAATCCCGGGCATTCCGGGTTAGCTGATCCGGATTGAAAATGTAGAGGGGCGTGCCAAACCGGTTCGCCAGAGCCTTCTGTGCGATCTTCCGGGTCCATTCCACCATGCCAGGTTGCTCCAGGCCTGTAATTCTAGCAGGGGGGATGGGGTAGGCGATGACGAAGCCTCCCCACTTTCGATGGTGGCTTGGCCGGCGGCGGATCCGTTGTGTCCGTCGTGCGGCATGGAGGCGGCGATCCGGGCGCCAGAATTCACGGAATTGAAACAGTTTTGTCACGGATTCGTTTTGGGTGATTCGTAGGCTGGAGTTACGTATGCGAATGTTTGGCTGGATTGTTTTATCCGCGGTGGCGGCGGGAGCGGTTTGTTCGGCGCAGGTGGACCGGGCGACGTTGAGCGGGACCGTATCCGATGCGACGGGGGCGACGGTGGCGGGCGCCGAGGTGACGGTGGTTGCGGGGGCGACGGGGTTTCGGCGGGCGGGATTGACGGGCGCGGGCGGGGGGTATCAGTTGCCGGGGTTGCCGGTGGGGCAGTACACGGTGAGTGTGGCCAAGCAGGGATTCAATACGGTCAAGATTGAGCAGGTGGTGTTGGGGGTGGGGCAGTCGCGGACGGTGGATGTGCAGTTGGTGGTGGGGACGGTGAGCGCGGCGGTGGAGGTGGTGGCTGAGGTGACGCCGCTTGAGCAGAAGAACGCCGAGATCGGGACGGTGATTGGGGAGCAGCAGATCCGGAACATTCCGCTGAACGGGCGGCACTGGGCGTCGCTGATGGCGCTGGCGCCGGGGGCGGTGAACGCGGGGGAGGGCAACCAGAACTCGATCCGGTTTTTCGGGCGGCCGCGGGATGACAACAACTGGACGTTTGACGGGGTGGACGCGACCGGGATTAAAGACCCGCGGCAGGAGGGGAACCTGCGGCTGGTGATCTCGACGGACTCGATTGCGGAGTTCCGGGTGAACTCGCTGCCGTTTACGGCCGAGGGGGGAGTGGGCGGCGGGGCGCAGGTGAATCTGGTGTCGAAGACGGGGACGAATGAGTTTCACGGGTCGGGGTACGAGTTTTTCCGCAACAGCGCGCTCGATGCGCGGCGGCCGTTTGACGGGGCGAATCCGCCGCCGTTCCGGCTGAACCAGTTTGGGGGGAACCTGGGTGGGCGGATTGTGAAAGATCGCACCTTCTTCTTTGCGAACTATGAGGGGCTGGCGCAGCGGTTGACGATTGCGCGGGCGGACGGGCTGGTGCCCTCGGCGGCGTTTCGGGCGCGGACGCCGGCGGCGCTGCAGGGATTGATCAACCTGTTCCCGGCGGGTACGGGGCCGGGGCCGAATGCGAACGTGGACCGGCTGGTGGCCGAGACGCCGGAGCGGCGGGATGAACACAGCGGGATGGCGCGGGTGGATCATCGGATCAACGACAAGCACAGCCTGTTTTTCCGGTTTGCGATGACGGACGGGTTGATCAGTCAGATCCGGAACGGTTTGCTGGAGACGCGTGACTCGTCGATCCGGCCGACGAATGTGACAACGCAGTGGCAGCAGATCTGGAGCCCGGCGATGGTGAACGAGGTGAAGCTGGGCTTTAACCGGTCGGCGCTGACGCGGAACGACGTGGGACGGATTCCGGAGGGGGTGGCGATTCCGGGTTTTACTTCGACGCAGCCGACGAGTTATATCATCGAGAAGCCGAGCACTTACTCGGTGGTGGATAACTTTTCGTGGATCCGGGGGCGGCACACGATCAAGATGGGCGGGGAGATCCGGCGGATTCATCTGAACGTGGGCAACGGGCCGGCGACGAGCGTGGCGTTTGCGAACCTGGACGCTTTTTTGCGGAACTCGTTGAACAGCGTCACGGTGGGGAGCCAGTTGGATACGGTGGGGGTGAGGCGGACGTTCCATTCGATCTACTTCCAGGATGAGATCCGGTTCAGCCCGGAGTTTACGTTGAATCTGGGGCTGCGGTATGAGCAGTACACGGTGTCGAAGGATGTGTACGGGCGGGGGCGGGTGTTTGATCTTGTGCGGTGCCAGGGTTTTTGCGCGGCGGGGACGCCGTGGTTCTTCCCGGATAACGACAACATCGCGCCCCGGATTTCGATGGCGTGGACGCCGCGGGCGCTGGGCGGCAAGACGGTGATCCGGACGGGCTACGGGCGTTACATGGGCCCGGGGCAGAACGACGACGTGACGGCGGCGATCGACAGTTTGCCGCAGAATTTTTCGCTGACGGCGGCGGACGCGCCGACGCTGAGCTATCCGCCCACGCCGTTTTTGGCGCAGCTGCGGGGGCAGGGGCAGACGCCGCGGAGCGTGCAGCGGGACCGGAAGGAGCCGGAGAGCCACATGTGGACGCTGTCGGTGCAGCGGGAGCTGCCGCAGGGATTTGTGGCGCAGGTGGCGTACGTGGGCAACGTGGGGCGGAACCAGTTGACGCGGACGTACGTGAACACGCTGAATCCGGCGACGCGGCAGCGACCGCTGGGGGCGTTTGGCCAGATTGATGAGAAGCGGTTTGACGGGAATACGAACTTCAATGGGCTGCAGAGTTCGTTGACGCGGTCGTTTTCGAAGGGGTTGCTGTTCCAGGCTCAGTATATGTGGGGCCATGCGATCAGCGACAACGCGGGATCGGGAGAGGGTGGGCAGATTCAGGATGTCTCGTGCCGGGCGTGCGACCGGGGCGATGCGGACTACGATGTGCGGCAGACGGCGACGCTGAACGGGGTTTACCAGCTGCCCTTTGCGCGGAAGCGGTGGTTTGGCGGGTGGGACCTGAGCGGGATTTATACGGCCCGGACGGGGCTGCCGTTGACGGTGACGATTGCGCGGGCGGCGGGGACGGTGCCTTCGGGGCAGACGCAGAGCCAGCGGGCGGATTTTGTAGGCGGAAATCCGTATGCGGCGAACCGGTCGGCGGCGCAGTGGTTGAACCCGGCGGCGTTTGTGTTGCCGGCGGCGGGTACTTATGGGAATTCGGGACGGAACCGGTTCCGGGGGCCGGGACTGTGGCAGGCGGATGTGGGCTTGACGAAGCGGTTCCGGGTGACGGAGCGGGTGAACCTGGACTTCCGGGCGGAGATGTTCAATCTGTTTAACCGGGCGCAGTACGGCAACCCGGTGAACGGGCGGCAGAACGCGACGTTCGGGCAGATTCTGTCCACTGCCAACGATGGTTCGACGGGGTCGGGGACGTCACGGCAGATTCAATTCATGTTGCGGTTGAACTTTTGAGGAACGCGCACAACGGACTCGCTTCGGCGGGCGGGATGGGCGAGTTCCTCGCCCGTTGGTGCCGGACCGAAGCGGCCTGTGCGCTCTTTTGGGAACCGCGCACAACGGCCGGCGCGGCCTGTGCGCTTTTCAGGAACGCGCACAACGGACTCGCTGCGCCCTGTGCGCTTGTGATGCTGCCGTTTTTCTTTTCGCTGAGTCTGCTCGCGCAGGTGGATATTGCCGCGTTCGGGGAGACGGCGAGCGAAGTGCACCAGACGGACGATCCGGCGGTGTGGGAGCATCCGCGGGACCGGAGCCGGAGTTTGATTCTGGGCACGATTAAGATGGCGGCGCCGGAGGGGGGCGTCGCGGTCTACCGGATGGACGGATCGCGGCTGATGACGGTGGGGAACCTGGACCGGCCGAATAACATCGACGTGGCGTACGGGTTTCGGGTGGGGAACCGGACGGTGGATATCGCGGTGGTGACAGAGCGGAACCGGAGCCGGCTGCGGATTTACGCGGTGAAGCCGGAGGTGGGGCTGGAGGAGTTGGGAACGGCTCCGGTGTTTGTGGGCGAGACGGGGGCGCGGGCGCAGCCCATGGGGGTGGCGCTGTACCGGCGGAAGCGGGACGGGGCGTTGTATGCGATGGTGAGCCGGAAGGCGGGACCGTTGGACGGTTACCTATGGCAGTACCGGTTGACGGGGGAGGCAGGGGGAGGGGTACGGGCGGAGAAGGTGAGGGAGTTTGGGCGGTTCAGCGGGGCGGGGGAGATTGAGGCGGTGGCGGTGGATGGGGAGCGGGAGGAGGTCTATTACGCCGACGAGGGGGCGGGCATTCGGAAGTACCATGCCGACCCGGCGCACGGGGCGGCGGGGCGGGAGTTGGCGGTGTTCGGGCAGAGCGGATGGAAGGGGGACCGGGAGGGGATTGCCGTGCACGGGGGCTACGTGGTGGCGACGGATCAGCAGCGGGGGAACTCGGAGTTTCACGTGTTTTCGCGGGATACGCTGCGGGAGGTGGGGGTCTTCCGGGTGGGGTCGGATACGACGGACGGGATTGAGATCTCGCGGTTCGGGTTGTTTGTGGCGATGAATGACCAGCGGCGGAACTTTCTGCTGGTGGAGTGGAAGGCGATTGCCGCGGGGTTGGGTCTGCGGCGTTAGGCTTGATCCTGTTTCCGCTGCCCGGGGCGTGTTCACGGCGGATTGTGGCGGGGCTGATCGGGGCGGGGCGGATTGTGATGCGGTCAGAGCTACGAAATCAGAACGATGCGGATATCCATGACGTTGGTGCGGGTGGGGCCGGTGATGAGGAGGTCGCCGGTCTGCGCGAGATAGGGGTAGGAGTCGTTGGCGTCGAGGGCGGCGCGGGCGGCGCGGAGGTCGCGGGCGGTTAAGCCGGTGGCGAAGGCGCCGGCGGCATCGGTGGGGCCATCGGTACCGTCGGTGCCGGCTGAGAGGACGACGATTCTCGATTCGTTGCGCAACTCGAGGGCGGCGGCGAGGGCGAACTCCTGGTTGCGGCCTCCTTTGCCGGGACCGCGGAGGGTGACCGTGGTTTCGCCGCCCGAGAGCAGACAAACCGGGGGCCGGGCGGGCCTGCCGCTGCGCAGGCACTCGCGGGCGATGGCGATGTGCATGCGGGCGACGTCGCGGGTTTCCCCTTCGATGGTGGTGGAGAGCACGAGCGGTTCATAGCCGAGCTCTTTGGCCTTGAGGGCGGCGGCTTGGATGGATTGCGCGTTGCTGCCGACGATGCGGTTGGTGACGTTGGTGAGTTTCTTGGGGGTTTCGACCGCCGGGAGAGGGTGGCTGATGCCATAGCGGCGGAAGATGTCTGCGACATCGGCGAGGGTGGAGGGGTCGGGAGCGGTGGGGCCGGAGCCGATGGTGGACAGGTCGTCGCCGATGACGTCCGAGAGGATGAGGGTGAGGACGGGGGCGGGCGCGGCGAGGCGGGCGAGCTGGCCGCCTTTGATGGCGGACAGGTGTTTGCGGACGGCGTTCATTTCGTGGATGTTGGCGCCGGCGGCGAGCAGTTGACGGGTGATCTCCTGCTTTTCGGCGAGGGTAACGCCGGGGGCAGGCAGGGGCATGAGGGCCGAGGCGCCGCCGGAGATGCAGCAGATGACCAGGTCTTCGGCGGTGGCGGCGGCGGCGAGGGCGGCGATGCGATGGGCGGCTTCGACGCCGCGTGCATCGGGGACGGGGTGACCGCTTTCGCGGAGCTCGGTGTAGCGAAGGGGGACGGTGTGGCCGTCCTTGACGACC
Organism: Acidobacteriaceae bacterium; assembly: GCA_020247055.1. Classification (GTDB taxonomy): domain Bacteria; phylum Acidobacteriota; class Terriglobia; order Bryobacterales; family Bryobacteraceae. Next base: position 11,532 of record JADCJL010000256.1, on the reverse strand, counting down.
ACGCAACTGGCGGCGATGCGCGGGCCGCAGACCTTTTCGACGGCGCGGGCCATGGGCGCGGAGGCTTTGCCGGCGCCGAGGAGGAAGATGCGTTTGGCGTGGCGGAGGAGGGGATCTTCGGGGGAGAGATGAGCCAGGACGGCGGCGTAGGGATCGGCGGCTTTGAGTGCGGCGTTGAAGATCTGCCGGGCGTGGCTTCGTTTCGTCATAGGACCTTGAGGATGGCGTTGACGGCGAGGGAGGGATCGTCGGAGGTGATGGGGATGGCGTGGTCGGCCTGGGCGTAGGCGGCGCGTCGGGAGTGGTAGAGTTCGGCGAACCGGACGGGGTCTTTGGCGAGGGGGCGGTGTCCGGCGGGGGCGACGCGGCGGAGGGCGTCTTCGAGGGGAACGTCGAGCCAGATGACGGTGGCGCGGCCCCGGAGGAGGTCGCGGTTGCGGGGCTGGACATAGGCGCCGCCGCCGAGGGCGAGGACGCCGTCGCCGGATAGGGCGAGGCCGAGTGCGCGGTGTTCGATGTCGCGGAAGGCGGGTTCGCCGTCCTGGGCGAAGATGTCGGAGATGGGGCGGCCCTCGGCGGCTTCGATGCGGTCATCGAGGTCGGTGAAGGGGAGTTGGAGATGGTGGGCGAGGGCGCGGCCGACGGTGGTCTTGCCGGAGCCCATGAAGCCGACGAGCACGATCATTGGTGGTCTCTTTGCAGTTTCTCAAAGATTGCTTCGACGAGGCGCGGGAGGGTGCGCCAGGCGGCGATGAGCGCCCAGCCGGAGGCGGGGTGGAGCACCTGACGGCGGTTGCGGGCGATGCCGTCGGCGATGGCGCGGGCGAGGGTGGGGGCGGTGGTGGCGAAGCGGCGGCCGGAGGCGAGTTCGTCGGGGGGGCGGCCGATGAGGACGTTTTGTTGGAAGCGGGTTTTGACGTAGCCGGGGCAGACGAGCATGGCGTGGAGGCCGGCCGCGGCGTTTTCCATTCGGAGCCCGTCGGTGAAGGAGGCGAGGGCGTGTTTGGTGGCCGAGTAGAGGGTGAACCAGGGGAGGGTAACTTTGCTGGCGATGGAGCCGATGTTGACGATCATGCCGTGGCGGCGCTCGCGCATGCCGGGGACGGCGAGTTGCGTGAGGTGGAGGGCGGCGAACAGGTTGAGTTCGAACATCTGGCGGACGGCCTGGTCGTCGGCTTGCCAGGAGGGCTGGTAGAGGCCAACCCCGGCGTTATTGATCAGAATGTCGATGCGGCCGTAGCGGGCGAGGGTAGCGGCGATGAGCTGCTGGCGGAAGAGGGGGTTGGTGAGGTCGCCGGCGAGGGTGAAGTGGGTGGGGTGGGGAGCGATGGAGCGGGCGGTGAGGGCGAGGCGGGCGCCGCGTTGGGCAAGTTCGCCGGCGAGGGCCTGGCCGATGCCGCTCGAGGCGCCGGTAAGGAGGACTACTTGGCCGTCGATGCGCATAGTTTGTCATTTCCCGGCGCCGGGAAGCCATAATGGTAGCATGCCGGGTCTGCTTCTCCCTCTGTTTCCCTTGAGCGTGGTTCTGTTTCCGCGCACGGACCTGCCGCTGCACATTTTTGAAGAGCGGTACAAGGAGATGGTGGGGGATGTGCTGGCGGGTAACCGGGAGTTTGGGGTAGTGCTGGCGCTCGAAAAGGGGATTGCGTCGGTGGGGTGTACGGCGCGGATTCATGAGGTGGATAAGAAGTACGACGACGGGCGGATGGACCTGTCGACGGTGGGGTTCCGGCGGTTTGAGATACAGGATCTGGACGAGGGGCGGAGTTATCTGCGAGGGCGCGTGGAGTTTTTTGACGACGAGAGCGGGGAGCGGGCCGAAGAGGAGTTTATTCGAAAGGCGATCCGGGGCTACTACTCGATGCGGGCGCTCGAGACGGGCCGGAGCCTCCCGGAACCGGTGTTGAACGATCCCCAATTGAGCTTTCAGCTGGCGCAGGCGGTGACGGACCTGAATGTGCGGCAGATGTTGCTGATGTCGCGGAGCGAGGCGGAGCGGATCCGGCGGCTGGCCGAGCACTTTCCGGCGACGGCGGCGCGGGAGCGCCGGATTGAGCATTTCCGGACGATTGTGCCCCGCAACGGGCACGGGAAGCTGTTGCCCGGGGCATGAGACGGCAGCATCTCATCCTGGACGCCGACGATACGCTGTGGGAGAACAACATTTTCTTCGAACAGGCGTTCGAGGAGTTTGCCGATTTTCTTGACCACCGGCATCTGACGCGAGAGCAGGTGCGCGATGTGCTGGACTCGATTGAGGCGGTCAACGCCAGGATCCACGGCTACGGGTCGAAGCGGTTCGGGCGGAACCTGGTGGAGACCTATCATCGACTGGCGCAGCGGCCGATCGCGGAGGGGGATCTCGAGCAGGTGGTGGCGTTTGCCGAGAAGATTCTGGATCATCCGATTATCCTGCTGCCCGAGGTGGAGGAGACACTTGTGCATCTGGCCGAGCGTCATGAGTTGACGCTGCTGACGAAAGGCCAGCCGGACGAGCAGCAGGCGAAGGTGGACCGGTCGGGATTGGGCCGGTTTTTCAGGCATGTGGGGATCGTGAAGGAGAAGGAGGTGGGGGTGTACCGGCAGCTGGCCGAAGCGCGGGGGTTCCATGTGCCGCACACGTGGATGATCGGGAATTCGCCGCGGAGCGACGTGAATCCGGCGCTGCGGGCGGGCTTTAATGCGGTTTACATCCCGCATCCGCGGACCTGGATTCTGGAGCGGGAGGAGGTGACGCCGCCGGAGAGGTCGCGTCTGCTGCACCTGGAGCGCTTCGGCGAACTCCGGGAATGGTTCTAAGGAATTTTCTGCAAATTCCCTCAAAATCGGGTTTCGAGTGTCGATAAAGTTAGTCGGAAGGCGTGATGAATATTCTATCGACATCCTTGGAGGGCATGGACCGCGCGCAGGAGAAAGCGGAGCGGGCAGCGAAGCGGTTGGCTCAATTTGCGGCTTTTGAGGACCAGTCCCCGGTGGACCGGGTGGACCTGAGTAGCGAAATCGTCTCGCTGGTAGCGGCGCAGAACGCTTTAGCGGTAAATGCGGCGGCGGCGCGTACGGGGGCGGAGATGGAGAAGAAGCTGCTCGACATTCTTGCTTAGCGGCCTTGCTTAGCGGCCTTGCTTAGCGGCCTTGCTTAGCGGGACGCAGAGCGGGAGCGGCGCGAGCGGTCCTACGGGACCACCCACGCCCCCATGGCGTGCCAGTTACTGTTGCCGCCAGCTGCTGTCTGGACGCCTCCGTAGATGATTTTGCGCCCGCGGAAGGCGGGTTTGAAGGTCAGTTTCACCGTAAGCGTCATGAGGTTTCCGGAGTTGGAACGCGAAGAACCCAGCGACTCCACCCGGCACTGCGAGTTCTCGAGGGTAGTTCCGCTCGTCAGACCCATCACGGCCGACTGGCCGGCGTCTCCGTTGTCGGGCACTAACAGCAGGAGATTCCCGGGTACAAAGAAGGGCACATAACAGGCGGCAGCGCCGTCGAGCGCGCTGTTGATCAGGATCTGGGAGGCTTGCAGATTCGAGGTTACTGTTGCGTCCCGGTACGTAACGGTAAGGGTGGCGGTGTTCGTCGTGCCTGAATTCGGAGTCAAGCTAACGACCATCGGGTTGGTGGCGGGTGTGGCGCCGACGGCGTAGGTACCCATGGGCTGCCAGCCCGAGTTGTTCTGGTCACCGTCCCGGGCGGCCATGTAGACTACCTTGCGTCCGGAGAAGGTCGTCGCGTTGAACTGAATGACCAGCGTGAGTGTTAGCGTATTGCCGCTGACGGTGGCCGAAGAGCCGGCGCCCTGAATTGTGCACTGGCTATTCGAAGTTGAGCCCGATCCGGCCAGGGCGAGGGTGGTGGCGCTGTCACCCGCATCGTTCACGAGGAACACAAGATTGGTGGGCCGGTCATAGGCGATGTAACAGGCGCTGGCCCCGTTCAGGAAGTTGTTAACCAGGACATTCACCACGCCGAGATCCGTGGCTCCGTCCGGGTCCGTGAAGGAGAAGGTAAAGGTTTGCTGCGTGCCGGAGGTGGCGACCGGACTCAGGGTGGCAACGGCGGGCGTTTGCGAAGTCACCGTGAGCTTGGTGAGAAAACCCGCGAGGCCGACGCTTGGGGTTGTCTGGAACGCGTTGAGAGTGGGAAAGGTTGAGGTTCCCGTCGTAATGCCGGTCACATAGAGGGCGCCAGCGGTCCCGGAGAAGATGCCCGTGCCCACTTCCTCGGCGGCCCCGCCCAGAAACGTCGAGAATTGAATCGCGTTGCCGGCCGGCTTCAGCTTCATGACGAAAGCGTCCTGGATCCCTCGCAGAGCCGGCTGGAGAGAGTCGACTTGGGCCAAATCGCTCGAAAGGGTATCCCCCAGTAAGGCGAGTCCTCCGCTGCTATCGACGGCGATGTCGACAATCGAGTCCCGGTCCATCCCGCCAATGTAAGTCGAATAGACAATGCTGTTGCCGGCCGGCGACAGTTTTAACGCGAAGCCATCCTGAAATGCCACTCCTGCCGGGGGGGCGGTGTAGGAGCGCAAGGGATTCTGCAGTGGCAGATCCGAGGAAGCCGTGGCGCCCGCCGCGTAAAGCGCTCCGGAACTGTCAATCGCGATGGCATACACCCGGTCGTCCTGCCCTCCCGCGCCGCCTCCAAAATGGGTGTAGTAAAGAAAGCTGTTGCCTGCCGGATTGAGCTTGCCGAGCACACCCTCGTTACTTCGCGTCTGGACTAACCCGGGAGGGGCGTTAACGGCCGGGTAAGCCGGCCGCGCAAAGTTACTGGCTCCGAAGTAGACCCCGGTGCTATCTGATGCAATATCCGTCAGGATAATATCACCGAGTACCGACAGCCATTCAAAGGAATTCCCGGCTGGCCGGACCTTCGCAATGATGGCGCGACCGCCGGATGACGCGTTCAAAACCTGCGGCGTTGGTGCAACGGTCAGTGTACCGGCGTTGACGTAGACCCCAAAATAGACGCTCCCGTCGGTAGCAACGCTTAACGTTGCCGGCGCCGTACCTCCGGACCCGCCAAAGTACGTCGAATAGACCAGATCGTTGCCCGCCGCCGTGAACTTGGTCAGAATCGTGTCCCGGTCGACGGTGCTCGCCGTACCGCGCGAACCCTGAATCGGGTTCCGCAGCGGGAAGTCGGTGGAGCTGGTTTCGCCCAACACATATGCCGAGCCCGCGCTGTCCACCGCCAACGAAGTGGGCACATCCTCCTGGTTGCCGCCGAGATAGGTCGCATAGACCAGGGCTGTCCCCGCGGCGTTCAACTTGGCAACAAAGATTTCGTTGACGGCATAAGCCGTCCGATACGGATTCACAAACGGAAACGAGGCCGAAAGACTCTGGCCGGTCACATAGGCATTGCCCGGCAGATCGGCGACAACTGCCTTGGTGGACGTAGCCGAAGAAGCGAGAAAGGTCGAGTACACCATCACCGCGGGATCGATCACCACGGGTCTCGTCCGGTCATACCGGCCTAACGCAAATCGCGCCCCGGATCCCGGCTGCAGAGAGTACCGGGCGTCAATCTTCACCTGTTTTCCGCCCACCATCTGATAAACAAACGGCCTTTGTTGGATCACTGGTCCAAAAATCGTTTCCAGCACCAGGTTTCCCGCCCGGTCTACCTTCATGGCGCTCGCCCCGTCCCACGCTACCTCCAGACTGGAGGGGTCCACGCCCGGGGCCACCACGAGGTCATACTCCAGCTTCCGTTCCTTGCCGTACCAGACCAAGTCCACCCCTGGCTGCACCTGCCGTGCCGTCACGGACTCGTAGGCCGGCACATCTCGCTGCCAGCGCGACGGGTCCTGCCCGTGAAAGTAGTTCGAGACCCCCGGCAACAATCTCCCCGGCTCCCAGCCCGCCGGTCTGCTCGCACCCCGAATCTTCATTCGCAGCGTCGTGTGGTCCACCCCGTCTTTCGGCTGCTTTCCCCGGCTGCGGTACAGCACGAGTACCGACTCGGTATCCGTGAGGTAGACGTCGTATCCGTTCCCCCGCGCCAAGTACCGGACCTCCGGCGCGAACTGACCCCGGTTCACCTCAAACCGCTGCGGTAACCCGCTCAGGATACTCTGTGCGGTCCGCCCCGCCGCTTGCATCAACGGCACGCGCTTCGCGCTGTCCGTCTTCCGCACAGGCTCCTTTGAAAGAGGGGGGTATCCCCATCCGATCATCGCAAGCGTCAACACGCCCATTAAAAGGCTAACCGCTGCCCGCACGCTCTCGCTCCTACCGAAACCTCTCCCCAGGAACTAGGCTGATCACCCAGCCCGGATGTACTAGAATACCACGAGCCCCCGGACATCCGTCCTAGCAATACAGATAGTACTAAAGGTCCTGAGCCGCCAGGGCCGGCCCCTACTCCCCTGCCAGGGTGCTACTCCAGCGCCTTTACCGTTGCCGCCAGCGTACTAGCCAGCGACTCCTGTGGCATCTGCCGCAGTAACGGTTTCACCGCCCAACTCAAGCCGAGCGGCACATCCCGTGACAACGAAATCGACCGGCAACGGAGCCGAACCCCACCCGGCTCCGTTGCTACGGTCCAATACGCATTCAACCGCCACAAGAAACCATGATCTCCCCCGTCCGCCTCCACCACTTTGGTGCTCCGGGAGGAAACCCGCCACCGGCCCTCCCCGGTTTTCTGATACTCCACGGCCGATTCCGTATCGAGCACAACGGTCAAGACCTGCTTCCGTTTCAGTCGCAGCGCTACCCGGAAACGGTTGCCATCCTTGGCCAACAACCGGGCACTCATCACTTCCGGGTAGATCTCGCCGTACCGCTCATAGCTCTGCAGCACGGCGATCACCTGCTCGGCGGAACGGCCCGGCAGGAACACGTCCGATGACCAGTCGTGAATCAGACCGCCTGGGACCGCTACGGTTGCCTCCGCCGCGCGCTCCAGATGGGCCTCGGCTTCCCGTACATAGTTGTCAAAGGCCTGCACGGCTGACCAGGGCATTGAAAGCCATAGCAGCGCCAGCATCAGTTCACCACGTTCTCCGATGCGCCCGCCGCGAATGCCGCAACGTTGTTCGTGGCAATCTCCATTAGCCTCGCGCGCGCCTCCCGCGTCGCCCAGGCGATGTGCGGCGTAACGATGCAGTTCCGCGCCGTAAACAGCGGTGATCCTGCCACCGGCGGCTCTACGCTCAAAACATCGACCCCGGCGCCGGCAAGGACCCCGGCGTTCAATGCATCCGCCAAGTCCTTTTCCACCACCAATGGTCCCCGGGATGTATTCAGGAGAAACGCGGAAGGCTTCATGCGCTGAAACTGAGATGCGCCCAGCAACTCCCGCGTTTCCGGAAACAGCGGACAGTGCAGGCTCACCACATCGCTCTGCTCGAGCAACGCCTCGAGGGAAATGCCCTGCGAACGGCTGTGCACCACCACCCGCATCCCGAGCGCCTCGGCGATCCGCGCCGTCTGTCCGCCGATCCGGCCGAGTCCGATACAGCCAAACGTCTTGCCCGCCAACTCCACCTGCGGCGTCTTCCAAAAGCTCCAGTCCTGGCTCGCCGCCCACTCCCCGGTGCGCACGGCCGCCGCGTGCACCCCGACCTGATGACACAATTCGAGCAGCAGGGCGATGGTCAGTTGCGCTACCGAAGCGGTGCCGTAGGCCGGGACATTGGTGACCACGATGCCTCTCTCCCGCGCCGCCGCCGCGTCGACGACGTTGTAGCCGGTCGCCAGCACGCCGACGTAGCGCAACTCTGGCAGAGCGGCCAGAGTCTCCCGCCCCAAAGGCGTCTTGTTCGTCAAGAGCGCTTCGGCACCCCGGGCCCGCTCGAGCAGCAGGCTTTCGGGCGTGCGATCGTAGACCGTAACCTCGCCCAAACGCTCCAGCCCGCTCCACGACAGGTCCCCCGGATTCAGGCAATACCCGTCCAAAACCACAATTCTCATTCGCTCTCTCCTAGACACGTTTCATCTCGGTTTTCTCCCACTCTAACGCGCCCAAATTGGCGGAAGCGGACGCCCTGTGGTACAACTCAAACATGGCATATGTAATCGCTGAACCCTGCGTAGGCACCAAGGATACCGCCTGCGTCGACGCCTGCCCGGTAGACTGCATTCACCCCAAAAAGGACGATTCGCGATTCGAACAGGTCGAGATTCTGAACATCGACCCCGTCGAATGCATTGACTGTGGTGCCTGCGTCCCCGTTTGCCCGGTTTCCGCGATCTTCGCTCTGGACGATCTACCCGAAAAGTGGAGCGACTTTACGGCGATAAACGCCAAGTACTTCGGCCGCTAGCGGGATTTCGGCGCGAACGACCGTTGGGCGGATAAGCGATAGGCCCAAAAACGCCGGAAACGCAGCCCGATGACCGTTCCGGCGTCCCGGCGACAGATTGTCCCCCGAGTGATCGTCCGCCCGCGCCAGCGAATCGTCCGCCGCACTGCACCCCATTGGCGCGACATTCTATCGCGCGCCAAGTCCAAGTGCGGGCGGCACGGTCCGGCGAACGCAGACCGTTTGGGGCGCCTCTCCCCCGGCGGAGATGGCCCGGCTGATACAATCGTGACCAGCATGACACGTCGAACATTGGCTTATCGCGGTGCGGCACTGTTTACAGCCGCTTCTTACGGGCGTATCCTGGGCGCCAACGATCGGATCAATCTGGGATTGATCGGCTGCGGCGACCGCGGGTCGCACGTCAGTACGGTGTTCACCGACACCAAACAGGTAGACTTGACGGCGGTATGCGATATCTACGGCGCCAAAATCGATAAGGTGCAGACCAAAGCGCCGGCGGCCAAGGGCTTTAATGACCACCGGAAGCTGCTTGAGCAGAAGAATGTGGATGCGGTGCTGATTGCCACGCCGGACCACTGGCACGCCGAGACGGCGATTGACGCCTTGAACGCGGGCAAGGATGTGTATGTCGAAAAGCCGCTCTCGCTGACGATTGAAGAGGGGCCGCGGATTGTAAAGGCGGCGCGGATTAACAACCGCATCTGCCAGGTGGGCATGCAGCAGCGGAGCGGGCAGATCTATCTGCAGGCCAAGCGCGAGTACTTCGATACGAAGAAGCTGGGCAAGATTACGCTGGTGCGCACGTGGTGGCACGGCAACTCGTATCACTTGCGGAAGGCTCCGGCGGCGTTGTCGCCGCGGCCGTCGAACCTCGATTGGGCGAAGTTTCTGGGTCCGGTGAAGTGGCGCGACTATGATCCGCAGCAGTACTTCAACTTCCGCGCTTATCTCGATTTCGGCGGGGGGCAGGTGACGGACCTGTTCACGCACTGGATCGACGTGGTGCACATGTTCATGAATCAGGACAATCCGATTGCGGCGAGCGCGGCCGGCGGCGTCTACCACTACAAGGACGGGCGGACAGCCCCGGACACGATTAACGTTCTGCTCGAGTATCCGAACGACTGGACGGCGACGTTTGAAGCGACGCTGGCGCCGGGCATTCGGGGTGCGGCAATTGAGTTCTGCGGGACGGAAGGCAAGCTCTACATTACGCGCGGCGAGTTCATCTACACCTCGGCGGAGCGCAACGCGGTGCCGGTGACCGTGAAGAGTCCGCGGGATCAGACGATTGACCACGTGGAGAACTTTATCGACTGCTGCCGGACGCGGAAGTTGCCGAACGGGGACGTCTACATCGGGCACCGGTCGGCGGCGGCTTCGCACCTCGGCAATATCGCGTACGTGCAGAAGCGCCGGTTGACCTACAACCCGGAGCGAGAAGAGATTCTTCCCCTGTAGCCGCGGGTTCGCGCGCGTGAATTCCGCGTGTTACCTTTGAGGCGATATGAGGCAACTGCAGCCGGTGATCTGGATGAAGGGGACTCTGCTGAGTCCCCAGCATCTGCAGACGCAGGACCGATTCATTGAATCCACCCTCCGATTTCAGACCGAGGCGCTGGCGTTCGCGGCTTGGGGTTTTGAGGATGTGCGGATTGACCACGAGCAGCTTTCCAACGGCAATCTGGCCGTAGCCGAGGCGCGGGGGATGCTGCCCGACGGCTTATTGTTTGAGATTCCGGCGGCCGACCCGCCGCCGCCGCCGAAGCTGCTCGCCGAGGCGTTTGATCCCGATCAGAAAGAGCTGGACATCTATCTGTGCATCCCCGAGTCGCGGGTGCCGGGCATGAATATTTCGCTGGCGACCAAGCGGGACGCGGCAACCCGCTACTACGCCGATGTGGCGATGCTGCGGGATGAGAACAACGGCACCGTGGAAAAGCCGGTCCAGATGGCGCGCAAGAACTTCCGGCTGCTGACCGGCAACGAAGCGCGCGAGGGATACTCGACGATCCGGGTGGCGCGGGTGAAGCGGCACGCGACGGGGACGCTCGAATTGGATCAGCGGTTTGTGCCGCCGCTGCTCGATGTGGCGGGCAGCGAATATCTGATGGCCATCACGCGGCGGCTGGTGGAGATTCTGGCGGCGAAAAGCTCCATGCTGGCCGGAGGCCGGCGGCAGAAAAACCTGAGTTTGGCCGACTTCGGGACCGCCGACATTGCCAACTTCTGGCTCCTCTACACGATCAATTCGCATTTTCCGATCTTTCAGCATTTGCTGGAGGTGCGGCGGGGCCATCCGGCGAAGTTGTTTGAGACGATGCTGTCGCTGGCCGGGGCGATGACGACCTTTTCGACCACGCTGCATCCGCGGGATCTGCCGAAGTACGACCACGACAATCTGGCCGGCTGCTTTACCGAGCTCGATGAAATGATCCGGACGCTACTTGAGACAGTGATACCGAGCAACTTCATTTCGCTGCCGCTCAAGCTGCTGCAGAGTTCGATCTGGGGCACGCCGCTGGCGGAGGACCGGTTTCTCAAGAACACCCGGCTGTATCTGTCGGTAACGGCGGAGATGAACGAGGCGGAGTTGATTACGAAGGTGCCGCACCTGGTGAAGCTCTGTTCGGCCAACCACATTGAGCATCTGGTGCGGCAGGCGCTGCCCGGCGTCCCGCTGACCCACGTGCCGCGGCCGCCGAGCGGTGTGCCGGCCAAGCTGAACTCGCAGTACTTCAGCCTGGACCAGACGCCGGGCGGGGTGGCGTGGGAGGCGATTACGCGATCGCGGAATCTGGCGGCTTATGTCCCGGCGGACTTCCCGCGGCCGCAGTTGGAGTTGATCATTCTGCTGCCTGAGGGCGCCAAGCCAGGGTCGGTTTAGCCGCGGAGCGCGAAGAAGGCCACCACGAGAACGGCGATCACCAGCAGGGCCCCGAACAGGACGATGGGCAGCATGTTCGATTTGGGCGCGGCGACGGGGGCCTGCGGGAGTTGCGGCATTTGGGGCATTTGCGGCATTTGCGGCATCTGGACGTAGGGAACCTGCGGAGTCTGCGGTATCTGGGGAATTTGCGGCATCTGCGGCATTTGCAGATTAGGGAAGCCGGGCGTAGGGCCGGGGGGCACGGGCGCGGTAGGCGTTCCGGCGCCCGGCGCTTGGGGGGCGGCGAAGATACGGGTGTATTCGCTGGGACCGGCGGGAGCGGTAGGACCGGGGATGCCAGCGGAGGGCGAGGGGGTGGTGAAGACCTGGG
>JADCJL010000255.1 GCA_020247055.1 Acidobacteriaceae bacterium | reverse complement strand
GCTCCGATGATCGTGGTCCACGAAACTTTGCAGGTGACGGTACAAACTCCGTTCGCCGAACACAATTCCGTGGTCCAGGCACTCGCGGCGGATGGCGCCGATGACCCGTTCGACATCAGCCCGTTGCCAGGGGGAACGCGGTGCCGACAGCACCTGGTTGATCCCCATGGCTTTGAGTGGGTCCACGAGTTCTTTCCCGAAGATCCGGTGGCGATCGCGCGGCAAATAGCGGGGCGCGGTGTCCCAGGGAAAGGCTTCCGGGAGTTGCTGCGGGGTCCACTCCGCGGTGGGATGAGCGGTCACGGCAAAGTGGAGAATCCGGCGGCGGTCGTGCGCCAGCACCAGCAAAGACAGACAGCACCTGGAATCGAATCGTCGGCACCGTAAAGAAATCGACCGAAACCATGGTCTTGACGTGATTGTCGAGGAAGGTCCGCCACGTCTGCGATGGCGGTTTGCGGTGAGTGACCCTGTACTTGCTGACGCTCGTCTCGCCCACGGCAAGGCCAAGCTTGAGCAGTTCGCCGTGAATCCGCGGTGCGCCCCAGAGAGGGTTGTCGCGGCTCATCGCGCGTATCATCGCGCGTATAAAGGATCGGAGGTCCACTGGGACCGCTGGTCGTCCCGGGTTTCCCCGTCGAATCTTGCATGTCCAGAACAAGCGAAAGCCCTTGCGATGCCAGCCGATCACCGTCGCCGGCTTCATGAGGGCGGCACTCGGTTGCCAATCCTTCCGGACCGCCGCCAACCAGGCCCCCAGAAACCGATCAGCGGCCGTCAACTGCGGCCGCTTCACCGACCGCGGCAGAACACCGAGCCGATGACGAAGGGCCAAAATCTCAAACTGAAGCGCCGCGCGACTGCGAAAGAAAGCCAAGAAAGCCGCCGTCAGCGCCACCCACGGAGGCAAATAAGGGAATCGAAGGAAGAAAGGCAACCCCCGATTTATCAGCAACTTCGAGATTTGCGAGAACCACAGGCAGACGGCGAGTACCGGGATTCCCGACACGGTGCGAATAGTCGTTTCTTATGGCTTTGCGATACGATCAGGTCGTGAAGGTTCGGAACTGATTCGGAAGTTGGAGTCCGCAGGGTGGGTGCTCCGAGCGACGAGAGGTAGCCGCCGTCAGTTCAAGCATCCGCAAAGCGCCTCGGTTGTCACCATCGCCGGGCATCCCGGGAACGACGTTCCAATCGGCACTCTTCGGGCAATTCTGAAGGCAGCGGAACTGGAAGGAGATTGGCAGCGATGAAATACACGGTGATCTACGAAAAGGGCGATGCAACCTGGGGGGCTTATGTCCCCGACCTGCCGGGCGTCATCGCCGTAGGCGATTCACAGGAGGAAGTGGAGTCTCTTATCCGCGAAGCAGTGGAGTTTCACATCGAAGGACTACGGGCTGAGGGCTTTGCCGTTCCATCGCCTGCAAGTTGGGCCGGCACGCTGGAAATTGTCGCGGCTTAGGAAGTGCGGCGCTACGGGCAGCACGCAAAAGCGGAATGCGACGAATGCTAGAGGGTTTTAGAACGTCAAGGTGCTGGCCGTGAGCACACTTGGTTTCGTTCTTTGTCCTGGCGTTCTCGTTGTCTTGGGTAGTTGCGATTCCGATGGTGCTTTTGCAAGGTCCGCCCCAGTGGATGGTCCTGGCGACATTTGCCCCGGTGATCGCCGCGTTGGCGGTGAGCCGAACGGCGACCGGAGGTTTCAAGTTTTGGACGTCGCCCCGTGTCGCCGGCTGACAAGGTCTGTTGCCGCGCTTCACGGGCGCTGCCCGGGCGACCGTCAGTAGGCCCGCGCCGGGGCCCTCGACCAATGCGGGTGGAATCTCGCCGAAGATGCCTTTATGCAAGAGCGGCGTACGACCTGGTGTTGGACAACTGATCTTTCCTTGGCTCTCTGTGTCATATCAGGTGATGGGCTTTTCTATCAATGAGTTTTTTTCGAGTACGCCGTGTCACCGGTTGCCTCGGCTGCCATCCCGACCGCCGCGCAGACAGAGGCCCGAGATGGCTGCTGGGAACCCCAAAGCCATAGTCCGCGCACTAACGCCACGCGACCATGAACCGTAGCCAAAGGGCATCGGGGTATTGAGCGCTTCCGTGTTCGGATCCTTGGCCCGAAACGAAGCGGGGCCGGGCTCCGATGTTGACATTGCGGTGCGCCTGGATGACGAATTGTTTCAGGGCGGAGCTGAGTACTTCTGGCCGTTGGAGCAGTTCCAAGAGCGTGTCTCCTGCCTGCTCGGCTGCAAAGTCGACGTAGTTACTGAGCCCGTTCGAAAGGAACGGCGGCAGGTCGCGATTGACGAGGACCGCGCCATTGTCTTCAAGCAAAGCTCTGCGCCACCATCAGGACATTGTCGACAACGCACGATCGATCTTCCGATACATCGATGGCATGAACTTGGCGGATCTTGAGGAAAACCGCTTGGTGTATGGCGCGTGGAACGCACTTGGTGGAAGTCTCTTCCCCTGCGAAGGGCATCAGGTCCTCGGTTACGCTACTCCGGGCCCTCCAGGCTGGCTAGGCGGAGCGCCAATTTTGAAGTTCCAGAGTTGCCCCGGCCTTGCGAATTGACTCGTAGTCGGAGGTGTTCCCGGTGACCAACGGCAAATCCAAGCGTACAGCCACGGCCGCGATCAAGCAGTCCGGGAGTTCGACGATGAGGCCTCGATTCCGTGCGGCCCCCTTGATCGCCGCAGCCCAACGAAAGTCGGCCGGCGTTGGCGCCAACTCCTCATTCCGGTCAAGCCACGCTGTGGCCCGCTCCAATTGACGATCCGCGTTCTTGATCCGAAGTCCGTAAGTGATTTCGTAGGCCGTGATGCTGGTAAACGTGAAATACCGATGGATCCTTAAATAGGCTGCGCAGGTTCGGACCACCGATTCGTCGCGGGCCTTCAGATATTCGGAAAGTATGTCGGTGTCGAAAAGTACCTTCCGCATCGCCGGTGGCTAGACTCGGCGGGAGGGTTGACGGCGCAGTTCCCTCGCGATGGCAACGACCTCGTCCATGAGCGCTGCATCTTCCGGGCTGCTGAAGAGGCCAAGCCCTGACTCCCCGGCCTTCGCGTCCGGAGGTTGGTTCGAGATCAGTACTTCGCTCAGAAGGTCGTTGATCTCGACACCTCTGGCCAGTGCTTCTTCCCGATAACTCTGCTCGACGGGCGGGGGCAGTTCAATGTTTAGAATCATGGCGCACCCAAGTTTCAATATAGCTCAAGTGCGCGGCAGGAGCTTCGACGGCGGGAGGTAGAGCGGGAACATTGGTGTGCAGCCTTCGGCGCTAAGCAAAAATGACCCACGTTTGCCAGCCGAAAGTTGACCACGGATCCGGGGCCCGATAAGGCGACAGTCACCCGGCGTCTGCTCAGCAACGCGCTGCTTCGCCGCGCCGATGACGACGAGATGGCACCGTCCACACAATCATTTGCGCCGGGAGTGCTGCCGACTGCCAACCGGTCTTCGGCCGCACCTGCCGCGCGGCAACCACTGTTTTCGGTGTGGTCAACTCTAAGCGAGCAAAGGTGGTCAACTTCTCGTGAGCGCCGAAGGCAGCAGAAAGCCGTTCCTGTAAAGTTTATCGGACGACTTTGGGAGGGCGTCCAGCTGGAGAGAAGGTCGAGATCACTATCAGAGAGAAGCCCTCGCAGCCGAGCGGCAGAATCGACAAGAGCCTGACCGGTAAGTGGAACGGCGGGGACTTCCGGCGAGGCTTCCCGGGTAAGCACTTCCTAGGTAAATGCGGTCAGGGAGAGGCCCCTGGCTGAGGCTCTGGCAAGTGAGCTCCGTTCCATCTCCGGCTGCAGTTCGATGGTCAGGGTCATCGCTTGGCCTCCTTCTTCGCCATAGCGAATGGTAGCGACGCTGTTACTCGCAGACCGCAAGCGAGGCTCACCGCAAAACAGCAAGGCCGCCTCGCTGGCGGCGGGGCGGCCTCTGTTGTTTTCGGTTTTGGTTTGACTTAGACGATGACGCAGGGGTTCGAGAGTTCGCCGATGCCGGAGGCGGTGATGGTCACCACGTCGCCGGCGGCGAGGGCGGACTCTTGGGTCACGATGATTCCGGTTCCCGTCAGCAGCACGCTGCCGCAGGGGACCGGGTTCGAGCGGAGGAGATACTCAATCAGCGTCTCGATCTTGCGGCCCAACTTGCCGGTGGAGGTCTTTCCGTAGAACGTCCGCGTCTCGGCGCGCTCGATCGACTTCTCTAGACAGAGTCCGGCAACATGCAGCAACTCGCAAGGTTTGACCCCTCTCGGACGGATTCGTGTCAGATCGTGGCGTCTTGTGCCACAAAGTGGGTATCGATGCCCTTGAGGACGTGCGTGTTCGCCAGCAGAAAGTCGCCTACCGATGGGCTACCACTCGAGGGCTGCCTCCAGATCATATCGAGATGTCTGGCCGCAAGGCCGTTGCGGGGAAAACGGCGCTACGCCCGACAACTAGCGCATGCCATACTCGGCTTCGGAGCCTGTTCGATGCCTGTTTTACCCATCGCCGTTCCCAGCGAAGAGATTGCTGAGTTCTGCCGCCGGAATGAGATCCGTAAACTTTCCTTCTTCGGTTCAGTCACCACGCCCCGATTTCGAACCGAGAGCGATGTGGATATGCTGGTCGAGTTTGAAGCCGACGCCCGCCCGACGTTGCTGACGATGGCCCGGCTTGAGCGCGAATTGTCAGACTTGCTCCAGCGCAAAGTCGATCTCCGCACCGCAAACGAGCTAAGCCGCTATTTCCGCAAAGAGGTTTTCGCCACGGCCGTGCCACAGTATGAACGAAGCTGACCGCATCCGCATCCTGCCTATGCTGGAAGCCGCGGAGGAGGCGATCCAAATCGCCCAAATGCGTTCGCGGACGTCCCTGCTTGCGGTGATGAAGGACATCGAAATCATCGGGGAAGCGGCGAACAAGGTGTCGGCCAGCCTGCGGGACGCCGAGCCAGAGATTCCTTGGCGGGACATCGTTGGGATGCGAAATCGACTGATCCATGCCTATTTCGATATCGAACCAGAATTCGTCTGGGAGACAGTGAGCCGCGATCTGCCGATACTGATTCTCCAATGGCGCGGGATTCTTGAGCGTGGCTGACGGGGAGTTAGATGTCGGCGATCATCTGAAAACGTAGTTTTCTGAACATCACGCCGGAGGCGGCAACATCATCCGCGCCGAAAGCGTGTGGATCATCGCTGGGTTTGGGGCTGGGTTTTGGGCTGGGTTTTGGCTTCCCTTGGCGTCGAACCAATGGCAGAATCGCAGCATGTCCGATCCAGTGGGTCCCGGGGCGTTGCTACGGCAGCGGCACTGCAATCATCAGGCGTGCCGCTCGGTGTTCGTGCTGTGCGTGGGTTGCGACCGCGGTCAGCGGTACTGCAGCGATCCGTGTCGTCAGGCGGCGCGCCGGGCACAGCGAAGCGCGGCGAACCGGCGGTATCAGCAGAGCGACGCCGGTCGAAGAGCTCACCGCCAGTGCCAGCGGCGATATCGGGACCGAGAGGTGGCCCGAGTGACCGATCAGGGTAGCCATTCAATCATCGAGCCGACGCCTTTGCGCGCGAAATGCTCGCCCAGCGTATGCGTGATCTGCCAACGGCAAGGGCGCTGGTTTGACATCTCGGCAAAAATCGTGGGAGAGTGGCGCCGTACTCGAAGCCGCAGAAACAGGCTGCAACGGCTTCGCCAGCGCAAGCCACTCGAGTTCGCTGAGACGATTCGGCCAGCTAAGCTTGCAAGCTCGGCGTGATGTTCAAAAAACTACGTTTTCACGTGATCGGTAACACTGAGGGGGGCGACGCTGGCAGGTTTGAGGATGACGGTGTTGCCGCAGACGAGGGCGGGGGCGGGCCGCCTCCCTTTTAAGTCTCAGGCCTGAGCAGAGCCTGGAAGCGGTTCCCCTATGCTGTTAAAATTGAAGCGTTGTTGTCAGTATGGAAGTGACCCGAATGGCCCTCGATCTCCAAATTGAATTGAAACAAGTTCACGCCCTGGTTGATCAACTGCCCCCGGCAAAGCTCGGCGCTGTTCGCTCCCTTCTTGAAGTCATGCTTGATGATGACGACGAGGCACTGACCGAGGCGGACCGCCACGCAATTCGGGTTGGGTTAGATTCGCTTGCGAAACACGGCACCGTATCGATGGAGGAAGTGCTCGCCGACTTTGGACTCACCATGGCGGATTTTGAGGCAATGGCTGACGAACCCGAATCCTCCCCGACAGCCAAGTTGAATGGCTAAGCGCCTGCTCTGGACCCTGGAAGCCCGCGCTGATATTCGCGCCATTGATCGCGACACGGCTCTCCGGCTGCTGAAGGCACTGGATCGATTCCTGAGAACCGAGACCGGCGACGTTAAGCAACTCGAAGGGTATGAGCCGCCTCTCTACCGCATTCGAGTCGGCTCGTGGCGTTTTTTATTCCACAAGATGGGCACCGATGCTATTGAAGTCGTGCGTGTTTGCAATCGCACAGACTGTGGTTCTCGCAAACCCCGAAGTTGCTGATAAATTGGGGGGGCCTTTCTTCCTGCGATTCCCTTGTTCGCCTCCGTTGCTGGCGCTGGCGGCGGCTTTCCTGGCCTTCTTTCGCCAGCGAGCGGCGCTTCCGCTTGAGATTCTGGCCCTCCGTCGTCAGCTCGGTGTTCTGCAGCGCTCGGTGAAGCGTCCGAAGCTGACGGCTGCGGATCGATTCCTGTGGGCCTCGTTATCGGCGGTCTGGACGGATTGGCAACCGAGTTCCATCCTTATCCAGCCGGCGACGGTGATCGGTTGGCATCGCAAGGGCTTCCGGCTCTTCTGGACGTGGAAGACTCGACGGGGGAGGCCGGGGCGACCGACGGTCCCGGTGGACGTCCGATCCTTGATTCGTGCGATGAGCCGCGACAACCCTCTCTGGGGCGCACCGCGGATTCACGGCGAACTGCTCAAGCTTGGCATTGCCGTCGGCGCAACGAGCGTCAGCAAGTACATGGTCCGCCACCGCAAGCCGCCATCGCAGACGTGGCGGACCTTCCTTGAAAATCACGTCAAGAATATGGTTTCGGTCGACTTCTTTACGGTGCCGACGATCCAATTCCAGGTGCTGTATGTCTTTCTGGTGCTGGCTCACGACCACCGCTGGATTCTCCACTTTGCCGTAACCGCTCACCCCACGGCGGAGTGGACTGCGCAGCAACTCCGTGAAGCCTTTCCCTGGGACACCGCACCCCGCCATTTGCTCCGCGATCGCGACCGGATCTTCGGGAACAATGTCGTGGATCAGATCAAAGCCATGGGGATCAAACAGGTGCTGTCGGCACCATCCGCCGCGAGTGCCTGGACCACGTGATCGTGCTCGGCGAACGGAGCTTGTACCGTCACCTGCAGCGTTTCGTGGACTATTCCCATCGGAGCCGGACGCACCTGGGATTGGAGAAGGACTCTCCGGTTCCTCGCCCCGTCCAATCGGCGGACATGGGGCGGGTTATTGCGATGCCGGAAGCCGGCGGCCTGCATCATTGTTACGAGCGCCGCGTTACGAGCGCCGCGTTACGAGCGCCGCGCCGCGTAAAGGCATCTTCGGCGCAATGCCATCCGCACGGTTCTGTACTGTTGCGCGGCCCCGTGGACGGCCACCGGGTCCGCGCTCGTGAAGCGCTGGGAGGGGCGTTGTCCGCCGGCGACGCCGGGAGAGTAAAGTCCGAAATCGCTCTATCCAAACACGCCAACGACCCTCGACCCCGCTTGATCACACCTCAAGATTGGGTTTCCGAGAACGACAATAGCTGTGTTCGCTAGAACGAATGCACCGGTAAATTCGGGATCATCCGAAAATGGCGCTCGTTGCGGGTCAGGAGTCCGTAGCCGAGATGAAGCGCGGTTCCTCCAATGAGAAGGTCGGCGAAAGGAATGACCACTCCTCGCTGGCGAGCCTCGGCATCAACTCGCGCGACGATCTGGCCGATATGACGAGTGAATGGCACTGCGGGGATCGCGGCGAAGACCGTCTCCAAGTAGCTGCGGCGCCTGGCGGCTTGTTGCGGCGACTGGGCGCGATAGATGCCGTGCTCCAGTTCTACCACGGTGATCGCCGAGAGTACCAGATCTGTAATGCCGTGTTGCTGCTGAACCTGGCGGAGCAGCATACTCACCGGCAGCCCCTGACGTTCGGCGAGGACAATCACGCAGGAGTCCAGAACCAGACCGCCCATTCGCTACTCGTCCCAGACGTTGCGGATTGGATCTCGGCGGTCTTCGATGCCCTGCTGCACATCTCTGGCAAAGTCCTCATCCGGGAACGGGGCGTAGCCGAGCTTTTCCTCGTAGGCTTCGGCCAGCGCGATGCATTCGCTGATGTTGCGTCCAGCGGGCTGCGCCTGCTTCATGACAACAACGGGCCAGTGATCTTCCCGTTCAATAATGATTTCGTCGCCGCGCTCGATCCTTTCCAACACAGAACGAACGTCGCTAACGAGTTCGGCTTCGGTGATGCGTAGGGTCATAACACCCTCCAGTATCGCGCATGTGTCTCTCGCCCTGTGGGGTGACTCTATGCGCGTAGCCACTCGGCGATGAACTCATAGTTCTCTGTCAGGCTGCCTCCGGTGACCCGCTGGCCGCAGTTGACATTATGTCTCATCCCTTGAGGCCAATGCCTCAAGCCTTCTGATCTTGACAAATTCAAGCCGCTTTTGCGACCAATGCCGGCGACATACCATTTCGATCGTTAGTTGTGCATGCTACCCGAGACACGTAGGTGAAGAGCGGAACTCGCAACAGGCGGAGCCAGCCGTTGACCGCCTCGCTTGAAAACATCAACCGAGCCTCGTTGCGAAACGAAAAGGCCGTCCCCCAAGCTGGGAGGAACGGCCTTTGTTGTTTTCGGTTTTGGTTTGACTTACACGATGACGCAGGGGTTCGACAGTTCGCCGATGCCGGAGGCGGTGATGGTCACCACGTCGCCGGCGGCGAGGGCGGACTCCTGGGTCACGATGATGCCGGTTCCCGTCAGCAGCACGCTGCCGCAGGGGACCGGGTTCGAACGGAGGAGATACTCAATCAACGTCTCGATTTTGCGGCCGAGCTTGCCTGTCGAG
>JADCJL010000254.1 GCA_020247055.1 Acidobacteriaceae bacterium | reverse complement strand
TTGAGCGGGGGCGGCGGCTGGCGCGGTAAGGCGAGTTGGCGGGTTGGTCGACGATGATCCGGGTGGTGCGGGGCGGGGCTGACGGGGCGGCGGCGGAGGGGTTTGAGCGGGGGCGGCGGCTGGCGCCGTGGGGGGAGTTGGCGGGTTGGTCGATGATGATCCGGGTGGTGCGGGGCGGGGCTGACGGGGATTCGGCGGAGGGGGTTGAGCGGGGGCGGCGGCTGGCGCGGTAAGGCGAGTTGGCGGGTTGGTCGACGATGATCCGGGTGGTGCGGGGCGGGGCTGACGGGGCGGCGGCGGAGGGGTTTGAGCGGGGGTGGCGGGTTTGGCGCGTTTAATCGACGACGGTGAGGGTGATGGCGGGGAGGGGGCGGCGGTAGAAGTTCCAGTCGCCTTGGTAGATGGGCCCGATCATGACGGCGGTGTGGGCGGTGACCGGTTCGGGGTGGGCGGGGGCTTGCCCGGTGATGGTGAGGGGGTAGACGCCGGGGGGGCCGGGGGCGGGGAGGGTGAATTCGATTTCGGGGATGAGCATGTCGGCGCCGTCGGCGTTGGGTTCAAAGAGCTGGTCGGCGCGGAACTTGCCGGAGAGAGGCGGGCCGGCGCCTTCGACGCGGACCGAGACTTCGCCCGAGAAGCCGGCTTCGCGGACGAGGTGGAGTTTGAGGGTGGTGGTTTGGCCGCGGCGAACCGTGAGGTTTTCCGGAGTTGTGAAGAGCTGGAAGGAGGGGGTGGCGGACTCGACTTTGAGACGGTAGGGGTACAGGGGGCCGCCGCGGAGGAGGCGGTCGCGGAGTTCGAGGGTGAGCGTGCCGGAGGCGGCGGGGGTGTAGAAGAGCGTGCTGTCGGGGTTGCCGAGGAGACCGCCCCAGCCGGCGACGACGTCGTCGCTTTCGGCGAGTTTGCGGCCCTGGGCGTCGCGGAGGGTGAGGACCGTATCGAGAAAGGGGGCGCCGAGCTGGGCGGCGAGGGTGGAGACGCGGAGGGGCTGGCCGGCGCGGACGGGAAGGAGAAAGCGCTGGCGCTGGCCGGGCTTGGCAAGGACGCCGTTGACGACATAGGGGGGCTGGGCGGGGAGCGGGGCGGCGGGGTCGGCCGGGGGCTGGGGGCTGATTTCGAGGGGGAGAGCGTCGGTGTGGCCGGCGGGGGAGACGAGCCAGAGCTTCCAGAGGCCGGGGGGCGCGTGGGCGGGGATGGCGACGGCAAAATCGAGGCGCGTGGGGGAGGCGGCGAGGATTTGGGCGGGGAGGCGGGTGGGGGTGGGGGGATCGGCGGCAAAGCGGATGGGCATGGTGTAGGGGTAGGTCATGCGGGAGTACTCGGCGAGGCGGAGGGGGGTGAGGTAGGCCCGGGAGACGGCGGCGAGGGCGGAACCCTCGAGGGAGAAGCGGGCGAGGGAGCCGGGGCGGGCGCCGAGGGGGGAGAGGGAGACGGGGTTGGGAAGGTTCGAGATGCGGAGGAGGTAGGAGTTGTTTTTGCCGAAGGTGAAGCCGCGGGGGCCGCGGTACTGGTCGAGGCGGAGGCCGTAGACGCCGGCACGAGGGAAGGTGAACTCGAGGCGGGGGTTTTCGTCGTAGTGGTCGCGGTCGTCGTTATAGGCGATTTGGCGGCCGTTGGCATCGAGAAGGGCCATGCGGGCTTCGACGGCGGAGCCGTGGTCCATGGCGCGGAGGTCGAAGAGCCAGCGCTGGCCGGCGTGGACGGAGAACCAGTAGGTATCGATGTCGGTGGGTCCGTCGAGGCGGCCGTAGAGTTCGACGGGGAGAGAGGGGAGGGCACGGTGGTCGCCTTCGAGGATGGAGGGGAACTGGCCGGCGTGGAACAGGAGGGAGTTGGAGGGACCGAGGGGGGAGCGGACGTGGAGAAGGTGGGCGCCGAGGGGGGCGTTGGGGTGGAGGGAGACGAGGCCTTTGAGGCGGCCGGGTTCGTGGAGGGTGGTTTGCTGCCAGGTGAGGAGGGGGGTATCGAATTCGACGGTGGAGCCGGGGGGGAACGATTGGCCGAGGATTTCGACTTCGACGAGGGAGCCGGCGCGGGCGCCGAGGGGGTGGATGCGGGAGAGGGAGGGGGGCTGGCCGGAGGCGGCGAGGGCGAGGAGCGGGAGGAGAAGGAGGAAGCGGCGGATCACCCGAAGAGTTCCCGGACGGGTTTGCCGTCTTTGTTGATGCGGACGGGGCGTCCGTTGGTGTGGTACTCCTTCTGGGTATTGATGCCGAGGGCGTGGTAGATGGTGGCGCCGAGGTCTTCGACGGAGACGGGGCGGTGGGTGGGTTCGGCGGCGTGGGCGTCGGTAGCGCCGATGATGGCGCCGCCGCGGATGCCGGCGCCGGCGAGGGCGACGGAGAAGGCGCGGGGCCAATGGTCGCGGCCGCCGGAGAAGTTGAGTTTGGGGGTGCGGCCGAAGTCGCCGATGACGGCGACGAGGGTGTTGTCGAGGAGGCCGCGCTGCTGGAGGTCGGCGAGGAGGGTGGGGAAGGCCTGGTCGAACTCGGCGTTGAGTTTGCGGGCGCCTTTTTCGTGTTCGCGGTGGGTGTCGTAGCCGCCGTGGAAGACGGTGGCGAGGCGGGTGCCGGCTTCGATGAGGCGGCGGGCGAGGAGGCAGCCCTGGCCGAGGCCGGTGCGGCCGTAGGCGTCGCGGAGGGAGTCTGGTTCGCGGTGGATATCGAAGGCGAGACGGGCGGCGGGGGAGGCGATGAGGTCGAGGGCTTTGGCGGAGAAGGAGTCGATGTCGTCGAGCAGGGGGGAGGCGGTGAGGCGGGCGAATTCGGCGTCCATGCGGGCGAGGATCTGACGGCGGGCGTGGGATTCGGCGTCGGAGACGCCGGCGGGGAGGGTGAGGTCGCGGACGGTGAAGTTTTTGGCGTTGGGGTCGCCGGTGAGGAAGGGGTCGTGGGCGGGGCCGAGGAAGCCGGCTTCGGCGGAGAGGTCTTTATCGGGGATGGAGATAAAGGGGGGCAGGCCGTGGCGGCCGCCGCGTTCTTTGGAGAGGACGGCGCCGTAGGAGGGGTGGAGGAGGTCGTTGCGGGGTTTGGCGCCGGAGAAGATGTACTGGCGGGCGCGTTCGTGGATGGCTTCGTCGGAGTGCATGGAGCGGATGACGGCGAAGTGGGGGAAGGCGCGGGCGGTGCGGGGGAGGAGGCCGGAGAAGTGGACGCCGGGAACGGGGGTGGGGACGGAGCCGAAGGAGCCGCGGACGTCGTGGGGGGCGTCGGGTTTGGGATCGAAGAAGTCGAGCTGGCTGGCGCCGCCGTTTTGGAAGATGACGATGCAGGCGCGTTCGCGGGAGGAGGATTGGGCGAGGAGGGAGGACAGAGAGAGGCCGCCGCAGGCGAGGGAGCCGAGGCGGAGGAGGTCGCGGCGGTGGGGTGAGGGGAGCATGGTGAGGGGGCTCAGTAGTTGAGTTGGAATTCCTTCGAGACGAGGGTGGCCCAGAGGAGGCCTTCGAGAGCTTTTCGGCGGTTGGCGGCGCGGTTGAGGAAGTCGAGGGCGGCGGCGCGTTCGCGATCGTTGGGAGGGCGGGCGTAGGCGCGGAGGTAGAGGGCGGAGACGACGTCGTGGTTGGGGAGGGGCTCCCATTGGGCGAGGATGTTGTCTTTGTCGTCGACTTTGGCCTGGATGGTTTTGCCGTTCATGAGATGGAGGGACTGGGCGAGCGTGGGGACGGCGGCGCGTTCGCAGAGGATGTCGCGGCGGGGGAAGCCGAAGGTGACGAGGAACTGGTCGGGGCCGTCGGGTTGGTAGACGTCGACGGCGCGGGTGCCTTTGGGGTGCCAGGTGAAGGGGTGGGGGATGGCGGTGACCTGGGAGAGGCTGTCGAGGAGGACTTCGGCGGGGAGCTTGCGGGGCTGGTAGCGGGCGAACAGGAGGCGTTCGAGGGCGGGTGGGGCGCCGGGTTGGGGCGAGGGGCGGGAGGAGAGCTGGTAGGTGCGGGAGTTGAGGATGAGGCGGTGGAGCTCTTTGAGGCGGAAGCCGGAGGCGATGAAGTGTTGGGCGAGGGCGTCGAGGAGTTCGGGGTTGGTGGGCGGGTTGCTGAGGCGGAGGTCGTCGAAGGGTTCGACGATGCCGGTTTGGAAGTATGCGTGCCAGATGCGGTTGACGGTGGCGCGGGCGAAGTAGGGGTTGTCTTTGCTGGTGATCCAGGCGGCGAGGATTTGGCGGCGGTCGGTGGGGGAGTGGAGCGGGAGGGCGGGGCCGTTGAGAAGCTTGGGGGCGACGGGTTGGCGGGTGACGGGGTGGTGGACTTCGCCCTCGTCTTCGAGAAACCAGGTGCGGCGGTATTCGCCGATGCCGTGTTTGACGCGCAGGCGGGCGAAGAAGGCGGAGAGGCCGTAGAAGTCGTCCTGGGTGTAGTTTTCCAGCGGGTGGTTGTGGCATTCGGCGCATTCGAGGCGGATGCCGAGGAAGAGGCGGGTGACGGTGGGGACGGCGCGGTTGACTTCGAACTTTTTGAGCATGAAGTCGGTGGCGGGGGCCCAGAAGGCGGTGGCGGGGTTTTGGAAGGAGTCGCCGTCGCTTGTGAGGATGTCGCGGACGAGTTGGTCGTAGGGGCGGTCGGCGGCGAGGGCGGCGTGGAGCCACTCTTTGAACATGCCCATGGCGCGGCCCTGGGAGTTGAGCTGGTTGTTGCGGAACCAGTCTTCGAACTTGACGGTCCAGAAGCTGGCGTATTCGGGGGAGGCGAGGAGTTGGTTGATGAGGGCGGGGCGGTCGGGTTGGGCGAGGAAGCGGGTGGTTTCGGCGGGGAGGGGCGGGCGGCCGAGGGTGTCGAGGTAGACGCGGCGGAGGAATTCGGAGTTGGTGGTGGGCGGGGCGGGGGTGAGGCCGAGGGCGGCCATGCGGGGGCCGGTCCAGCGGTCGATGAGGTTAGCGGGGGGGAAGGGGGAGGGGGCGGGGTGGGGAGTGTTGGTGACACCGACGCGGAGGGCGGCGACGAGGCCCATGGCGCGGGCGAGGATGGTGGTGAGTCCGGGGGCGCCGGGCTGGAGGGAGTCGTTTTCGACGCGGGCGACGGCGGGGTCGGCGGAGGAGAAGCGGACTTCGCGGGTCATGTCGCGGGTGGTGCCGTCGGAGAGGCGGCCGATGACGGCGAGGGGTTGGGGGCTTTTGTTCAGGAGGGCTTCGCGGGGGGCGATTTCGAGGCTGGTGAGGCGGGCGCCGCGGGCGCTGCGGGGGGCGCCGAGGCGGAGCCAGGCGAGGAGGGTGCGGTACTCGTCGGAGTCGCGGGAGAGGAGGCGGCCGCCGCCGTGGGGGGCGTCGAAGAGGGGTTTGCGAAGGAGGAGGCTTTTTTCGGGGTCGGCGAGGTGGATGCGGGGGAGGACCGCGGCGTGGTCGGCGGCGACGTCGTAGCCGAACAGGGAGAGTTTGAAGCCGTTCTGGCCGGCGGGGGAGCCGTGGCAGCCGGAGCCGTTGCAGCCTTTGATGGTGAGGAGGGAGATGATGTCGGGCGAGAAGCGGGGTTCGAGCTGGTGGGTGGGTTGGTTGCGGACTTCGACGCGGACGGAGGCGTTGCCGCAGTGGAGGGTGGTGAGGCCGGGGGCGAGGCCGATGACGCGGTTGGTATCGATGCGGACGAGGTTGGGGTGGGCGGCGGAGACGGTGCAGCCGGAGGCGACGAGGCGCTGTTCGGCGCCGGGTCCGGCGAGGACGATATCGCGGGGTTCGAGGGTGGCCCCGGAGGCGGCAAGCGGGAGGAACCAAAGCCAGCGCACGTAATTGATCTTATAACTCCTCGGCAGCAATTGGGGCGGGGGCGAGGGGGCCGGTGGTGAGCCAGAGGGCGAGGGCGGCGAGGAGGGGGAGGGTGCCGAACAGGAGGAAGACGGGGACGTAGGAGTAGTGGTCGATGAGCCAGCCGGTGGCGAGGGAGAAGACCATGCCGCCGAAGCCGGAGCCCATGCTGCAGAGGCCCCAGGCGGAGGCGAGGGCGCGGCGGGGGAGGACATCGGCGGGGATGGAGAGGAGGACGGCGTTGGCGCCGGTGTAGCCGGCCATGGCGAGGGAGATGCAGGCCATCGAGACCCAGACGCTATCGACATAGACGGCGGGGAAGGCGGCAGCCATGGAGGCGGCGGCGAGGGCGATGGTGCCTTTCTTGGCGAGGTTGAGCGGGACGCCGCGGCGGAGGAGCCAGCCGCAGAACCAGCCGCCGGCGAGGTTGCCGAGGTCGGCGACAAGGAAGGGGATCCAGCCGTATTTGCCGATGTCGGCCATGTCGAGGTGGCGGCCGTTTTTGAGGTATTCGGGGAACCAGAAGATGTAGAAGTACCAGACGGGATCGAACAGGAGCTTGACGAGGAGGAAGCCGCGGATGAAGCGGAGGCGGAGCATTTCGGCGACGGGGAGAGGCGGGAGGGTTTCCGGGGGGAGGCCGGGGGGCGTGTCGTAGAGCAGCCACCAGGCGATGAGCCAGAGGAGGCCGGAGGCGCCGACGGCGACGAAGGCGGCGCGCCAGCCGTAGTGGAGGGAGAGGAAGATGACGAGGGGCGTGGCGATGAGTGCGCCGAGGGCGGAGCCACTATTAAAGAGGCCGGAGGCGAGGGAGCGTTCGCGGACGGGGAACCATTCGGCGACGACGCGGATGCCGGCGGGCCAGTTGCCGGCTTCGCCCATGGCAAGGAGGAAGCGGGTGAGGCCGAGCGAGAGGGGGCCGGTGGCGGCGGCCTGGAGGATGGCGGCGACGGACCACCAGGCGACGCAGAGGGCGTAGCCGAGGCGGGTGCCGAGGCGGTCGATGAGGGGGCCGGAGACGCCGTTCATGATGGTGTAGGCGACCATGAAGGCGGAGACGACGCGGGAGTAGTCGACGTTGGACATGCCGAACTCGGCGCGGAGGACGGGGGCAAGGACGGAGAGGGTTTGGCGGTCGAGGTAGTTGATGAGGGTGGCGAGGAAGACGAGGCCGACCATCAGCCAGCGGCGGGGGGAGGGGGTCATGCGGGGGACCGGAGGCGGGCGAGTTTGGCGAGGAAGCCGGAGCGGGAGAGGACTTCGGGGTTGACGACGTGGGCGGGGGGCTCACCGGCGGCGAGAGCGAGGAGGCCGGCGCAGGATTCGCGGCCCATGTCGCGGAAGAGCTCTTCGGTCCAGCAGAGGGAGTGGGAGGTGAGGATGGTGTTGTCGAGGGTGGTGAGGGGGGAGTTGGAGGGGAGGGGTTCGGTGGCAAAGACGTCGAGGGCGGCGCAGCGGATGGCGCCGTCGGCGAGGACGCGGGTGAGGGCGGCTTCGTCGACGATGGGGCCGCGGGCGGTATTGATGAGAACGGCGGTGGGTTTCATGCGGCGGAGGAGGGGTTCGTTGATGAGGCCGCGGGTTTCGGGGGTGAGGGGGCAGTTGATGAGGACGAAGTCGGATTCGGCGAAGAGGGTTTCGAGGGGGACGAGGCGGACGCCGTCGGCGTGGGAGAGGGCGGGGTCGTAGGCGAGGAATTCGGCGAAGTCGAAGGGTTGGAGGAGGCGGAGGGCTTCGCGGGCGATGTTGCCGAGGCCGACGGTGCCGAGGACGCGACCGCGGGGTTCGCGGCCGAGGAGGCGGGTGGATTCGGTCCAGAGGCCCTGGCGGAGGAGGCGATCTTTGCGGACGAGGTGGTGGGCGGAGGCGAGGACGAGGAGGACGATGGAGGAGGCGACGGGGCGGACGACGGCCTGGCGGGTAATGTAGACGGCGACGTCGGCGGCGGTGCAGGCGGCGAGGTCGACGTTGTCGTAGCCGACGCCGAAGCGGCCGATGGCGCAGAGTTGGGTGACGCCGGCGAGGGAGGCGGCGGTGACGCGGGGTTTGAGGGAGAGGAGGGCGTCGATGCCGGTGAGCTGGTCGGGAGTGTATTCGGGGTGGTAGGTGGAGAGGAAGCGGGTTTGGATGCGGGGGTGGGGGGAGAGGGTGTCGAGGCCGATGTCGGGGAAGACGAGTTGGCCGGAGTGGTCGAGGAAGTCGGCGGAGAGGGCGGCGGAGATGGGGGTCATGAGGGTGGGGTGGGTAA
>JADCJL010000253.1 GCA_020247055.1 Acidobacteriaceae bacterium | reverse complement strand
TTCGGCTTTGAGGAGGATGTCGCCGGTGTCGAGGCCGGCGTTAATCTGCATGGTGGTGACGCCGGTAACGGTGTCTCCATTGGCGATGGCCCATTGGATCGGGGCGGCGCCGCGGTAGTGGGGCAGAAGGGAGCCGTGCACGTTCACGATGCCGAAGGGGGGAAGGTCGATGATGGATTGGGGAATGATCTGTCCGTAGCCGACAACCACCATAATGTCGGCGGCGAGGGCGCGGAGTTCGGCGACGATTTCGGGGCGGCGGATGCGTTCCGGCTGGCGGACGGGGAGCGACAGAGCGAGGGCGGCCTGCTTAACGGGGGACTGGCTGAGTTGTTGGCCGCGGCCGGCGGGGCGGTCCGGCTGGGTGTAGACGGCGGGAATCTGGTGGCCGGCGGCGACGAGAGATTCAAGGGTGGGGACGGCGAACTGGGGGGTGCCCAGAAAGACCACTACCATTCGCCGGCCTTTTGGAGTTTCTTGATCTTGCGGCGGATGAGTTCGCGCTTGAGGGGGGAGAGGTGGTTGAGAAAGAGAACGCCGTGCAGATGGTCGATTTCGTGCTGGAGGGCCCGGGCGAGGAGTTCGTCGCCGGAGACTTCAAAGGAGTTGCCTTCGACATCCTGGGCCTGGACGGTGACCTGGGCGGCCCGCCGGACATCCTCGCGGAAGCCGGGAATAGACAGGCAACCCTCTTCGCCGATCTGCTGGCCCTGTTGCTGGGTGATTTTGGGGTTAATGAGAACCAGACGGGCAGCGGGGTCTTCGCCAGAGGAGGTATCGATGACGGTGAGCTGCTGGCCGACGTTGATCTGGGGCGCCGCGAGGCCGACGCCGCGGGCGGCATACATGGTTTCAAACATGTCGTCGACCAGCTGGCGGAGTTCAGACGTATTGAAGTTAGTCACCGGAGCGCAGGCCGTCTCCAGAATCGATGCGCCGTATTTAACGATGTTGAGGACCATCTTAGTAGTTGTGAACCTGATCTAAGTAGTTATCGTAATTGCGCCGGGTTTCCCGGAGCGAGTCGCCGCCGAACTTGTCGAGGAGCGCCTGCGCGAGGACGATGGAAACCATGGCCTCGCCAATGACGCCGGCGGCGGGGACGACGGCGACGTCGGAGCGTTCATAAGCGGCTTTTTCGGGGTCTCGGGTGAGGAGGTCGACGGATTCGAGGGGGCGGCGGAGGGTGGAGATGGGCTTGAGCAGACCGCGGACGAGGATATCCTGGCCGTTGGTGATGCCGCCTTCGAGGCCGCCGGCGCGGTTGGCGCCGCGGTAGAACTCGCGTTCCTCTTTGTTGTAGTGAATGGCGTCCTGCACCTTCGAGCCGAAGTACTCGGCTCCTTCGGCGGCGAAGCCGATCTCAACCCCTTTGACGGCCTGCATCGAGACGATGGCCTGCGCAAGTTTGCCGTCGAGGCGGGTATCCCAGGCGATGTGAGAGCCGAGGCCGACCGGTACGCCGTGGGCGACGACTTCAAAGATGCCGCCGACCGTGTCGCCGGTGCGGTAGGCTTCATCGACGACGGCCTTCATTTCGGATTCGGCGGCGGGGTCGACACAGCCAAGCAGGACTTCGTCGCGGGCGGCGAGGGCTTCGAGTTCGCTCCAGGCGGCGGGGCGGCGGAGGCGGGCGGTGCCGACCTGGATGACGTGGGACAGGACGGTAATGCCGAACTCGCGCAGGAGTTCTTTGCAGAGAGCGCCGACGGCCACCCGGGCGGTAGTTTCGCGGGCGCTGGCGCGCTCGAGGATATAGCGGGCGTCGGGGAAGTCGTATTTGATGGCGCCGGCCAGGTCGGCGTGGCCGGGCCGGGGGCGGAGCACTTTTTTCTTTTTCTCTTCGCTGCCCGGGAAGTCTTCGACGGGGAGGATGTCGGTCCAGTTCTTCCAGTCGCGATTCTGGATGATCATGGCGATAGGAGCGCCGATGGTTTTCGAGTGACGGACGCCGGAGACAAGGTGGGCGGTGTCCGTTTCAATTTTCATGCGTCCGCCGCGTCCGAAGCCTTGTTGGCGGCGCCAGAGTTCGCGGTTCACACGTTCAAGGGAGATCGGGACTCCGGAGGGTAGGCCGGTGAGAGTCGCCACGAGGCATTCGCCGTGGGACTCGCCGGCGGTTTCAAAGCGCAGCATGGAAACCTTTATGGTATCGTTCTATCTCCGATTGCTTCAACTCGGTTAGGGAACCGGGGAAGAGTTACTCCGGTAACCGTTGAGCGACGACCGGCAGCGGAACGCGGTATCGGGGTAGGATTGGCCGGAGGTAACGCTGCGGGGGCGCGGGGATGGAAGGGCCCGGTTGCAAATATCGGACGGTGCCGGACGGCGAGGCGCCGGGGGAGAAGGCCAGGATCAGAGCGTCTCGCCGAGGATGCGGTAGAGGGTGCTGCGCGTGATGCCGAGGGCTTCGGCGGTTTTGCTCTTGTTGCCGTCGAACTGGTCGAGGACCCAACGGGCGTGGCGACGTTCGACTTCGGCGAGGGGAAGTATCTCGGGCGCGGGGGGCGTGGCGGCGGTGAGGTTGCGCTGGAAGGCGGCGGGGAGGTCGCGGACGTCGATGAGGCCGGATTCGGCCATCATGGCGGCGCGGCCGATGACGTTTTCGAGTTCGCGGATGTTGCCGGGCCACGGGTGGCGGGCGAGGACCGCCTGGGCGCGGGGGGTAAGGCCCTGGAGGGGTTTGCCGTACTCGGCGGCGTAGCGCTCGAGGAAGGCGCGGACGAGGTAGGGAAAGTCTTCCATCCGCCCGATCAGGGGCGGCAGGTGCAGTTCGACCATGGAGAGGCGGTAGTAGAGATCTTCGCGGAACTCGCCGGCGGCCATCATGGCTTCGAGGTCGCGGTTGGTGGCGGCGATGACGCGGCAGGAGATCTTTTTGGGGGTGTTGGCGCCGACGGGCCGGATCTCTTGCTGTTGAATAGCGCGGAGGAGTTTGGACTGCATGGCGAAGGGGAGGTCGCCGAGTTCATCGAGGAAGAGGGTGCCGCCGTGGGCGGCTTCGAACATGCCCTGCTTGTCATGGGTGGCCCCGGTGAAGGCACCCTTGCCATGGCCGAACATCTCGCTTTCAAACAGGGTTTCGGTGATGGCGGAGCAGTTGCAGACGACGAAGGGGCCGGCCGCGACAGGGGACTGGCGGTGGAGGGCGGCGGCGGCGAGTTCTTTGCCGGTACCGGTGGCGCCGCGGATGAGCGCGACGCGGAAGTGGGGAGCGGCTCGGCGAATGAGTGCGAACAGTTCGAGCATCCGGGGGCTGTAGCCGACCATGCCTTCAAAGCGATGGGCGCGGACGAGTTCCGTTTCAAGGCGCGCGGCGTCGAGGCGTTTTTGGTGATCGTCGAGGAGGCGGCCGATACGGGCGCGGAGGGCGGCGATCTGGACGGGTTTCGTGAGGTAGTCGCAGGCGCCGAGGCGGATGGCTTCGATGGCGGATTCCGGGGTGTAGTGGCCGGTGAGGAGAAGGACGTCGGTGGTGGGGGCGACGGCGAGGATTTCGCTCGTCAGTTCGAGGCCGGAGCGGCCGGGGAGGAGAAGATCGAGGATGACGATGGCAGGGCGTTCGGCGAGGACGGTTTCCATGGCTTCATCCGGGTGGGCGGCCGTGAGGACGCGGACGGGCAGGGGAAGGAGCGCATCGGAGAGGAGTTCGCGGGAGAGCGGGTCATCGTCCACGGCGAGGATGGTGACGGGTGGGGTCAAGCCTCTCCAGGGTAACAAGCCGTAGGATAGAGGAATGCTCCCGTGGCGCGGGCGACCGCTGGATGAGGTGGGCTACATTCTGATTGGAGCCCTGGTGCTGACGTTGGGCACCGGGGCTATCTATTTGAACTGGCAGCAGGCGCAGCGGACCACGCTGCAGGCTTCGCAGACGCGGTGGGCGGTGAGCACGATTGGGGAGTTGCGGGCGGCGCTTTATCAGGCCGAGGCGGGCCAGCGGGGTTATCTGTTGACGCAGCAGCAGAGTTATCTCGATCCTTACCAACGAGCGATGGCGCGCATTCCCGAGATTCTGAATCGTCTTCGGCTGGTAGGCGAGCAGCGGCCGCCGGTGGCCGATGCGGTGCGGGAGATTGAACGGCTGGCGCGGGCGAAGCTGGGAGAGTTGCAAACCGCGGTTGGTCTGGTGCAGCAGGGGCAGACGGAGCCGGCCAACCTGCTGGTGCGGAGTGAGTTTGGCAAGCAGACGATGGACCGTCTGATGGAGCGGCTGGCGGAGTTGGAGAGCCGGGTGTTTATCTCGGAAGAGGAGTTCAGCGCCGGATTGGACGGGCAGATCCGGCAGACGGCGGCGTTGACGGTTCTGTGCTGCGTGGCGTTGTTCGTCCTCTTTGCGGTGGAGAACCACCGCGTGGCAGGGCGGCGGCGGGCGGCGGAGAGGGCGAGCGAAGTGAAGAGCGCATTTCTCGCCAGCATGAGCCATGAACTGCGGACGCCGCTAAACGTGATCATTGGCTACGCGCAGATGCAGCAGGAAGAGGCGCTAGCCGGGGGCCGGCGGGACGACCTCGTGGACCTGCAGCGGATTGAGGCGGCCGGGCAGCATCTGCTGACGCTGATTAACGGGGTGCTGGAGCTGTCAAAGATTGAGGCGGGCCGCATGGAGGTCACTCCGGTGGAGTTTGGGGTGGAGGAGGTGGTGCGGGAGGTGATGGGCCTGGTGGAGCCGCTCGCCGGCCGGCAGGGGAACCGGCTGACGGTGGACGTGGCGCCGGACGCGGGCCGGATGTTCAGCGATGTGACGCGCATTCGGCAGGGGCTGCTGAATCTGGTTGGGAACGCGGCGAAGTTTACGCGGGAAGGGGAGATCCGGCTGCGGGTTCGCCGCGTGCGGCGGCAAGAGCGGGAGTGGGTGGACTTTGCGGTGGCGGACACAGGGCCAGGGATTGGGCCGGAGGATCAGGCGCGGCTGTTTGAACCGTTTTCGCGGCTGGAAATGAGCCATCCGCGCGGAGCGCCCGGGCCGGAGGGGACGGGGCTGGGCCTGGCGATCACCCGGCGGCTGTCCCGGCTGCTGGGCGGGGAGGTGACGGTGGAGTCGGCCCCGGGCGAGGGATCGACGTTCACGATGCAGCTGCCGGCGGAGGTAACGCCGGGGTATTTTGCGAGCCGGGGAGGAGCATGAGCGAGCCGCTGAAGGTGCTGTTGGTGGAAGACCACGAGTTGAACCGGGATATGCTGTCGCGCCGGCTGCGGAAGCGGGGCTTGACGGTGGTGCTGGCCGCGGATGGTGAGCAGGCGATCGCGGCGGCGGACGAGGAGCGGCCGGACGTGATTCTGATGGACATGAGCCTGCCGCGGCTGGACGGGTGGGAGGCGACGCGGCGGTTGCGGCAGAGCGCGGCAACGGCGGCGATTCCGGTGATTGCGTTGACGGCGCACGCCCTGGGCGAGGAACAGGCGCGCGCGATGGCGGCCGGCTGCGCGGCGTTTGAAACCAAGCCGGTAGACTTCGCCCGGCTGCTCGAGGTGATGGCGCGTCTCACCGGGAGGACCCTATGACGGAGGGGGAGGAGGAGCGGGAGGGGGAGGAGGAGCGCGAGAGCTGGATCAATCAACTGGTGCATGATCTGCGCACGCCGCTGAGCGCGATTGCCGGTTATGCGGAGATGCTCGACGAGGAGTGCGACGCGGCGACGCGGCGTCGCTTTGCGGCCAATATCCGGCGGGCCGCCGCGGAGATGGAGGCGCGCCTCAAGGGGCTGCGGGTCGAGGCAGGCGAGCGTATCGGAACTGGACAGGACGACCAGGGGGCTGTCTAGGAATCAGCCAGCGGGCGGCGCGAAAACGGGGCAAACAGGGTCTTGGCGCGGGTGGTCCGGTACGTGCACTGTCACGGGCATGACTACCGCAAACAAGAACGAACCAACTGATGCCGTTCTGACCGAGCAGCAATATGAAAAGGCCTACCGTCAGGGTTATCCGCGGACGGTGCGTTTTCTGTTGTCGACCGGGGTACCGAGCGATTTGGCCGAGGAGTTGGCACAAGCAGCCTGGGCGCGGGGTTGGGAGCGCCGGGGGCAGTTGAAAAGCCAGGGGGCGGTGGGGGTGTGGGTGAACACGATTGCGAAGAATCTGGTGCGGGTGGATTACCGGCGGCGGCGACCTGCCGAGGAGTTGAGTGAGGGCGCCGCGGTGGTGCAGCCCGACTACGATGCCAGCGCCGTAGCCGAGATTCTGGCGCACTGTTCGCCGGTGGACCGGCAGTTGTTGGAGCAGCACTATCTGGAGGGATGGTCGAGTAAGGAACTGGCGCCTCGGCTGGGCATCAGCCCGGTGTCGGTGCGGGTGCGGCTGCTGCGGATCAAGCAGAGTTTGCGTGAGGCGCTGCGGCTGCGCGTGGCCGGGGTTCCGGAGGTCGCCTGAGGCGGGATTAGAGAAGTCGCCGGATCTGCTGCTTGAATCGCGAGTAGATCCAGGAAGCGCCGATCAGCAGGAGGCCGAGTCCGATGAAGGAGAGGATGCGGCTGGCGGTATCGAGTTCGCGGAAGTCGTAGAGGAAGAGCTTGGCGAGGCAGAACAGGAACAGGCCGAGGGCGGCGAGACGGCTGAAGCGGTCGGGGCGGAGGAAGCCGGCGAGGAGCAGGGCGGCGGCGACGGCGGCGTAGGCGAGCGTGAGCGCGCCCTTCGTGGCGGCGGACGGCAGATGGAGGCAGAGCAGGAGGATGCCGGTGGCGCCGTGGAGGATGCGAAGGTAGTTGGT
>JADCJL010000252.1 GCA_020247055.1 Acidobacteriaceae bacterium | reverse complement strand
CTTGTCGCCGGGGATGTAGCATAAAGCAAACGGGGAGTCCTGTCGACTCCCCGGTGCCATTTTTCGGTTCGAGCTACTGAGTTAGAACAACAAGCGCAGGCCCAACTGGATGTTGCGGCTGCCGCCATCAGCGGAACTGCCGATGCCGGCGTTGGTGATCTGGCCGAAAGTGGCGTTGCCGAAGCCGCCGTCCGGGTTAGGATACTGCGGTGTGTTTGTGAAGTTGTAGCTTTCGGCGCGGAACTCGAGTTTGAAGCGCTCGGTCAGCACAAAGCGGCGGAAGAGCGATAGGTCTACATTCGCAAAGCCCGGGCCGTTGAACGCGTTGCGCCCGATGTTGCCGAAGGTGTTGGCGGCAGGCGCGGCGAAGACGGTGGTGTCGAACCAGGTGGGCTGATTGCGTCCCGTCGAACGGAAGTTCACCACGCCCGACACCGGCAGCTTGCCCGTGCCAATGTAGTTCGGATTGTTCGCATTGCCCGGAGCGTTGAGCGTGGCGTTGGGCGCCGAGATGTTCATGGCCTGTCCGCTCATCAGCGTCAGCAGGCTGGTTACCTGCCAGCCGCCGAGCACATGGCTCATGGCACCGGTGTTTGCAAAGCGCTTCCCCTTGCCAAACGGCAGTTCCCAGATATAGCTCTGATTGAACATGTGCCGCCGGTCAAAGTCCGCCGTGGCGCGCGAGCGGCCTGGGTTGATGTAGTAAGCGAAGCCGCCGTTGTCGTTGGAGACGTCAATCGCCTTCGACCAGGTGTAGGCGGTGGTCATTTGGAAGCCACCCGAGAAGCGGCGATCAAACTTCACTTGGAGCGAGTTGTAGTTGTTGGAGGTGCCGATGAAGCTAAAGTTGGTGTCGGCATCGCGCCGGAACGGCGCCCAGAGCGGACGCCCATCGCGGCCGGCGCCCAGCGTCAGGCCGGCGTTGGCGTTGAACAGGGTGGGGATGCGCGTGCCCTTATTGCCCACGTAGGCGACGTCGAGAGTGAACTTGCCCGGCAGCGCGCGCTGCACGGCCAGATTCCAGCTTTGGATGTAGCCTTCGCGATAATCGAGCGGAATCACATCGTAGTTCTGGTTCGGGGCGTTGCGGATAATGCCGTCGGCGGGCACATTGAAGGGCAGCGGCGCCGGCAGACCGTCCGCCATGCGGCCAGCAGGCACGAAGGAGTTGATGGGGTTGAACGCATTGTTCTGCCGCACCGGGAAGTTATAGGCATAGGCGTTATTGGCGTAGGGAATGTAGCTGACGCCGTAGCCGGAGCGGATCACGGTCTTCTCGTCAAAGCGGTAGCTGAGGCCGAAGCGCGGGGCGAAGTTGCCTTTGTAGTTCTTGCGGCCGAGGTTGCGGGGGTTGTTGCCGACGCCAGCAACAATTAACGAGTTGGTGCTGATGTCGTAGTTGGAGAAGCCACCCTTCTGGCGGGGCGTGGCGGGCGGATAGAGTTCGTGGCGCAGGCCGATGTCGAGCGTCAGCTTCTTCGATACCTGCCACTTGTCCTGCACGTAGGTGAACAACGGAAACTGGACGTACTCCGGGAAGGCCGACAGGAGGTCGCGGCCGTAGTCGTTGGGCAGGTCGAGCAGGAAGGCGGCGTAGGCGTTGGCGAAGCCCTGGTTGGAATCGCCGTTGCGGCCGGTCTGGCCGGAGCGGAAGCGATACTGGCCACGCAGGGAATAGACCTGCGTCTGGAAGAGGCCGTCGCGATTGTAGCGATAGTCGGCGCCGAATTTGATGGTGTGCTTGCCGAGGCTCTTCGTCCAATTGGTGATGAAGTTCCAGTTGGTCTCAAAGCGAATCCAGGGCAGCGACAGCGAGTAGCCGACGACGGGATTGGAGTAGCCTTGGATGTCGATGTTGGTCAGGCCGGAGGTGAGGTCGGAGATGTTGACGCCGCGAATGCCGACGTCGTCCGATGCTTTGGTGCCGTAGTCGGTGGCATAGGCATCGTTTCGATAGCGCATGAGGCCGATGCGCAATTCTCCGATAAAGGTGGGGGAGAAGACGCGGGTGGCGTTGAGGCCGGCGGTCTGGGTCTTGGTAATGCCGGTGCCGCCGAAGCCGCCGTTGGCCGGGCCGCCGGGGAGGCCGTACTGAGGCGGGTCGGTGATCTCGGGCCGCTGGAAGGAGTAGCGGACGTTGATGCGGGTGTTTTCGTCGAAGTTGTGATCGACCTTGGCGTCGAAGCCGTCAGTGTCCTTAGAACGTACGGTGCCGCCTTCGAAGTTGACGCCAGTGGCGTTGGGGGAGGTAGTGGCCGGCAGCAGGGCGTTGAGGCGAGCGGCGATGGGAGAGATGCGGGAGGCGGGAATGATGTTGCCGACGAACGGGAGGCGGCCGGTGCCATCGGGGGCTCCGGTGGCCGGGTCGTAGATGGTGGTGGGAGACTGCGAGAGGTTCCCCGCGCGGAAGTCGGCGGTGGGAATGGTGAAGCGGTTGCCTTTGCCGAGGCGGTCGCGGATGCCGAGATAGTCGCCGAAGAAGAACGTCTTGTTCTTCACGATCGCGCCTCCAAAGGTGCCACCGAAGTAGTTGTACGTGATCGGCGGCTTGATCAGCAGATCGGTACGGCGGGCGGCGAGCGCGCTGACGCGATTGAACTCGTAGAGGCTGCCGTGATACTCGTTGGTGCCGGACTTGATGTTTACGTTCATCACGGCGCCGCCGGCGCGGCCCATTTCGGCGTCGTAGTTGGAGGTGGTGATGTCGACGGTTTGGATCGCCTCGGCGGGAGGGATGTAGGCCGTAAGCAGGCCGGTGCGATGGTTGTTGTCCACGCCTTCAAACTGAATGTTGTTGGCCATGCGCGACTGTCCATTGACGCGGGACTGCATGGAGTCGTTTGAATTGAAGAACTCGGAGTGATTGCGTTGCGCGCGCGCGGCGCCGGGGACGAGATTCACGAGACCCTGAAAATTACGATTCTGGGTGAGGGGGAGTTCGGAGACCTGACGCTGATCCATGCTGCGTCCGGTGTCGGTGCGGTCGGTCTGGAGCGCGGGCGCTTCGGCGGTGACTTGAATCTGTTCGTTGATCTGGCCGGGCTGCAGTTGGAAGTCGACGCGCGTGGTGGAGTTGATCACAACATCCACGCGATCGCGCACTGCCTTGCGGAAGCCGGCAAGCTCCACCGAGACGGAGTAGACGCCGGGCGGCAGGTTCGAAAACGTGTAGGTTCCGCCTTCGACCGATTGGATGCTGCGGCTGAAATTCGTATTGAGTTCGACCGCGGAGACCTTGGCATTCTGTACGGCGGCTCCCGAAGAGTCGGAGACAGTCCCCAAAACCGTTCCATTGAGAGCTTGCCCCCACGACACAGCGCTTACGGCTGAGACGAGACAAAACAAGCGGAAACATTGCACTTTCATCTTCAACTCCTCACTAGGTATGAATCTGCGCCTCGTGGCGCCACCGAATCGATCACCCGTTCAAGAACGGTTTTCCGCTCGGTCAAGGGCGAACCATGGCATCGAGTCAATTCCTATCCTACTTCCTTGGTTGCTCCCGCAATGGATCCGGCGGGCGGACTGGTTAGCTGCTCTGCGAGACAGGATGGTTGGAACCGGCATGGTTCACCTCAATTCAAAGTTCGACCACTGGTGGCGTAGTTGCGCTGGCTGGGCGGTTTGTTGGCGGAGGCGTGAACTAATTTGCGGACTTGTGCGTTCGCTGCGCCAGTAGGGTGAGTTGGTTCTCCTGATCGCTCTCGTACCGTTCGATGAGATCGGTGGTCTGGTGGCTGAGCCGCCAGCGATGGACGAGGCCCAGGAGGAAGATCCAATGGGCGGTGATGTAGAAGACCATCGGCACCAGAGAGGTCGCCGAGGCGCCGGCGGCATTCCCATCGGGTCCAAGAAAGGCCGCCGCCGCGAGTGCGCTCAGGCGTAGCGCGAGGGATCCGGCCAGGCACTTCAGCGTTAGCGCCATCCTCCCTTCGCCCATCTCTTCGCTCACGCGATAGAGCACGATACCCATAGACGCTGGAATGGCTAACAGAATCGGGCCGGAGATTTGCAGGTAGCGCACGATGGCCCAGGGAGATCCCGAATCACCCATGGTTTGGCGATTCCAGATTACGGGTGGCACCAAAAAGACAACACACCCGATCAACGCCCAATCGATGGCGCGGAGCCGTATCCCCAACTGCAGTGTCGTAAAGGCGGACCACATGGCCCCGAGCGCGCCGGTCAGGATCAGGAAGGAGCTGGCGACGAAGATTTGGCGTAACCCCAGGGCCGGATGGAGAGCGGAATCGAGGCGGCCCGTACTTTGGAAGGCGACCTCGAAGACCACCCGGCAGGCATTGACCAGAACCGCGAGGGTGATCAGGTTCCAGGCCAGCCGCATCAGAGTGCCCTTGTCGTGATCGAGGGCGATTCTGCGGCCCAGCACGCCGCTCGACACATTGGCCGTGAAGTGAGATACCGCCAACAGCACGATTGTCGCTGTTCGCCAAGCAGGCTCTATGCCGCTCAGCACCTGGGTGGTAACACACAGGAAGAGGCAGAGTGCGAGCCCCCAACCCACCAATCCCGGTGGCGGTTTCAAGCGCATCAGTGGATCTCCGCTGCGACTAAGCTCCCCACCCGTTCGATGAGTACACGCGCGGGTGATCCGTAAACATAGCCCACGTTCTTGCTCAGGTTACGGACAAACAAACCCCAGTTGGGGACGGATACATCTTGCTCGCCGGCCCTGCACGACTGCTCGGTGGCTAGCCGGACTGCATTGCGTGCCGCACCTGCCCCACACAGCGGATCGAGGAGGGCTCGGAGTAGACGCACGGCTTCGACGGGCTTCAACGTGG
The DNA here is from genome assembly GCA_020247055.1 of Acidobacteriaceae bacterium. Taxonomy (GTDB): domain Bacteria; phylum Acidobacteriota; class Terriglobia; order Bryobacterales; family Bryobacteraceae. The sequence continues at coordinate 8,997 of JADCJL010000252.1, read as the reverse complement.
AACCCTGGATGGGGCGAATTCCATTTTCCCGGATGCTCCGGAGAAATTTTTCGGCCAGCACGTCTATTTCGCCGGTGCTGCGGGTGGCCGTCACTTTGAGCCGGCTGACTTCCTCAATGACCACCGACTCCCATTCGCGCAGCTGGTTGAGCATGCCCCGGCATTCCTCGCAGATTTCCAGGTGTGACCGGATCCTGGCGCAAGCTGCCTCAGTCAGAGTCCCATTGAGGTACTCCATCCACTGAGCCTCCGTAATGCTGTGTTCGGTGTTCATAATCTCCCCATCCATTTCGCAAGTTTTTTCTTCGAATCAAACACTTTCCATTGCACCGTACCCAAGGGCATTTTCATCACTTCGGCGATCTCATGGTATTCCAGGCCATCCATGTAACGGAGCAGGAGGATGCGCCGCGACACCGCATCCAGCGTTGCCAGCGACTCGTACAAGACAGACCGCGACAGCGGGTCGCAACCGGCAGCCAGCAACGACTCGCTTAACTCGTCAAATTCGACCATCTCCGGGTTGTGGCATTGTCGTCGAATGTGCATGAGGTGCTTGTGGCGTGCGACGCCGTACAGCCAAGCGCGAAAGCGGGCGGGATCTCGAATGGTGGCGGTTTGCCTAAAGGCGGCCAGCATCACTTCCTGCGTCAGGTCTTCGGCAACCGCTTTGGCACAGCCGCGCAGTTCGAAATATCGCAGCATTCGTGGGGCAAACCGTAGGAATACGGGCGTGAAGGTTGCGTCAGAGGGAGCGGCGAAAAACAGCCCCACCAATTCCTGTTCATCACGCGCGGCGGAAGACTCAACGAAAGCGGTGATATCGCCGCGCATGGTGCCCATTGTACTTTTCGATTTCGCTTCTCACTTCGATTTCGCTTTCCACGAAGGTAGTTGCGGTCAGCAGCGCGTTTGTTGGCGTCTTGTCCAATTTCAATTCGCGCAATCAAAGCAAAAGACTTGTGGCGTGTTTCAGCCGGCCGGTCGCCGGCCGCCCATCGCCAAACGCGGCCCCATCTCGCGCGAAAACATTAAAACGTCTCGAGCGATGCGTTCATGGCCTTCAACGCCGTCTGGCTGCGCTGCCGGATGTAGGCGTTCTCCTCCCGCCGCATCAGTTCCTGCAGCACGCCCGCCAACTCCGGCTCGTCCCGGCGCGTGTTCACCAGCAGGTCGATCGTCTGCGTCCGCACCGTCGCGCTCTTGTCGGCCACCAGCACCCGCGTCAGCGCCGTCCGCACCCCGGGGTGGCCGGCAAACGGCTTGAGCGCCTCGAGCGCCTTCAGCCGCACGCCCTCGTTCCCGTCGGTCTCCAGCGCCCGCACCAGGGCCGTCCGGACGTCCTCGTGCTCTACCCGGCGCCGCAGGACTTCCATCGAGTCGACCCGCAGCCCCGGATCTTCCGGATCCCGCGTTGCCGTCAGCAGCATGTCCCGCACGCCCTGATCGTCGACGCGCCCCGTTAGCTCCCGCTGCCGGACCTCGTCGTACACGATCCGCACCTGCCCGTCGGCCGACGGCTCGATGTAGCGCACGTTCCGCACGGCTGACGTCGTCGACCCGGCCGCCGGACCGCCCGGGGCGCCGGCCGCTGGTACCAACCGTGCCCCGGCCAAGCCTGCCGCGCAGAGCGCCATTGCCATCGCCGGCTTGGCCGCCATCGACCAGAATCCACCTTCGGGCAGCAACCGCCGCCAGAACGGCACGGCCCGCGGCGCCGCCGCGCTCTCCGCCACTGCCCGGTGCAGATTCTGACGGCACGCCGCCAGCAGTTCGAGCGAAGGTTCGATCGCCACCTCGTCGGCCGCTGCGTGCAGCCGCGCGAGTGTGGTGCGCTCCTCGCGGCAAGCCACGCACGCCGCGACGTGCGCCTCGATGGCCTCTTCCTGTTCGACGGAGAGCTCTCCGTAGGCTTCCAGGACCAGCAGCTCCCGGCAGTCTTCGCATTTGAGATTCGTGTTCATGGGGCCTTTCTCCTCACGCATAATCGCCGAGCGCCGCCCGCATCTTCTGCGTTGCCCGGAACAGGCAGTTCTTGGCGGCCTCTTCGGTCGTGCCGAGCGATTCGCCGATCGCGCGCAGCCGCAACCCCTGGTAGTGGCGCAGCTCGAAGACCATCCGCTCCCGCGGTGTCAGGTCAGCGAGGGCCCGGTCGATCCGCTGTCGCAGCTCGCCCGCGAGAAGCCGCCGTTGCGGATCGTTGTCGGCGCGGTTTTCCTCGACAGACTCGAGCAGGTTCAACTCTCCTCCGCGGGTCTCGACGACGGCCGATTCTTCCTTCCGGACCTTCCGTTTCCGCAGGTGGTCCAGGCAGATATTGGTGACGATGCGGTAAAGCCAAGTCTCGAACCTGCAGTCGAACCGAAACGAGTGCAGGTTCCGGTAGACACGCAGGAAGGCTTCCTGGTAGACATCCCGCGCCACGTCTGGAGACCGCAGCAGGTTCATGGCGATGCGGAGGACGTTCTGGTCGTAGAGACGGACGAGGGAGGTGAAGGCCTCCTGGTCCCCTTGCTGCGCGGCGCGGATCAGAGACGATTCGTCAATGAGTGACGGCGATTGCATCGCGGGAATCGAGATGGATTCTTTGCACACCACCAAACCCATGGACGCAAGGAAAAAGATTTGGTTAGGCCCACTCAAAAAAAATTTCCGCCTCGCGGCCAGCGTCCGGACCGCCGCCACGCAAATCGTCGCGGCCACTGTCTCGCCAACGAGATGCGTGACCATTCCGGGCCGGCCGCGTCTGAATCAACGAGCCCGCAACCGACAACGGATTCTCGAAGCCCCTAGCCGCCACCACGGTAACAGGGCATCCGGACGGATCGCCGGTATCGAATTTCTGGGAGAACTAACCAATATGTACGTTTGCAACCCGCTCCGCCGCGCTACCCCCGTCGCTACCGCGGCCCTGTCGCTCCTGGCCGCCATCGCGATGCACGCTCAGCCGGCGCCCCCCGGGCCTCCGACTCCGCCCGAGCCTCCTCGCGGGGTTCGCGTCATGACGATGGGCGGCCCTACCAGCTACCTCGGCATCGGCGTCAAGGAGATCCTTGCCGATCGCACCAAGGAGCTCAAGCTCAAAGAGGAGGCCGGTGTGGAAGTTACCCGCGTCGACCCCGGGAGCCCCGCCGAGAAGGCCGGACTCAAGAACGGCGATGCCGTCCTCGAATACCAGGGTAACCGCGTTGAGGGCGCCGAACAGTTCGTCCGCTTCGTGCGCGAAACCCCCGTTGGCCGCCAGGTCAAGATGAAGATCGTCCGCAACGGGTCCAACCAGACCGTCACCGCCACCATCGGCTCCCGGCCCGGCAATATCTTCCCCGACCGCCAGCGCGTTGAACAGGAACTCGCCCGCGTCCGCGAACGCTTGCGCAACCTGCCGGAGATCCGCATGATGGATGTCCCGCATGCCGTCATGGGTTGGCGCTCGGGCATGCTCGGCATTGACGGCGAGTCGGTGGAGGATCAACTCGCCGAGTACTTCGGCGTCAAGGAAGGCGTCCTCGTCCGCGCTGTCGCCAAGGAGATGCCTGCGGTCAAGGCGGGCATCAAGGCTGGCGACGTCATCGTTCGCATCGACGACAAGCCCGTCCGCTCGCCCCGGGACATAACGGCTGCCATCCGCGGCACCAAGAGTCGCAATCCGCTCAAGGTCACACTCTTTCGCCAGAAGGTCGAGATGACTCTCGACGTCCAGCTCGCAGAGGAAGAGCGCCCGGCGCATGGCCCGCGGGGGACGCCGGTCTCCCGCCCGGGGGATTTCGACTTTTAAGGAACCGCGCACAACGGAGTGCTTTGGCCTGTGCGCTTTGGCGAGATCTACGTTCCTGGCTGAGACCTCCGCTCGGCCGGAGAGTAGCCGGTATGGCCCAAACTGCCTTGCGGCCTTGGGGGGGGATTCCCGAAGCGCGTGGGCCCTTTCGCGGGATCGAGTGCCGATTGCGTCCACCGCCAGCGAATTGATTGTTGTGCCTGAACATCAAAAGTCTTTCGGGGAGACTTTGTGGGGAGACCTTGAAGCCTGGTGTTTCCGGTTCAGCAGACGTGGTCGGGAGCTGGTCTGGTGGTGGTGGTTGGGTTGGATACCGCAGGAGAGCAGCGTCGGGGCGCTCGTTTGGTGTCACCGGGTAGAGGGATGTTTTCTTTCGCTGGGCACGACCGGGAGGAGGCCGGCGAGCAGGCCGATGGCGGGGAGGAAGGCACAGATCTGGTAGACGAATTCGATGCTGGTGGCGTCGGCCAGGCGGCCGAGGACAGCCGCGCCGATGCCTCCCATGCCAAAAGCGAAGCCGAAGAAGAGACCGGAGATGAGTCCGACGCGGCCGGGAACCAGTTCCTGGGCGTAGACGAGGATGGCGGAGAAGGCGGAGGCGATGACAAAGCCGATGATGACGCTGAGGACGCTGGTCCAGAATAGATTCGCCCACGGGAGCAGCAACGAGAAGGGAAGGACGCCGAGGATGGAGCACCAGATGACGACGCGGCGGCCGAGGCGGTCGCCGACCGGGCCGCCGATGAGAGTTCCGGCGGCCACGGCGCCGAGGAAGAGAAACAGGTAGAGCTGCGCGGTCTGGACGCTAACCTGGAAGCGGCTGATGAGATAGAAGGTGTAGTAGCTCGAGAGACTCGCCAGGTAGAAGTATTTCGAGAAAACCAGGGCGATGAGGACGGCGATGGCGCGGAGGACGGCGGCGCGGGGGAGGGGGAAGGCGGGGGGCGGGTGAGGGTGGCGCGCGGTGAAGGGCCGGAGTTGGTCGCGGTACCATTGGCCGACCCGCGTCAGCACGCCGATGCCAAGCAGGGCGGCGAGGGAGAACCAGGCCGCGCCGCGCTGGCCAATTGGGAGGACGATGAGAGCCGTGAGGAGGGGGCCAATGGCCGAGCCGGCGTTGCCGCCGACCTGGAAGAACGCCTGGGCGAAGCCGTGGCGGCCGCCGGAGGCGAGGCGGGCGACGCGGGAGGACTCCGGGTGGAAGATCGCCGACCCCACGCCGATTAGCGAGGAGGCGCCGAGGAGCCAGCCATAGGTGGGCGCGACGGCCAGCAGGAGGAGGCCGGCGAGGGTGAAGAGCATGCCGATGGGGAGGGAGAAGGGCAGGGGACGGCGGTCAGTGAAATTGCCGACGAAGGGCTGGAGAAGGGAGGCGATGAGCTGGTAGGTCATGGTGAGCAGGCCGATTTGAGTGAAGTCGAGCTGGAAGGAGGCCTTGAGGATGGGATACATGGAGGGGAGGAGCGACTGGACCATGTCGTTGAGCAGGTGGCAGAAGCTGACGGAGAGGAGGATGCGGAAGAGGGTGGTGGGAGCGGGAGAGGAGGGAGCGGACACGATCCTCTCATTGTGCGGGATGGGAGGAGCGGGTGGGAACATTTACGGTGCCGCCGGGGTCTGTTGAGGCGTGGAGGTAACTGTATGTTTGAAGAATCTGTCTTGGACAACGCCGGTTGGGGGCGGAGTTCCTTCTCGTTGTTAGGTCCGGTGGTACAGGCCGGGATTGTGGCCGGGCTGTTTCTGTTTCCGTTAGTCAGCCCGAAGATACTCAGTGTGGTGGCGCCTAAGGCGCTGATCTATCTTCCGCTTGCGCCGGTGCGGCCGCCCGAGGTGGTGGCGGAGGCGGCGCGGGGCGCGATGGCGGCGGGGGCGAATGCGCCCGTGGTGGCCCGGCCCGCTGCCCGGGTGTTCCGCGCTCCGTCGGCGATGGGGCCGGTAACGGAGTTGATTGACGCGCCGGGGGACGTGCTGGCGTCTTTGGTGGACGGTAGCGGAGCGGACCGGGTTCCGGGTGGGGAGTTCGGCCGGTCTTTGGTGGATGGCCTCGGGAGGGTGCCGAGCGCTCCGGCGCCGCGGCCGGTGGAGCGGCCGCGGCAGGAGGCGGTGAGGCGGTTGCGGGTGGGTGGGGAGGTGCAGGGGGCGAATCTTGTCTACCGGGTGAATCCGGTTTATCCTCCTTTGGCCAAGCAGGCGCGGATTCAGGGGACGGTCCGGCTGGAAGGGGTGATTGCGAAAGATGGCAGGATGGAGCAGCTGCGGCTGATTAGCGGGCACCCGCTGCTGGCGCCGGCGGCGCTGGCCGCGGTGAAGCAGTGGCGCTACCGGCCGACGCATCTGAACGGAGAGCCGGTGGAGGTGGTGGCTCCGATTGACGTGCACTTTGTGATTTCGCAGTGAAGGCTGGGGCCGGGGCAGGCTGGCGGCCGGCGCGCCCGATGCCGCCGGCCGCGAGGCCGAGGGCACGACGGGGGCGGGGGAGGCCGTCAGTTCGCTCCCCGGATAACCGCCCATCGCCATCGCCGCCGAGCCTCCGGACAAAGGGACCCTGACCGACAAAGTGGCCGGGAGCGAGAGCGAGGGGACGGCCACGACCGTCCAATCCTCAGAAACGGTAGTGCAGCCCGAGTTGGACGATGCGCGCCTGGTTGCCACCGATCAGCGAACTGATCCGCCCGAAATTCGCATTCCCGCGCTGCTGGTTGGGCAGCGCGAAGTTGGCGCGATTCAGGAAGTTCAGTGACTCGGCGCGGAACTGGAGCCGGTGGCCCTCCGCCACGCGGAAGTCCTTCAGGAGCGCGAGGTCGGAGACGATGGCCCCCGGCCCGGTCGCCACGCTGCGGCCCGCGTTGCCGAAGGTGTATTGCAGCGGCGGGGCGAATCCCGCCGTCTGGAAGAACGGTTCCGCCAGCACGTTCGCCCGCCAGTTGGAGTTCTCCGCATAGGGGGCCACCACGTTGGAACGGACGGTCGCCGCGGTGGGATAGATTGCCGCGCCGTTGTTTTCGATCACGCCGAACGGAGCCCCGTCGCGGACCTCGAACAACCCCGACAGCGTCCACCCGCCCAGCGTCTGCCGCGCCAGACCGTGCCGTCCGCCGGCAGGAATGGCCCAGGTGGCGTGGCTCATGAACCGCCGTCCCACGTGGTTGCCGGAAAGCCCCCGGTCGGCGCGACGGTCGTAATAGTTTCCGAACGCGTTGTCGCCCGCGTTTCCGCCCAACTCGTTGCGCGACCGCACGTCATCGATCGCTTTGGACCACGTGAAGTTGACGCCGAACTGCAGCCCGTGCGAACTCCGCTTGTCCAGCCGCACGTTCAGTCCGTGATAGTTTGAGTTCCCGACGGTGGCCGAGATGACCCGCACATCGGAGAACTGCGGAAACGGCCGCAAGAGCTGCGGGTTCGAGTTTGTTCCGATCCGCTCCGGCGGCACCTGGTTGATGGACCGGGAGGTTGGCGCCCCCAGCTTGTGCCCCAGCGAACCGAGGTAGCCGATCTCAAGGACCGACTGCGACGGCAGCTGCCGCTGCACGTTCAGGTTGAAGCTGTTGAGATAGGGAACCGCGCGCCTTCCCGGCTCAAAGAACTCCACGGCGAGCTTCGGCGCCTGCCCCGGCGCCACGGCGCCGAAGGCCGGCGTGAGGCTGGCCTCGGTCAGCGGCGCGATGGCTGGCAGCCCGTTCCGTAGCGGGAAGGCGGCGGTACGTCCGCCGTCGGTGGAGACGAAATCTCCCCGTATGCCGAATCCGATGTTGGCCACAATGGGCGTGGCCTGGTCGTACTGGCCGATGAACAACGTCGCGCCCCCGCCCCGGACCACCCACTGATCCGAGACGCGGTAGGAAAAGCCGAGCCGCGGCCCGAAGTTATTCGTGTCGAAGTTATGCGCGTAGCGGCTCAGGCCGTTCCGCCCCGACCAGGTCAGCACGCCGGGCGTCCCGCTCACCGGATTGATGGCAGCGCGGTCGAACGAGTTCTGCCGGTTGTCGACCGCCTCCCACCTTGGCCAGTCGAGATCCCACCGGAGCCCGGCGTTGATGGTCAGCCGCGGGGTCACCTTCCAGTCGTCCTGTACAAACCCGCCGAAGGCGTTCGCCCTGCTTCGGATCAAGGGCGCTTCCGCCCGGGAGCCGCTATTCGTCCATCCGAGGAGCAGCGCCGCCAAAGCATCGCCCGTCGCCGCGTTGTTGAAGTTCAACACGCCGCCCGCCGCCCCGCTCCACACATCGTCGTTTGCGGACCGCCGGAACTCGCCACCGAACTTGTAGGTGTGGGCACCCGCCAGCTTCGTTACGTTCGCCGTGAGGTGGTCGCCGCGGATGGGCACCTGCAGGCGCTCGTGTTCGCCCACGCCGAACCCGGTGAGTCCGGTGAGCGAAATCTGCGGGAAGAAACGGTCGTTGGTTCCCAGAATTCCGAGCTGCCTGGCGAGCCCGAGGTCCGCGCCGCCTGACCGGTTGATGTTCTTCCGGCGGTCGTAGGAGTAACGGCTTTCAAGAATTGTCGTGGCGGTGAAGGAGTGCTGCCACGTCGCCGACCAGCTGTAGTAGCTTCCCTCGCTGCGGGAGTGGAACGGATCGACGCCGGCGGTGCGAAAGACCGGCGAGTTCAGCGTCGACCCGGTGTTGGTCAGCAGCCGCCCGTACAAACGGTCCCGCCCGGAAATGGTATGGTCGATCCGCGTCACGAAATTGTTCGACGGATTGGTGATCAACTGATTGGCCCGGAAGTTATTGGTGCGCGTCCGCGCCCCGTCCACGTTCGGCGCCGGATAGAGTTTCGCGATGGCCGCCCCCACGGGGTCCAGCCGGGTTGCCGGAATAACGTTGCCCGCAAATGGCGCACCGGTGAGCGGATCGCGGACGGCCGGCAGTCCCGCGAAGCTGCCGCCGACTTCCCCGGCCGTGGGCACATTGGCCAGTAGTGTGTTCTGCCGGTTGTTCCGGATCCCTTCGTAGTTAAAAAAGAAGAAAGTGCGGTCTTCTCTAGGAGCGCGCACAACGGACTCGCTGCGGCCCGGCGGGAGGGGCGAGTTGCTCGCCCTTTGGTGCCGGGCCTGCGCGGCCTGTGCGCTTTTTTCGGAATCGCGCACAACGGACTCGCTACGGCCCGGCCGGAGGGGCGAGTTGCTCGCCCTTTGGTGCCGGGCCTGCGCGGCCTGTGCGCTTTTTTCGGAATCGCGCACAACGGACTCGCTACGGCCCGGCGGGAGGGGCGAGTTG
>JADCJL010000251.1 GCA_020247055.1 Acidobacteriaceae bacterium | reverse complement strand
TAAACCCTTGCGCAACATTACGAGTCACTACCGGGAAATGGCGGCCATGGAGTGGGCCGACGCCCTCGCGCCGGTGGTCGAACTCAGCCAACCGTTTCTTGCGGCGCAACTCGGCAAGGGATGGGAGCCGATCGAACAGGGCTTCCGGTGGATGCACCCGCGGGCGGAAATCAAGCTGGGCGGTCCGGGGGGCACCCTCTTCTTTGAGTGCTATCGGGGGGAAGCGGAACCACGCACCGGACCCGTCACCCTCACCATTCGCCACGACGGGCAAGTTCTTGGCGTTTTTACGCTGCCGCGCGACCGCTGCCGGGGGGAACTGGTGTTGCCGGCACCACTCCGGGCGACCCCTGCGCTGCACTTGGAGCTCACCGCTAGTCCGGCGTTCACCCTGCCGCCCGACAAGCGCGCTTTGGGGCTTGCCTTTGGCACCATTGGACGGAAATGATCTACGCTGCCCGAAAACGTCCAACCGGGAGACGAGCGAAAACTATTTTGAAACGGGAAGTGAGAATTTTCGTCTACCCAAAGTACTAATGGTGGACCCAAAGTGTGCCGATACAGCAAGACAGTAGCCGGGAACTGCTGTTGAGACAGGGTTTGGTTCCGTTTGGCTGGTTCGGTTCGCGTTGGAAATGAGTTGGCACCAAACTTGCAAAAGACGGTGCTATACTCCATGAACAGCCACCGTCAATACTGCCGCACTAAAGAAACTTTAAATAGTACTGTAGATATCAGTGGGTGGGTAGCTGCCCAGGGTACGGATATGCGTCTTGAGCACGCAGAAAATTTTATAAAGTTTGCCGAACCTTTTGATCAGCTCAAGCGTCTATAGTCGATGAAAGCATCGTGACCGCGGTGCTCTAAAGCAAGCAAAACACAGAATAACCATTACAAGTAACGAGGGAGAATCAAGATGACCAATGCAGAGATTAAAAAGTATCGCGACATCCTTGAGGCAAAACAGGCGGAATTGACCTATTTGCTTCGTAATCGCGAAGGAATTGAAATTGAGAAGAGCCCGGATGCTCTCGACGAGGTGCAGCGTGCCTCCGAGCGCGAGTTTGCCATCCGGACCCTGGACCGCGAGACCGCGTTGTTGCGAAATGTTCGTGCCGCGTTGCAGCGGATTGAACACGACCAATTTGGTATCTGTATGCACTGCGAGGAGGACATCAGCGTGAAGCGTTTGAACGCGGTCCCCTGGACGCCCTACTGCATCGAATGCCAGGAACAGTACGACCGTAAGCAGTTCGTGCAGGACGAGATGTTCGACGACATGCTCGTTTCGGCCTAACTTCGGGCGAATCTCCCGTATTTTCGTCCCCTCTTACGAACTGCCTCTTGCTCCGGCCCCGCAACCATCCCGTTGCGGGGCTTTTTTCATCCCGTCAGCGAATCCCGATCGCGGAGATCATGCGTCCACTCTCCCGGTCGCGCCGGAACGAGAAGAAGGTTCCCGGCTGGCACAGCGTGCACTGCCCGGCGCTCCAGATGGAGGTCACCCCTGCCTCCTCCAGTTGTCGCCGGTTGGCGGCCCACAGGTCCGCTCTCCCGTCGACCACCGGAAGCGGCACATCACTGCCGACGGTGAAGCAGCAGGGGCCGATAGCCGGACCGATGGCGGCGATCAGATCGCTTGGGTTCGTTTCGTAATCTGAGTGCATTTGCCCCACGGTTTGGGTCAAAACACCCGCTACGGTTCCTCGCCAACCGGCGTGGACGGCCGCGACGACTCTGCGGACCGGGTCGGCCAGCAGGATCGGAACACAGTCGGCGGTGCGGATGGCCAGCAGCAGGCCAGGTTCGGCGGTGATGAGCGCGTCGCCTTCCCCCAGGCAACCCGCGGCCTCCCGGACCGACCAGACGGCGGCCGAGTGGATCTGCCGCAGCGTGGCGACACGGCCGGCCGGGGGCGGGCTATGGCGCGTGCCGAACTCGTGGCGCAGCCAGGGGAGGGCGTCGAGCGGCGGCGCGGTAATCATTACGCGACCGGATTCTGGACCTGCGCCACCATCACCCGGCGTTTGAAGTCGGCGAGCATCTGTTCGTGCAGCCGCACCTCGGTGGGGCGACGCACCAGATTGGGCGTGGCGTCGATCTTATCCTGCAGCTTGAGGAGCGCGTAGAAGAGGTTCTCGGGCCGGGGTGGGCAGCCGGTAACGTAGACGTCGACGGGCAGGATGCGGTCCATGCCCTGGAGGACGCTGTAGGTGTTGAACGGCCCGCCGACGCTCGAGCAGGCACCCATCGAGATGCACCACTTGGGCTCGGGCATCTGGTCCCAGATGCGCTTGACGACCGGGGCCATTTTGAGCGTTACGGTGCCGGCAACAATCATCAGGTCGCTTTGGCGGGGGCTGGGCCGGAAGACCTCGGAGCCGAACCGGGCGATGTCGAACCGGGAGGCGCTCGAGGCGATCATTTCAATAGCGCAGCAGGCAAGGCCGAAGGTGAGGGGCCAGACGGAGGATTTACGGGCCCAGTTGAAGACATAGTCGACCGAGGTCGTTAGAAAATTGCGTTCGAACTGGTTCTGAATAGGAAGGTTCATACCATTGCGTTCCGGTACCAGGCGAGGGTCTCGCGCAGGCCCTGCTCCATGGTGAAGCGCGGGGCGTGGCCGAGTTCGGTGACGGCGGCCGTGGTGTCGGCCTGGGAATCGCGGACGTCACCCGCGCGCGGCGGGCCGTAGTGAGGCGGGAGCGACACACCCTCCATCTGCTGCAGCATCGCCCAGATCTCATTGAGCGTATAGCGGCCGCCATTGCCGGCGTTGTACATGCGGCCGGCAACTCCCGGCGTGCGGGCGGCCTTCAGGCAGAGCGCCGCCACATCCTCGACATAGGTGAAGTCACGGCTCTGGTTGCCATCGCCGAACAGGGTGGGTGAGGTGCGGGCCAGCAGGTGCTTCATGAACAGCGAGAGGATTCCCGAATAGGCGCTCGACGGGTCCTGGCGGGGACCGTACACGTTGAAGAAGCGCAGGGCGACGGTTTCAAGACCAAAGTTCTCCGTAAACAGGTTGCAGTAGTACTCGCCGACCAGCTTTTGCAGGGCGTAGGGCGATTTGGGGTGCGGCGTCATCGTTTCGATTTTCGGCAGCACGAGGGTGTCGCCGTAGGCGGAGCTGGACGCGGCGTAGACCACGCGTTCCACCTTGGCATCGTGGGCGGCCCGGAGGACGCTAAATGTCCCGTTGATATTGACGTCGTGCGAAGGCAATGGATCGGCGATCGACCGGGGTACAGAGGGGATGGCCGCCAGATGCCAGACGAACCGGGCCCCGGTGAAGATGTCGAGGAGTTCGTCGTAGTCGCGAATGTCAGCGACGTGGGTCTCGACGCGGTCCTGCACCTGTTCGAGATTGGCCAGATAGCCGCTCGAGAGGTTGTCGACGACGGCCACGCGGTCAGCGCCTTCGGCCAGCAGCGCGCGGACCACCGCCGAGCCGATAAAGCCGGCCCCACCTGTAACGACGAATTTCGGTTTCATAATCTATTGATCTCCGACTGCAGGTATTGAATTGACTCTTCGGCAATCCGTTCGGCGCCCGCCGAAAAGTCGAAGGCTTCCATCGAAACCCAGCCTTGGTAACCTTTGGCGGCCAGCACGCGCAGCACCGGTTTGAAGTCCCAATCGCCCGTGCCGGGGTGCTTGCCATCCATCTCATTCACATGGACGTGTTGGATGACGTTGTAGTAACGGTCCACCAGGAGTTCGTGCGGCTCGGTTTCGAGGACCGCGTTGTGGGTATCGTACATGGTCTGGACGGCGGGATTGCCGATGGCGGTCACATAGCCGGCGGCCTCTTCGAGCGTATTGAGGACGTCCGTGTCGTGCGTGGGGAGCGGCTCCATGAGCAGGGTGACGCCGCGGGAGGCGGCGTGGGGGGCGGCCTGGCGCAGTCCGTCGAGGTAGCGCGCGGTGGCCTCCTGGCTGGTGGCGCCGCCGGTGGACTTGCGTTGGGCGGGAGATCCGAAAATCATCTTCCCGCCGCCGAGGTCGCCGCACAGGTCGATGAGGGTGGCGATGTGGAGCCAGCTGCGGGCGCGGAGCGCGGCATCGGGGGTGGTGACGTGGAGGCCCTTGGGAGCGACCATGAGCCAGTGGAGGCCGGCGAACTCGAGGCCCTCTTCGACGATGATGCGGGCCAGTTCGCGGCGGCGGGCCGGGGTCAGCGAGACTGGGTCGTCGGCCAGGGTGAAGTGGGCGATTTCGATACCATCGTAGCCGAGACGCTTGATGGTGCGGCACTGGGCGGCGAAGTCCCAGCCTTGAAACACCTCGTTACAGATCGCCTGACGAAACGGATAACTCATTCCCCCTCTAGTGTAGAGTGTGCACGACCTTAATTGCATCGCCGCCGGGCGCGGGGACCGGACCGGCGAGAGATTCGAGGGCGCGATGAAGCGGGCGCCGTTCGATCATGGACCGGAGCCAGGCCGGCTCAAGCGCCGTCAGCGTCGCAATGGCTTGCCGGAAGTGCTCCGGGCCGGCGTTGACGCTGCCGGCGATGGTTTGGTTGCCGACGATGAGGTCGAGAAAGGGCATGGGGACGGTGGTATTGCGGGCCCCGAGCGCGACCAGGACGCCGAGGGGGCGGAGGCAGGCGAGGGACGCGGCGGCCAGTTCGGCCGCGCCGCAGGCTTCGATAATCAGGTCGGCGGCGCCGGCGGCGGGAAGGGTGGTGCGATAGGTGACCCCGGCGGCGCGGAGAAGCCGGGCGCGGACTCCGTCCTCGGGCTCCCGGGAGACGACCGTGACCTGCCAGCCGCGCTGGAGTCCGGCCCAGGCGGCGAGGATCCCGACGGCTCCGGCGCCGAGAACGAGCAGGCGGGCGGGGAGGCCGGGATGGAGGCGAACGGCCGTGTCGCACGCCTTTTCCACCACGCTCATGGGTTCGACGAGGACGGCGACTCCGGCCAGAGCCCGGGGGACGGGGAACAGGTCTTCGGCGCGGTCGACGGCCCATTCGGCGCAGTAGCCGTGGAGGCCCAAAATGCCTCTTTCCCGATAGGCGCCGGTCAGGCAGAGATCGCGGCGGCCGGTGGCACAGGAGGCGCAGGGACCGGGGCAGGCGCGGCGGACGGCCGGGACGACGAGGGTACCGGGCGGCAGAGCCGGGTTGGACGAGGCGGCGACCTCGGCCACGGCTTCGTGGCCGAGAATCAGTTGCGATTCTCCCGCCGGTGGGGCGCCGAAGGCAAAGGCGGCGAGGTCGCGGTCCGTGCCGCAGGTGCCGCATTCGAGAATCCGGAGCCGGACTTCGCCGCCGGCGGGTTCGGGGAGGTCGCCGAGGCGTGGCCGCCGCTCGCTGAAGTCGAGCAGCAGGGCTCTCACTACCGCTTCCTGCCCACGGCGATCAGGCTCAGCCCCGGCAGCGGGACGACCGGGTCGAGCAGACGCCAGAGCCAGATGGTTTTGTCGAACAACTTCAAGGTGATCCGCGAGATGCGGGGGCTGCGGAGCAGGCGGGAATTGATCCACCAGGCGATGGTGGCGAGGCGGTTGTGGGAGCGGAGCGATTCGACGGTGAGGCCCGCCTCGTTGAACAGGCGGGTGAGGTCAGCGCGGCTGAAGCGGCGCAGGTGGCCGAGTTCGCGGTCGAGCGAACCGAACAGTCCGGGGAGGTGAGGCGCCAGGATCACCACACGGCCGTCCGGGGCGAGCCGGGCGACGAGGCGACGGAGGCTGGCGGCGGGGTCGGGCATCCGTTCGAGCCCGTTGATGATAAGGGCGGTATCAAAGCCGGTCGGCAGCTGATCGAGGGCGGCGGCATCGTCAACGGCGAGATCGAGCACTTCGACGCTCGGGGTTTTGAGGAACCGGTTGCGGAGGGCGTGGAGATAGACGGGTTCGTTTTCGCAGGCGTAATAGGCCAGTTTGCGGCCCATGAGACGTCCGGTAAAGTCGCCGATGCCGGCGCCGAGTTCAACAATCCGGTCGCCGAGATGGGGGCGGAGCAGCGAGGTGGCCCAGCCGATATACTGGGGGGTGCCGGTGAGGTTGTTCAGGTGCTGGCGGCCATAGCTTTCTGCGTAAAGGTCGTCAACGAGCCAGAAATAGAAGATCACGCCGAGTGCTTTAACGCCATCTTTCCAGCCGATCTTCTTACCCTCTTCGAAGGTGCGGCCGTGGTAGCTGATCGGGACCTCGTAGACGCGCAACTTGCGTTTGGAGGTCTTCATCGTGATCTCGGGTTCAAAGCCGAAGCGGTCCGAGCGGATGGGAATGCTTTTGAGCAGGTCGGTGCGGAAGACCTTGTAGCACGTTTCGATATCGGTGCAGTGAAGGTCGGAGAACATGTTGCAGATCAGCGTGATGGTCTGATTGATCATCGTGTGCCAGAAACGCAACACGCGCCGCTGTTCGCCGGCCATGTAGCGGGAGCCGAAGACGGCATCGGCGCGGCCTTCGAGCAGGGGTTTGAGCAGGGTGGGGTATTCGGCGGGGTCGTACTCGAGATCGGCGTCCTGGACGAGGACGAAGTCGCCGTTGGCCATGCTCAAGGCGGTGCGGATGGCCGCGCCCTTTCCCTCGTTTTTGGGCTTTCGGAACAGGCGAATGGCCGGGTGTTCGCGCACAAACTCTTCGAGGATCGCGCCGGTGCCATCGGTGGAGCAGTCGTCGACAAGAATGATTTCGCGGTCGACATTCTCGGGCAACGGGGCAGCTAGCACTTGGCTCAAGCTCGCCCTCACTACCGTCCGTTCATTGTATACGGGCACTAGAATTGAGAGCAGCATGAGGAAGGGGATGGTTTAGAGGTGGGAAGAAAAAGAGGCCGAGCGGAAAAGAATGGAGCGGGAGACGAGATTCGAACTCGCAACCAACAGCTTGGAAGGCTGTGACTCTACCATTGAGTTACCCCCGCTCACAGGCCTCAATTATAGCTGTTTGCTGCGCCAAGGTCAATCGGGGAACCTGCATCGGAGCCCCGGGCACCCGTCCCTATTGTGCCCCGCGGCCGAGGACGACCGTTTTGAGGGTATTGAGAACAATGTAGAGGTCGAGCGAGGGTGAGATGTGTTTGATGTAGTAAAGATCGTACTCGAGCTTGGTGATTGTATCTTCCACCGTATCGCCGTACTTGTGATTGATCTGGGCCCAACCGGTGATGCCGGGCTTGACGAAGTGGCGCTGACGGTAGAAGGGAATCTTCTCCGAGAGCGCCTTGACGAACTCGGGTCGCTCCGGCCGCGGGCCCACAAAACTCATCTCTCCGCGGAGGACGTTAAAGAACTGCGGCAGTTCGTCGAGGCGGAACAGTCGCAGGTAGCGGCCAAGCGGGGTGATGCGGGGATCGTTCTTCTTCGCCCAGACGGCGCCGGTGCGCGCCTCGGCATTAGCGGTCATCGAGCGGAATTTCAGGACGGTGAACGGTACATCGTTCAGACCCACGCGCTGCTGCCGGTGGAGAATCGGCCCGGGCGACGTGAGCCGGACGAGGATGGCGACCAGCAACATGACCGGCGACAGCAGGACCAGTCCCACCAGAGCGAGGACCCAGGAGTAGACGGCCTGGAACAGGACGCTGCCGGCGCCGGGCCCGAGGTCGTTCGAATAGATCAGCTGCGAAGGCCGCAGATCGCGGGTGGAGACCCGCCCAAACGTGGATTCGTAGAGCGCCGCAGCCTCGATGACGGAGATTCCGGACAGCCGCAGGTCGAGCAGTTCGTAGACCGGCATGCGGGCCCGGCGTTCGGACAGACCGACCACAATCTGGTCTGGTTTGATGGTGGCAGCAACCTGCCGAAGCGCACCCATGCCGCCGAGGCGAGAGAGCTTTCCCTGAAACGGACTCTCGTCGCTATCGTCAAGATAGCCAACCACCTGCAGACCCAATTCCGGCTTGGCGGCGATCTGTTCAGCGATATCCACGAGGACGTTCGAGCCGCCGAGAAAAAGAATTTTCGTTTGACCCAGGGTTGACAGCGCGAGGCGGAGAAAGAACAGTCGCCAGACCGGCAGCACCAGCACCATCAACAACGTTCCGTAAATCATCACCCAGCGCGGAAGCATGAGTTCGGGGTTCAGATACGTGAGCAGCGCCTGACTGAGAAAGCTGATGCCGATCGCCATCGCGATCTGCTGCAGTAGGAGCAGACGACTACGAATTCGAAGGTTGGTGTAGAGATCCTGAAAATGAAAGCCGGCCAGCATGCTCGCCACCACCAGCAGCATACGCAGCAAACCGCCCTGGTCGAGCAGAAAGAACTCCGGATCGAGGTCGTGGACCAGAACGGAGACCAGCACCAGGCAAAACAGGATGAGTACCGATTCCGAGATCAGGAGCGCGAGCGTGGCGGTGGGAATGAAAACTCGGAAGAGGCGGATCATCAGGCAGCGGTGTTCGTTGGTTCGGGCAGCGGTAACGGCGGTCGCGTTAGCGGTAGAGAGGCCTCGTGCGTCCCACGTGAATTATCGTCAATACGGTCAAGTTGCTATAGGGCTCGACTGGCCCTGGATGGGTTTTACAGTCATCGCCTCCACCCCTCTATGCATTGTACAGGACGGAATGTGGACCAAATTGGACCTGATTTAAATCGTTCAAATCACAAGCGATGGAACTTGACACCCCGAGCGCCGGCGGCTTAGACTTGAATTGCGGACTGAAATAGTCGCACATTGATGGCATGCTGAAACTGACCAAGAAAGCCGACTACGGATTGATTGCCATGCGGCATTTGACGTCCGTCCGTCCGCGTTCGGCGAGTGCGAAGGAGATGGCCGAGCGGTATGGCTTGCCCTCGCCGGTATTGGCGAAAATTCTGCAGGCGCTGGTTCGGGGAGGTCTTCTGGTCTCCGAGCACGGTTCGAACGGCGGCTACCGGCTGAGTCGTCCGCCGGAAGAGATTTCGGCTTTTGATATCGTTCGCACCATCGACGGCCCCATTTTTCTCACTTCGTGCTTTACCGAGAACGGGGATTGCGAGCACCATCAAAAATGCTCGATTCGCGACCCTCTACGGCGCATCCATGAAGGTATCATCTCGCTGCTGACCACGATGACCATGATTGATTTGGCGAGTGATGTGGAACCAGGCGCGGGGCCTCTACCCCCGGCGCGGGTTGGCAGCCCCTCCTTAACTGTTTTAAATCGCCAGTGACTTTGGCAGGAACTATGAAACCTATTTACTTCGACAACCACGCGACCACGCAGCTCGACCCCCGGGTTCTTCAGGCAATGCTGCCATACTTCACCGAACATTTCGGCAATGCCGCCAGCCGCAACCATGCCTATGGTTGGGAGGCGGAGGAGGCCGTGGAGAAGTCCCGGCGGCAGATTGCCTCCCTCATTGGCGCCAATGCCAAGGAGATCGTCTTTACGAGCGGCGCTACCGAGTCCAACAACCTGGCGATTAAGGGCGTAGCCGAGATGTACGCCGAGAAAGGAAACCACATCATTACGGCGGCGACTGAGCATAAGGCGGTGCTCGATACCTGCAAGCATCTTGAAAAGAAGGGCTGCCGGGTGACCTATCTGCCCGTGATGGGCGACGGGCGGATCGATCTCGACATGCTGCGCGGGGCGATTACGGACCAGACGATTCTGATCAGCATTATGTATGCCAACAACGAGATCGGCGTCGTGCAGCCGGTGGCGGAGATTGGCAAAATCGCCAAGGAGCGGGGCGTGCTATTCCACACCGACGCCGTGCAGGCAGTGGGCAAGATTCCGGTGAACGTCATCGCCGATCAGGTGGATCTGCTGTCGGTGACGGCTCACAAAATGTACGGCCCCAAGGGCGTCGGGGCGCTGTATGTGCGCCGGAAGTCGCCGCGCGTGCAGTTGACAGCGCAGATGGACGGCGGCGGTCACGAGCGCGGGATGCGGTCGGGTACGCTGAACGTGCCGGGGATTGTCGGCCTCGGTGAGGCGTGCGCGATTGCGCAGGCCGAGATGCCTGAAGAGTCACAGCGGCTGCGGGGGATGCGCGACCGGCTGCGGGCGCGCCTTGAGGCCACGCTCGATGAGGTCTTCATCAACGGTTCGATGGAGCACCGGCTGCCGCACAACCTGAACATGAGTTTTGCCTACGTCGAGGGCGAGAGCCTGCTGATGGGCATTGACGATATCGCGGTCAGTTCCGGGTCGGCGTGTACGTCGGCTACGCTTGAGCCCAGCTACGTGCTGAAGGCTCTGGGGCTGGGCGACGATATGGCGCACACCTCGATCCGGTTCGGCCTGGGCCGTTTCAACACCGAGGCGGAGATTGACTACGTGGCCGATAAGATGATCGCTGTCGTCACCAAGCTGCGCGAACTATCACCGTTGTACGAGATGGTGAAGGAAGGCATTGATTTAAGCAAGGTCCAGTGGACCGCTCACTAACATTCGGAGACTCACATGGCTTATTCGAACAAAGTACTTGATCATTACAACCACCCGCGGAACGTGGGATCGCTCGACAAGAACGACGCGCAGGTCGGCACCGGCATGGTGGGTGCCCCGGAGTGCGGCGACGTGATGAAGCTGCAGATTAAAGTGAATCCGGAGACGGGGATCATCGACGACGCCAAGTTTAAGACCTTCGGCTGCGGGTCGGCGATTGCCAGTTCGTCGCTGGCCACCGAATGGCTGAAGGGCAAGACGGTGGATGAGGCGCTGGCGATCAAGAACACCGATATCGTGAATGAACTGGCGCTGCCGCCGGTGAAGATTCACTGCTCGGTGCTGGCCGAGGACGCCATCAAGGCCGCCATCAATGACTACAAGGTGAAACAGGGCGCGGCGCCGCTGTTGCAGGCTCACTAAGTTATGATCGACGTTACTCCCAAAGCGCTATCCAAGATCCGGCAGGCCTTTGAGAAGCAGGGTGTGCAGGGTGGGCTGCGACTCGGGGTGCTCGGGGGCGGCTGTTCGGGATTGAGCTACCAGTTCAAGTTCGACACGAAGCCGCGCCCGACCGACAAGGTGTTCGACTACGACGGGGTGCAGGTCTTTGTGGATCCCAAGAGCTTTCTCTACCTGGACGGGATGACGCTCGATTATCATGAGAGCCTGATGCAGTCCGGCTTTGAGTTTCACAATCCGAACGCGAAGAAGTCCTGTGGTTGCGGGACCTCCTTTACGGCATGAGTTCCCTGCCCTCCGACTACTTCGCGGTATTCGGAATTCCGGTCACTCTGGCGCTGGATCTCCCGGAGATCCAGCGCCGGTTTTATGTTCTGAGCAAGCAGTACCACCCGGATCGGTTCGGGCGCGCCTCGGCGGCGGAACAGCAGTACGCGCTCGATTTCACGAGCCTTTTGAATGACGCCTGGCGGGTGCTGCGGGATCCGCAGGCCCGTGCCGAATACGTGCTGAAGAATAACGGTCTCGAAGCCGGGGACAGCCGGGGCAATCCGCCGCCGGCGGAGCTTCTCGAGGAGGTGTTCGAGTTGAACATGGCTCTTGAGGAGTTGCGGCAGGGTGAGGCTGAGGCGCGCGGGCCGATCGGGGAGGCGCTCAACCGTTTTCTCGCGCTGCGGGAGGCGATTGATACCGAACGCGAGGAGCTCTTCCTCCGCTACGATGCCCATCGGCAGGCGGAGACGCTCCAACAGCTGCGGGCCCTGCTCAACCGGCGCCGCTACATAGAAAATCTCGTGCGCGATGCGCAACAGGCACTTTCCTAACTAGTCATGTCAGTTTTTCAAATCGACTTCGGTTCTCCCGACTCCGGCCAGGAGTCGGCTCCTCCCCGGGTGGTGGGAATCGACCTGGGGACGACCAACTCGCTGGTTGCTTTCCTGGATCTGACCGCGCCCAAGGTCATCCCGGGGCCGGACGGCTCGGCGCTGGTACCGAGTGTCGTTTCGTTTCCGGCGGGTGCCGAGCCCGTGGTGGGAGCGGCGGCGCAACGGGCTCTGCTGACCGACCCGGCCAACACGGTTTATTCGGCCAAGCGGCTGATGGGACGCGGGGCGGCGGACGTGGCCGGGGAGTTGGCGCTTTTGCCGTTTCCCGTCGCGCCGGGCAGCGAGAGCGTCATCCGGCTGGCCGTGGGCGGCCGGGAGGTGACGCCGCCCGAGGTGGGCGCCTACATTCTCCGGCAACTGAAGCAGAACGCCGAGGCGTTCCTGGGCGAGCCGGTGACCCAGGCGGTGATCACGGTACCGGCCTACTTTGATGACGCGCAGCGGCAGGCGACCAAAGACGCCGGACGCATCGCGGGCCTGGAGGTGCTCCGGCTGGTGAACGAGCCGACGGCGGCGGCGCTGGCTTATGGCCTCGATAAGCGGCAGAACGGGACGATCGCGGTGTACGATTTCGGCGGCGGCACCTTCGATGTCTCGATTTTGAAGCTGCAGGAGGGCTTGTTTGAGGTGCTGGCGACGCACGGCGATACGCATCTCGGGGGCGATGACATTGATAACCTGCTGCTGCGGGTGGCGCTCGAGGATATCGCCAGCGAGTGGGGGGCGGACCTGAGCGGCAACCACGAAGCGCTACAGCGGCTGCGCCGCGCCATCATTGACGCCAAGCATGAGCTGTCGACGCGGCCCGTGACGACGATCGCCTTTGACGACGGAGGCCGCGAGTACCGCCGGCAACTGCCGCGCGAGGTGTTCGACCAACTGATCACGCCGATTATCGATCGGACGCTGGCTTCGTGCCGGTCCTGCCTTGGGGACGCGGGATTGACGCCCGCCGCGATCGATGAGGTAGTGCTGGTGGGCGGGTCGACGCGGATTCCGCTGGTGCGGCAGGCGGTGCGGGCGCTCTTCGAGGCCGAGCCGCACACGGAGCTGAACCCGGATGAGGTGGTGGCGCTGGGGGCGGCGGTGCAGGCGGGTATTCTGGCCGGTACGGTGGAAGATCAGCTGCTGCTCGATGTGACGCCGCTGTCGCTGGGGATCGAGACGATGGGCGGGGTGGTCAGCAAGCTGATCCTGCGCAATTCGACGATTCCGGCCTCGGCGACCGAGCAGTTCACCACGGCCGTCGACGGACAGCGAAACGTGCTGATCCATGTGCTGCAGGGCGAGCGGGAGCTGGCCAAGGACTGCCGTTCGCTGGCGCGGTTCGATCTCAAAGACCTCGATCCGGTGATGGCGGGGATGGCGCGCATTGAGGTGCGCTTTCTGATCGACGCCAACGGGATTTTGCGGGTATCGGCCAAAGACCTGCGGACGGGCAAGGAGCAGGCGGTAGAGATTAAGCCGAGCTACGGGCTGACGGATGAGCAGGTGGAGGCGATGATCCTCGAGAGCTTTGATAAGGCCGAGGAGGATTTCAAAGAGCGGCAGGTGCGGGAGACGCGCGTTGAAGCCGACCGGATTCTGGCCGCCGTCGAGAAGGCCAAGCAAGACGATGCGTGGTTTGCGCTGCCGCCGGATGAGCGGGCGGGGATCGACCGGGCGATCAACGAGCTGCTGTTGAGTTATCATGGCGACGATTACGTCTTGATGCAGCAGAAGATGGAGGCGCTCGACCACGCCTCGCGCGGTCTGGCCGAGGCGATGATGAACAGCGCGGTGCGGGGTGCGCTGAAAGGGACAAAAATTGAATGAAGAAGCTGACCTGGCAGGATTTTGAAGACATTGGGCTGAGTTTGCTCGAGGCGCATCCCGGGGTAGATCCGCTGCAGGTGCGGTTTACGGATCTGCGGGATTGGGTGCTGGCGCTGCCGGATTTCGCGGATGATCCGATGAAGTCGAACGAGGGGAAGCTCGAGGCGATCCAGATGGCCTGGTACGAGGAGTGGAAGGAGGAGCAGGGGTAGGCCTGCCGCCGGTACCGGGTTATGCTTCGTCTCCTTCTCGTTGGTTGGTTCTGTGTGGCTGCGCAGCTGCCGGCTTCGGTGGAGGGCCGGTGGGAGTTGTTGTCTCTGGACGCCGAGAACCGGGGCGAGCGGCTGGGCACGGTAGTTTTTGGGGAGAAGGCGGCGACGGTGGTGCTGGCCGATGGGACGAAGGTTTCCTTGAATTACACGTTGGCGAACGGATATCTGGCGGGGGATTCGCCGGGGGGGCGGAAGGTGATCTCCGTGCTGCGCGGCCGATTTGACGACCGCCGGGACAGTTTGACGATGGCGCTGGTGATCCGCTATCTGGACAGCACGGGCACGAACCGCTCGCTCAAGGCGAACGGCGCGCGCCTGCCGTAGATCATGGTGACGGTGGTCCCCGCGAGGGCGGAGCATGGCGCCGGGGTGGCGGCGGTGGCGGAGGCGGTGCGCTTTCGGCCGGAGACGGCGCGAGGGAGTGAGGGATACCTGGTCTACGTGGCCTCGGCCGCGGAGTACGCCCGCAGACTGGCGGGATCGGCTTACTCGGTGGTGGCGGTGGAGGAGGGGCAGGTTGTAGGGTTCTTGCGGGCGCTGGGGAGCGGGGAGGCCGACTGGAGCGCCGAACACGCGGCGATGGCGGGAGATTGGCCGCTCAACGGGTATGTGCTGATCGATCAGATCGGGGTGCTGCCGGCCTACCAGGGGTTGGGTTTGGCGCAGAGAATGCTCGATGCGGTGGTGCGGCGCAGCGGGGCGGCGCGGTTGGGGGCGATGATCATGCATGCGCCGTTGCGGAACGCGCGGTCGCTCGGGTTCTTTACGGGCCGGAATGGATTTGCGCTGGTGCGCGAAGTGGCCGAACCGCCTTTTATGTGGGGATATTACGAGAAGCGCCTGACCGTGGTATCCTGACAGAGGTGTCTGGGGACGCGCGCCGAATGGGTGCGTGCCTTCCTGACCCGTGATTATTCCCCCAAGGAAGTCCCATGCCGAAGTTGAAAACGCATAAGGGCGCCAAAAAGCGCTTCAAAAAGACCGGCTCAGGTAAGGTGATGCGGCATCACGCCAACGCTCGCCACCTGTTGTCGGGCAAGAGCCGCGCCCGGAAGCGGAAGCTGAAGGGAGACGTCGTAATGGACGTGACCAACAGCCCCGAGATGCAGCGGATGCTGCCCTACTAGGGCAGCCCGCCCCCCGTGCGGCCGCGGCTCCTTGCACGTGCCCGATCCGCCGGAAAGACTAATTCACTCATAAGGAGACAAACGTGCCTCGTGTAAAACGATCTACTAAACGTACGAATTACCGGAAGAAGACCCTGGCGCGCGCCAAGGGTTACTTCCTGACTAAGTCGAAGCTGAATCGCGCGGCGCAGGAAGCGGTGGAAAAAGCCCTGCGTTATGCTTTTGTCGGCCGCCGGCAGAAGAAGCGCAACTTCCGTTCGCTTTGGATTGTCCGCATCAATGCAGCCTGCCACCTGGGAGGGATCTCCTACAGCAAGTTCATGGCGGGTATCAAGAAGGCCGGCGTCGAACTGAATCGCAAGATGCTGGCGGATATGGCGGCCAGTGATGCTTCCGCGTTCGCGGCGCTGGTAGAAAAAGCCAAAGCGGCCCTAGCCTAATTCCTATGGTAGACCCGGTCGAAGATATCGACAGCCTCCAGGGCCTTGAGGAGCGAATCCTCAAGGCCGTTGGCTTGATTCAGAAACTGCGGGAAGAGAACCTGTCTCTGCGGGAGCAATTGCAGGAGTCGGAAGCGGCAACGCGAAAAGCGGTGGCGGCTCTCGAGTCCATTCAATCGGCCTCTTCCAATGCAGAGAAAGAAGTGGAGCTGTTGCGCGCGGAGCGGAAGCAGGTTAAGAATCGGATCGAGAAGCTGTTAGGACAGATGGACCGCTTAGCGGAAGCGTAAGGATCCCGAGATGGATGCCGCTGCCCCCCCGGATCCCGTCAAGGTTCGCGTCACCGTTTTCAATCAGGTTTATAACTTGGCCACGACCGGAAATCCGACGGATGTGGAGGAGTGTGCCCTGCGGGTGGACGCTCTGATGCGGACGATTGCGCGAGGGGCCAATTTGGACGCGGGGCGAGTGGCGGTGCTGGCGGCGATGCATCTGGCCGATCAGTTGCGGCAGGCCGAGCAGGCGCAGGGGCGGCTGGATTCCGTTGCCCGACGCCTGGATGAGGTTCTGGGGGAGAGTTAGGCGGACGGCGCCGCCCACTCGTTATTGGGTTTGTTTCGTCACGGCGACGAAACGGGGCGGTTTTTCCGTGTTGGCGAAGTCGAGGCAGGTCCAATAGGCCAGCTTCAGAATCTTCACCATTTTGGGGAAGTTGATGCGGTCGACAGTATCGGTGACCTGGTGATACTCGGGGTGGAAGCCGGTGAACCACCACATGGCAGGGATGTCTTTGAGCACGAACGGATACTGGTCGCTGCGGAAGAAGACGTTGAGGGCCGGTTCCATGTCCCATTTGTTGCTGATGCGGAGGCCGACGCGTTCGTTGGCGCGTTCGACGGCGCGCGCGTATTCGGGGCTGTAGTAGGCGCCGACGAGGTTCATTTCGTTTGACGTGTCGGCGGCGATGTCGATGAGGCCGTCGGTTTGGGTGCTGGGGGTTTCGTTGCGGCCGATCATGTCGAAGTTGATGACGGCGCGGGTGCCGGCGATGGGGCGCAGGGGATGGTTGGCGTAGTGATAGCTGCCGAGGAGGCCGCGTTCTTCGGCGGCGAAGACGGCGAACAGGATGGACCGGCGGGGTTTGACGCCGGCCTTCAGGAAGGCATGGGCGAGGGCGACGACGCCGACCGTGCCGGAGCCATTGTCGTCGGCGCCGGGGAAGAGGGCGCCGAGGTTGAAGGCGGGGCCATCGTGGTCGAAGTGGCCGGTGATGAGGATGGTCTCCTGCTTCTTGTCGGTGCCTTCGAGCAGGCCAACGACGTTATGGCTTTCGGCGCGTTTGATTTCCGAGTTGACGATGGCGAGGTCGGCGGTGATGCCGGGAAGGGGTTGGGAGGCGGGCTGGAGGGTGCGGTCGATCGCGGCGTGGATGTCG
>JADCJL010000250.1 GCA_020247055.1 Acidobacteriaceae bacterium | reverse complement strand
TGGACCTGGGCGGCGCCGTAGCCACCGGCGATGTGCTGGGCCGCATCCACGACCTCGAAGACCCGAATCGGCCGCCGGCGCTCGTGGTTTCCCCGAGCGCGGGGCTGCTGATCGCCAACCGTTCCCCATCGCGCGTCGCCCAGGGCGATTGCGTGGCTGTGATCGCGCACGAGACCAATCCCTATGCCTAAAATCCTCATCAACGAACTGAAGCAGGAGATCTCTTCTTTCAATCCGCACCTGGGCCAGTACCGCGACTTTCTGATCGCACGGGGCGAGGGGGTGCTGGCGGCCCATCGGGGGCTGCGTTCGGAGGTGGCCGGGGCCGTGGCCGTGTGGGCCGGACATCCGGAGGTGGAGCTGGTG
Organism: Acidobacteriaceae bacterium; assembly: GCA_020247055.1. Taxonomy (GTDB): domain Bacteria; phylum Acidobacteriota; class Terriglobia; order Bryobacterales; family Bryobacteraceae. The sequence continues at coordinate 9,995 of JADCJL010000250.1, read as the reverse complement.
GGCGGCTACAGTGCGCGGGCGATCACTTCGGGCGGGACGCTGGCCGACGGGGCCTTTGCGCAGCTGGCCGAGGAGTTTTTGGCCGCCGTGCGGGCGAACCGCGACGTGGATGCGATCTACTTCTGCCTGCACGGGGCGTGCGCGGCGCAGACGATCCACGACTGCGAGGGGTATCTGCTGGCCGAGACGCGGAAGATTGTGGGCGACCGGGTGCCGCTGGTGACCTCGCTCGACCTGCACGGCATTTTGACGGACGATATCCTCACGCATTCTTCGGCGGTGGTGCTTTACCATACCTATCCGCACGTGGACTTCTACGAGACGGGCGAGCGTTCGGCGCGGCTGCTGCTGCGGGTGCTGCGGGGCGAGGTGGAGCCGGTGTCGATCCGGGTGCCGATTCCGGCGCTGGTGCGGGGCAGCGAGTTGAAGACGGCGACGGGGCGCTGGGGCGAGTGCGTGCGCGCGGCGATCGCGTTCGAGAATAGCCCGGGAGGACTATCGGGTGGGATGTTCATCGGCAACCCGTTTACGGACGTGCCGGATCTGCTTTCGAACGTCCTGCTGGTGGCCGACGGGGAGGCCCACGCGGCGGCGGCCGAGGCCGAGGCGGTGCGGATTGCCGAGACTTTCTGGGCGATGCGGCACCATCTGCATCAACCGCTGACGCCGCTCGGCGAGAGCATTGCGCGGTTTGCGCAGGCGACGGGGCGGGTGGTGCTGGTGGATGCGGCGGATGCGACGAGTTCGGGGGCGTCGGGGGATTCGAACGCGATTCTGCGGGAGCTGTTTGAGCAGGGGGTGCGGCGGACGGTGCTGCTGCCGGTGGTGGATGCCCCGGCGGTGCGGGCGGCGATGGCGGCCGGGGTTGGCGCGACGGTGACGGTGCCGCTGGGCGGCACGCTGGACCCGGGGCGGTTTACGCCGCTAGAGTTCACGGGCACGGTGCGGCATCTGTCGGATGGGCGGTTCCGGAGCGAATCGAACGGGGAGATCTGGGACGGCGGGCCGACGGCGGTGCTGGCGGCGGGGAACATCACGGTGGTGGTGATTAGTCAGGCGGTGAACCTGTTTGACCGGTCGCTGTTTCTGGCGCACGGGCTCGACCCGGCGTACTTTGACGGCACGGTGGTGAAGAGTCCGCACTGCCAGCCGCACATGTTTGATGACGGGGCGGAGCTGATTCTGAATATCGACGCGCCGGGTTCGACGAGTGCGAATTTGCCGTATCTGGGCCACACGCGCTGTGCGCGGCCGATTTTTCCGCTGGAGACGGAGACGGAGTTCACGCCGCGGCCGCGCCGCTTCCGTTCGGCGCGCGTTTGACGTATTGTATTCCGATGATCAACGCTCTTCGATTGTTCCTTCCCGGTCTGGTGCTGTGCGCCGCGACGATGCCGGCGCAGACGCAGCCGCGCATTTTTAACACCGTCAAGCAGAAGCTGGCGGCCGGTAAGCAGGTGGTAGGCGGGACGGTCAACATCGGCAACCCGGACACTTACTGCGCGATGGCAAATTCGGGCTTTGACTTTCTGTGGATTGAGATGCAGCACAGCCCGATGAGCTATCAGGACGTGGCGCACATGGTGATGGCGTGCAAGGGCGCCCCGGCCATGCCGTTTATTCGCGTGCCGGATGCGACGGAGGGCGACATTCAGAAAGCGGTAGACCTGGGCGCGGTGGGCATTATCATCCCGATGGTGGATGACGTGCAGAAGGTGAAGAACGCGATCAAGTTCGCCCTGTATCCGCCGAAGGGCAAGCGGAGCCTGGGCGGAGGGCAGTACGGGGCGCTCTACGGGCCGGACTACCGGCAGATTGCTAACGAGAACATGATGATCGTCGCCATGATCGAGTCGCCGGCCGGGGTGAAGATCGCCCGGGAGCTGGCGGCGATTCCCGAGGTGGATGTGGTGTTTGTGGCCAGCACCGATTTGAGCAGTTTTTCGGGTTTGCAGCAGGGCGATGCCAAGTACGAGGCGATGGTGTCGGAGGTGCGGGACGCAGTGCTGGCGGCGGGGAAGAAAGTGGCGGGGCCGCTGGCGTGGAAGTCGACGCGGAAGGGTTACTCGTTCTATCAGGGGCCGGGGGAGACGTCGCTGCTCAAGAGCGGCGTGCAGTTGGCGCTGGGCGATTCGCCGCAAAGCGAGTCGAAAAAGGGCGTGGCGCCGACCGAGGGGGCCGAGAAGTAGGGGCGCTTAGTGCGTCATGGCGTAGAGGATGTAGTTGATGCCGAAGCGGTAGGCGAGGGCGGTCATCTTCTCCGGGTATTCGGGCAGGTCGGCGTGCTCCCAGGCATCGCCGACATCCTGATTGAAGTTGACGGCGACGACCATGCGGCCGTGGGCGTCGTAGATGGCGCGCCACTGCGGGCTGGTGGCCTGGGGGCTGACGCCGATGAGGCCATCGGGGCCGCGGCGCAGGTGGCGCAGGCCGGGGATGAAGGTTCGTTCGGTGATGTCGTAGACGACGTGGAGGGCGGGGTCGTGGGCGGGGATGTCGACGATGGGGCGGTCGGGGAAGACGCGGGCCATGGTGTGGCGGAAGAGCTCCCATTCGCGGTCGCCGTAGAAGTCGTCGGTGACGAGGAAGCCGCCGCGGTTGAGGTATTCGCGGAGCTGGAGGATTTCGGGGTCGCTCAAGTCCCAGTAGCCGACCTGGGTGGCGTAGATCCAGGGGTAGTCGAAGAGGCGGTCGTCGGTGAGGGGGAGATGGAGGGGCACGCCGTTGTCGATGCGGGTGAGGCGGCGGACGCCCTGGGCGAAGTGAGCGTCGGCTTCGGGCCAGTCCTGGCGCCACCAGCCCCGGCCACGGCTGAGGGCGGGCAGATCGCGATACTCGAGGCGGACAAAGTGGAAGCCGGCGGTAGTGGGAAAGCCTGCTTCGCCTTCGCCCCACTGCGCGTGAAGGGCGACGGCAACCACAGCAAAGCGGAGGCAGTTAGCAAAGGAGGGCACCGCGAGAGATCCAAGAGGCCGGGTGGATAACCGGCAATGCCCCTATTGTGCCACGGGGGGGTCTCTCAAAGGGATGGCGGAGAAGGCGGGATTCGAACCCGCGGTACCCTTTCGAGTACACACGCTTTCCAAGCGTGCGCCTTAAACCACTCGGCCACCTCTCCGCAACAAATCTATTTTAGTTTACCGCGTTCCGGTAGAGGAAGTCACGCACGCGGAGGTACCATTCGGGGGCTAAATCTTTTTGCCAGCCGGCATCTGCCGGCCCGCCGTTTGCGGGGGCCGCGCACCAGGCTTCGTTGGATAACTTGAGGCCGGCAGACTGCAGGACGTTGGCCGCGGCAGCGCCCATCTTTTTGGCGAGCGCCACGTCCTGCAACACGTTGCGGTGCTGGAGCAGGCGAACGGTGGTCTTGGCCGGCCGGGCTTCGAGGGGAAGGGGCTGGCAGAGAGCGTCGCGCCAGGGCTTGACCATGACGGCGTCCGCCCGCAGAGCCGGCGCCGGGGTACTCCAGAACTTTGGGGAGAGGGAAGGCACGGAGGCCCATTGCACACGGGCCTCCATGGGATAAACGATCCAGCGGTCACCGACCCACAACTGCGGTTCGACTTTGATGCGGCGGACCGGAGCGGCGCCGTCGACCCAAAGGTCGAGCCAGTAGCTACGTATCTCGGTCCGTTCGGTGCGGCCCTTGACCGGCATCTCCACTTTGGTGAGTTCGTCGGGCAGGCCGGCCGAATCGTGGGTCACCTGATAAAGGACGGTACGGACGGCATTCTCGGGATTCTGGCCCACTTCGAGATACCACTCGACGCCGGGGGGCAGCGAAAGGGTGAGGAAGTAGGAGGCGTAGGCGTTGCGGGCTAACGCGGGAGAGAGAATCTCCCGCGGCCGGTCGGTCCTGTCGATGGCCACGACTTCGCCATCGGGGCCCGGGCGCTGGAACTCGCTGCGGACCCGGAGGTCCTGGCCCGCGGCGAGCGCCAGAGTGAGCGATGCGACTGTGAGCCAGCGCAGCATCAGCCGAGATCGTATTTCTCGATGTGCACCGAGGCGTCGCCTTTGACGAGCACCGGCTTCTTGAAGATGCCCTCAAGCTCTTCGAGGTACTGGTTCTTGTGCGACTTGAGGACTTTGGCGACCTCCGGATGCACGCGCAGCATGACCTCTTTGCCATCGACGGCCCGAGAGAGCTTCTGCGCTTCGGCCAGAATTTCGCCGATGACGGTTTGCACGCTCTTGACCGTCCCCGAACCTTCGCAGTAGGTGCAGGGCATGCACAAGCTGCGTTCGAGCGACTGTTTGACGCGCTTGCGCGTGATGGCGACGAGGCCGAAATCGTTGAACTGGAGGATCTTGTACGGCGCCCGGTCGACGCGCATAGCCTCTTCGAGCGCCTGCATGACCTTCTGCCGGTTCTTGCGTTCGTCCATGTCGATGAAGTCGACGACGATGATGCCTCCGAGGTCGCGCAGACGAATCTGCCGGACGATCTCTTTGACGGCTTCGGTATTGGTTTTGACGATGGTGTCTTCGAGGCGGTTCGACTTGCCGACGTACTTGCCGGTGTTGATGTCGATGGCGACGAGGGCTTCGGTCTGGTTGATGACAATGTAGCCGCCGGACTTGAGCCACACCTTCGGGCGGAGCGCCTTTTCGAGTTCGGCGGTGATGTTGAAGGTATCGAAGATGGGGACGGGGCGCGTCCACAGCTTCACCTTGTTGACGAGGGCCGGCTGGAAGCGCTGGACGAAATTCACGGTGCTTTCGTAGAGCTCTTCGTTGTCGAGCCAGATGGTTTTGTAGTCGGTGGTCAGCTGGTCGCGCAGGGTGCGCTGCACGATGTCGAGATCGTGGTGGACGAGCAGCGGCGCCGCCTTCTTCTCGGCCTTGGACCGGATATCGAGCCAAAGGTTATAGAGGAAGTTCATGTCGGCGGCGAGTTCCTCTTCGCTCTGCCCTTCGCCGGCCGTGCGGATGATGAAGCCGCCGGGCATACCGGTGCGGTGCGTTTGCAGGATGCGCTTGAGGCGGATGCGCTCTTCGTCGGAGCTGATCTTGCGGGAGACGCCGTTGTGGTCGGTCGTCGGCATGTAGACGCAGAAGCGACCGGGGAGGGCGATGTGGGAGGTGATGCGGGCGCCTTTGGCGGCGATGGGCTCCTTGGAGATCTGCACGAGGATCTCCTGGCCGGGCTTGAGGAGATCGGTGATCTGGGGCAGGGGGGGGCGTTCGCGGCGTTCGCGGTCAGGGCGTTCGCCGCGTTCGGAACGTTCACCGCGGTCAGGGCGCTCGCTACGGTCAGGGCGTTCGCTACGCTCGGGGCGGTCGGAACGCTCGGGGCGTTCGCGGACTTCGGCCGGAGCGGCGGCCTCGGCGGCGGGAGCCGGGGCGTTCGGATCCTCAATCTCGTTGCCGCGCTCGCGCGGGCCGCGGCGGCGTCCGCGGGAACGGCGGCCGCGAGCCTGGAAGCGGGAGTTGCGGTCGCGGTCGCGGAGGGCGGCGGTGAGGCTTTGGGGCTGGCGGGCGGGCTCGGGGCCATCGGCGCCGTCTTCCTCCTGACCGGCTTCGTCCTGACCGTCTTCATCCTGGCCGGCTTCATCCTGACCGGCTTCGTGTTCGCCAGTTTCGCTCTGGTCGGCTTGGGCGTCTTCGGCCTGGGCGTCTTCGGCGGCGAGGGCGGCCTCGGCGGCAGCCTGGGCGGCGTCGAGTTCGTCCTCCTCCTCGTCGGCGTCTTCGTCGAGTTCGTGGCGGGCCTCGTCGATGGCGGCCCCTTCGTCGGCCTCGAGGTCCTCCTCCAGGCTGTGAGCGGTTTCGATGGGGGCGGCGGGTTCGGGGGTGGGCTCGGAGACGGCGACGACGGCAGCCACGATGGGAGGGGGCTCCGGGGTGGATTCCGGTTCCGGTTCGGGCGCGGCCACGATCGGCGGCGGTTCGGGGGCGATGACCGCCTCCACCTGCGCGAGCACCTGCTCGACGACGGCTTCGTTTTCGAGTTTTGCCGCTACGGGTTCAACAACGGCTTCGTGATTCTGGATGGGAGGCCGCACGGGCTGGGCCCGACGGTATTTCGCCAGGGACTCACCGGGGAGCACGATCGGCTCGGCGAGGGAGGGGGCCCAGATGGAGCCGGTAGCGGGTTCCGGAGCGGGGGCGGCCGCCTCGATCTCTTCCGGTTCGTCGTCGGCGAGATCGTCGTCGGGCGCGGCCTCATCGGCGCTGGCGTACTTCGATTCCGGCAGGTTGCCGGAGCCGCGTTCGCGACGTCCCCGGCGGCGTCCGCGGCGGCCGCGTCCACGGTCACGGTCGCGATCGCCACGCCGCCCTTCCTCGGGGGCGGTGGTGACCGCTTCGGTCACCGGAGCGTCTCCTTCCTCTTCGGGTGCGGCCACCGCTTCGGCCGTTTCTTCGCCGGCCATGGGCGGGGCGGTGACGGAGGCGACCGGGCGGCGCTCCCGGTCGCGGTCGCGGTCGCGATCACGATCGCGGCGGAAGCCGCCGGAGCGATCCCGTTCAGGGCGGGGCTCATCGCCGCCCACTTTGTCGAGGTCGTCGTGGTGTTCCTCGAAGAAGTCGGATACATAAAGGAACGCATCGCGTTCGAGGCCCACGTCCACGAAGGCCGACTGCATGCCAGGCAGCACCCGCGTCACGCGTCCTTTATGAATGCTTCCCGCCAGCGAGTACTCATTGGCCCGCTGGAAGTACAACTCCACTAATTGATCATCCTCAAGAATCGCCACTTTAGTTTCGTGGCGGTTCGATGAGATCACTAACTCTTTACTCATCGCTCACTCTCCTCACAGAGCAAGCAGCCAAACGTTACGGCGCAGGTAGGGCAAGAATGTCACGCGGGCAGCAACCAGGCCGGCCCAGGCGGAAAATGGAATCCGAAATCAAATCTTGGTCTGTCCTCTACGCCGGAGCTGCGTCTGCCGCTGCATCCAGTTCGATTCTTCAATTCACAAAACGCCGGAGCCGCACGTTATGCACCAGCCCCAACATCATAAAAACGCTCAACATGCCGGATCCCCCGCTGCTCATGAAGGGAAGCGGAATGCCCGTCACGGGCATCCGGCCCACTACCATGCCAACGTTCACCAGCATGTGAAACAGCAATAAGGAGCAGATGCCCATGCAGATATACATCCCCGCGCGATCCGGCGAGGTCTGTGCGTTCTGCACGATCTGCATCAACAACAGAAAATACAACCCCAGGACGACTACTACACCGACAAAACCATGCTCCTCGGCGAAAGCCGAGAAGATGAAATCCGTATGAGGCACGGGGAGGAACTGCAGCCTGGTCTGAGTTCCCTGCGTCACCCCTTTGCCCCACATACCACCGTTGCCGATGGCGATTTTTGATTGAATAATTTGATAGCCTTCGCCTTTCGGGTCCCGGCTCGGGTCAAGAAATGTCTCAATCCGGCTCTTCTGATAGTCCTTGAGCAGGAACCAGCTAGACGGGACCAGCACCAGTGCCACAATTCCCAACAGCAGCGCGTACTGCCAGCGCAGTCCCGCGAGAAAAACTCCCGTGGCGAGAATCGGCAGGTAGGTGAGAGAGGTGCCCAAATCCGGCTGCTTCATTACCAATGTCATCGGCAACCCGACCAATCCGATCAGCTTCAACAGATCCCGCCAGTGCAGCGCCTCTGTTTTCAGCTCGGTCAGGAACCGGGCTACCATTAAAACTATCACAATCTTACCGAATTCCGAGACCTGCAGGAGGACCCCCCCGGGCAAGGCGATCCACCGCCGGGCACCGAACACCTTGGTGCCCACTACGAAGGTTAACAGCAGCAGGACGAGGACCCCGGCGTAGAGCAGGGGCACCTGCCCCAGGAGCGTGTGGTAATCGATGGAGCTGACGAGCCACATCAACAGCAGCCCCAGGACAACCCAGATCAGTTGTTTCCACCAGGCGTTGTGCCATTTGGTGCCCTGGGTGGCGCTGTAGATCTGCAGAACGCCAAGCCCACAAATAAACAGCGAAAGCAGCAGCAGCGCCCAGTCAATATCCCGCAGTGTCCGGTAGGAGGCCATCAGTTTACCGCGAACCCCTTGGCACCGAGCGGGGCGAGCGCCAGCGTGGGCACCCGCGGCGCGTTCCGCGCTTTTTTGTCGAAATAGATCTTCATCACATCCCTTACCATCGGTCCGGCCAGATTGCCATGCTCCCCATTTTCAAACAGGGCGGCGACGACGATCTCCGGATTGGTGCGCGGCGCGAAGCCGACAAACCAGGCGTTGTCGCGGAGATCCTTGGCCACTACCGAGCCCTTGGCCCGCACGTCGTAGCCGTACAACTGCGCGGTGCCGGTCTTGCCGCACACCTCAATGCCGGGCAGCCGGGCGACGCCGCCGGTCCCCCCCAGATTGACGACACTGTACATGCCGTAGACGACGCTGCCGACGTTGGCCGCGTCCACCTGTAACTTATGAACCTCCCGTTTGCTGGGATCCGCGACCAGATGGGGCCGCTGCCAGATGCCGCCGTTGGCGATGCCGCCGATCATGACGGCCAGTTGGATGGGGGTCACGTTGACGTACCCCTGGCCGATCCCGACGTTGACCGTATCGCCACCCATCCACTTCTGACGCAGCGTCCGCGCCTTCCATTGCGAAGACGGCAGCAACCCTTTGCCTTCAAAGGGCAGATCGATGCCGGTTTCGCGGCCGAGTCCCAACTGCTGGCCGTATTCGTAGATTTTGTCGATGCCCATCAGGTTGGCGGCGTTGTAAAAGTAGACGTCACAGCTCTGGGCGAGAGCCCGCTGCAGGTTCACGGTGCCGTGGCCGCCGCGGGCGTGGCAGCGGAAGTAGCGGCCGTAGAACTGGATTCCGCCGCTGCATTGGAAGGTCTTCTGATCGTCGATAGCGCCGGATTCGAGGCCGGCCAGCGCGACGAGCGGCTTAAACGTCGAACCCGGCGAGAAGTTCGATTGGATGGCGCGGTTGAACATCGGTTTGTCCGGGTTCAGCACGATTTCATCCCAGTCTTTGCGGCGGATACGGCCGGCGAACTTGTTGGCGTCGTAGGCTGGGCGGCTGACCATGGCCAGCACTTCGCCCGTCCGGACGTCGAGTGCGACGACGGCGCCCCGGCGGCCTTCGAGCGTCATTTCGGCGACGATCTGCAGGTCGAGATCGATCGTTAACTGCAAGCTGCGGCCGGGGATGGCGTCCTTATACCCGATCAACTCTCGTTCGTTCCCTTTTGAATCGACCACGGACTGCCGTTCTCCGTCGGTGCCCATCAGGACCTCGTTGTACTGCCGTTCGATGCCCGCTTTGCCGATGACATCGCCCTGATTGTACTTGGCGAACTCGGGCTGGTCGAGTTCGTTTTCCGTCACCTCGCCGACGTAGCCAATGACGTGGGCCAGCAGGTTGTCCTTGGGGTACATGCGATGCTGAACGTGCGCCAGTTCGAGTTCCGGGAAGGTATCCGGATCGTTGTGGCTTTCAACGAAAGCAATCTCGGCCGGGGTGAGCTCCTCTTTGATCACGATGGCGCGGTACTTCGGCACCGACTTCCAGCGCCGCAGGCGGCTATGGATCTCCTCGAGATCGAGATTCAGGCCGGCTGCGATGGCCGGCAGGTGCTCTTCCTTCAGGTTTTCGCGCGAGAGGATGACGGAAAACGAGGAGTGGTTGTCGACGATGACTCGTCCCTCGCGATCGAGGATCTTGCCGCGGGCGGCGAGCATGGGCGTGGATTTGATCCGGTTGCGGTCGGCGGCTTCGGTGTAGATCTCATTGTCCTGGACCTGCAGGTTCCAGAAACCGGAGAGGATAAACAGGAAGACGGCTACGACGACGTACTGGAAAAAGGCGATGCGGCCGGCGGCGAAGGAGGTGTCATCGCGGAGTACGGAGGGGTCCAGTTTTTCGTTTTGAGTTGGATCGTGCAGATGCTGCGACACGCGGGGGAGAACTCTCTTTTCAGTCTACTCGCAAATGGCGAGCAACATTCCATCCTCGCTCGCTAGCCATCCTCGCTCGCTAGCCATCCTCGCTCGCTAGCCATCCTC
>JADCJL010000025.1 GCA_020247055.1 Acidobacteriaceae bacterium | reverse complement strand
GGCGTTATCATACTGATTCTGGGCCAGGTAGGTTTCGGTCAAGCCCATCAGACCGCGCAAATCCTGTGCCCCCGAGAAGTAAAGATCCCGAAAACTCTTTTCCGCCGCCTTGTAGTTTTTTTCCCGGAGCAGAAGGTAACCAAGCTGGTACTGCGCATCGAGCGACTTGGGATACGCCTTGATCGTCCTCTCAATGAGTTCTTTGGCCTGCCCAAACTCGTTCGTCGCCATCAGGGCCTGGGAGCGCACGAGCAACCCAAACATGTTGGACGGATCCTGGGCGAGGACCTCTTGGGAAAGCTGCAGGGCTGAGGCCCAATCCTGCTTCTGCAAGCTAAGCTGCGCCAGGCTGTTGCGCGCCGGGAAGAAGTCTGGCCGCAGTTTGAGCGCCTCAAGCAACTGCACCTTGGCCGCTTCGAGTTCGCCCCGGATCAGCAGCGCATTGCCTAAGTCAAAGCGTAAGACCGGATTCTGCGGCCGCTTAGAGACGATTGACTGCAGATCCGTAATCGCGGCATTGAGGTTCTTCGGATCTCCCCCAACCAACCAAAGATGCGCGCGCAGGGCCAAGGCATCCGGGTCTTTGGCGTCAGTTTTCAACATGCCATCGACTACGCCCAGAGCTTCCGTCAGCTTCCCTTGGCTCGCGTACGAGGCCACAATCGCCTTGCGCAGATTCTTCTTGAGCGTCTCGTCGGAGAGCTTGGCCGAGCCGGCTTCGAGGACTTGGATCGCCTTATCATGTTTCCCTATCCGCCCGTAAAACGTACCCACGTCTTCGTAGGCCGATGCGACCTTATCGCTGTTCTTGAGAAGCAGGTCCAGAGTCTCGGCCATCGCGGCCTCATTACGGGCTCCAACGTAATGCGCCGCCAAGGCCAGGTAGGTCTGCGGCAGCAGCGGGTTGGCCTCCAGCCGTTGCTTAGCTACCTGTTCGCCTTCGGCTATTCGCCCGGTCCGGACGTAGACCTGATACAGAAGATCATAAGCGCGAAGATACTGTTTGGAGCTTGCCATCAGCTTCTGGAGCACCTGTTCGGAATCCGGCAGGCGGTTCAGAGCCAGATAGCAGCTTGCGACGGCGTATTGAATATCCGGATCGTTCGCCTTCACCTTGTCGGCCGCAAGATAGCTTTCGAGTGCTTCCTGCGGCTTGTTCGCAACCTGATGCAGCATGCCCTCCAACCGCAAGTACTCAAACGACGAGGGATGGGTTTTCTTGAACCGGTCCGCCAGGTCCTGCGCATCCTTCAGAACGTTGCCGTATTTTTTGGGGTTACCCGAATAGACGGCAATATAGAGGTCCGTCAGTTGCCGGAAGGCATCCAGATTATCTGGCTGTAACTCGACCGCTCGCTGGAATGAGCTCAAGGCATCCCCGTACTGACCGAGCTTGACCGAGGTCAGAGCCAGCCGGTAGTAAGCCTCTCCGAAACGGGCGTCCTCTTTGAGGGCGTTGCGAAACATAATCGAGGCTTCGCGGAGTTTTCCTTTCTCGTAGTATTTGTTGCCGTTGGCAAGGAATTTCTTCTTGCGGGATTCCGGGTCACTCAGGCAGGAATTCAACAGCAGGGACAGGGCAACGATTAAAATTGTGAAGAAACGGTGTGGCATCGGCGTGATGGAGGGATCCTATAGCTAATGGTACAACGCCCGGAATTTTTGTCGCAGATGACAGAAGTACTAATCTTTACTCCTATTCCACCGAGACAATTGGGACTAAAGGCCCAGTCAGCGGGCTTTCCACGCCCCCGATGCGCACCACTACCCGCAAGTCGGGTCCCTTTTCGTGGAATCCCGGCACGCGGAGGTTGATCTGGTAAAGACCAACGTAGCCGGGCACCAGTCCACTCCAATCGACGATCATTTCTTCCTGCACTGTGGGCCCCCGGGTGAGGTCAGCCGGCGAGGCCACCCTGCGGAAGTAAAGCTGAACCTCATCGGTTTCAATGAGCGGTGAGGACGGAGCCGGCGCCCCGGCAGCCAGCGTCGTGCGCGGCGGAATTCCTAAGCCGACAGCGTAAAGAACCAGCGGTTCATCCCGCCGGGCAGGTCGCTCCGGCGTCACCGGCTGGCCGTTGGCGCGAAACAGGAGCGCCCTTTTGGTCTCCGGATTGGCCAGCGCCGCCGGACTGTACCGCGTCACGGTCAACTGCACCGGCGCCGCAGCCGCCTTGCGCTCGACCGACCGGACCACCAACGGGTAACGGCCGGCGGCAAGATTGGGAGGAATTTGGGCGTTCACCTGGCCGGAAGAGGTCATCAACAGGGGAAGGGCGGTGTTATTGAGGGTGACGCACAGGCCGCCGAGCTCGGTCGGTAGCGGGGTGCTCGCCGCTGTCGCGCTGGTCCCGAGGTTGGCGCCGAAGATTGAAATCAGACCATTGGGGGCCGCCCCGGCCGCATAAGTGCCTACGTTCACAATCCCGTTGGCTGGCACGACAGGCCGGGCCGCGGGCGGAACGACATCGAGCGGAATGATGCTCAGGCCACTAACCGTTAACACATATGCATTAGCCAGCGCGGCGTCCAACGCCATCATCCGCCCTTCCACGTTCAGGCGCTGGTTACCGACCAGGCGGGAGAGAGGCCCCTCCAGCGCGGCTACCGAACGGGAGAGCACGCCCGTATTGGCATCTACCAGTTCCACGGACGGGGTATCGGAGATGACGGCGTTCGCGTTGGCAATCACGGGTTGCGTAAAGCGCGCATAGAGCGTCCCGCCGCCGGCAAAGACGGCGGCAATCGGCCGGGTGGTCACGGCAGGAGCACCCGGCCCCCCGGGGTTGCCCGGAGGGTTGATCGCCCCGGAAATGGGCGACAGACTCTGGTTCAGCACCAACCCGTTGACAACGTAGTACTGGCCGCGCGGACCGGCGCTGACCGGACCAAAGTAGCCGGTAACGGGAGCAGGGGCCACCTGCCGGGCCTGGACGTAATCATCCACCTGAGCGTCATAAAGAAAAGCGTTGCCGTTACCGGCCAGCAGCAGCATGAATTCGCCGTTCGGAGTTACCGTCAGTGTGCGCGGAGCGGGCACCGTCACCGAACCGATGATCGGGCTGATCGCCCGCGGCACCGCTTCATCCCCCACCACCCGCCACAGCGTCCCGTTGCTCATGACAATCTGGACACCGCGTTGAGTCACCCCCACATGCGAGGGCGTGACAATCGGTACGTTGCCGTTGAAGGGGATCGGCGGAAACTTGATGCGGCCGGTGACCTCCAACCGTTCCGGGTCAATGATCGAGACCGATTCGCTGCCCGAATTGGCGACAAACAGCGTCGAGTTGTCCGGCGACATGGCCAGCGTGCGGGGCAGTTGCCCCACTTTGAGCGGAGTGAGCAGACGACGCTGGCGAACGTCAAACACCTCAATCCGGTTCATGCCCGAGTTGGCGATGTACAGTCGCTGGCGCACGGAGTCAAACACTACATCCGTCAACCCTTCCGACGGGGACAGACTGGTCCGAATGGGCACGAGATTACCACGGGCCTCCGGATTTCGCCCGTTTTGATAGACCCGGACAATCGAGGGCACATTAACCGCCTGCGGCGCCGTAAGCAGATAGTCATAAGACTGCAGGGTGCCGAGCGAGCGGGCGGCGGTGGCGTTGATGGAGAATTCAAATCCGGTTGTCGAATTGCCATCGCGCAAGATGCGGACCGCCGGAGCCTGCTGCAGCAGCGCGGCAGCTGGATTATTCTGATTCGGATTGCCCGGCAAAACGATACCCCCTCCGGGTCCGGGAATGGGGATGACGATGCCACCGCCGCCAGGACCGGGCAATCCGCCGCCGATGCCAGGAATGTTGACGTTTGTCGTGGTTGACAGCTGCTGCAACAGCGTGGTGGTGACGTTCAGTGGACCCGTCGTCCGGTTGATATTGGCGATATCCACGCGGGAGGTGCGCAGTTCGGGGATCGAGTTGCATTGATCGGTGGCGACCACCACGGCGTTGGTGGAAGGCTGCAGGACGAGACTGCGGGAGATCTCATTGACCGGAATAATCGTGAAACCGCTCTCACTCAGAGCATAGAGCGCCGAGCCATCGGCGCCCGCCACCATCTTCCCGGCGAGGTTCTCCGGCAGTTGCAGGGCGTCGTAGATTAGTAGATTATCGGGGTCGCTGATCAACAGCTGCGTCACGTTCGGGCGCGCCGGCGGGTTCTGAACGGGGGCGATGTTAAATGCGGCGAAGATGCGGGACCCGTCCGGGGTGAAGGCGCTGCCGCCCTGGTTCTGCTGCAGGTTAAACTGTCCGCCCACCTGCGTGAAGCCCGCGGCGGTGACTGTGACCGAAAGCGGAAACGGCGCATTGGCGGCGTTCTGCTGGGCGAGTACGGTAAGGGTCTCGGCTTCGAAAAGCCGCAGGCCCATCATGAACCTCGCGCCATCCGGGGAGACCGACAGCACCGTGGAGGTGTCGTTCACAATCCGGCTGCGGATCACACTGCCGGAGGCTGATTCGTAAACGAAGACGACGCGCTGCGTGTTGTTGAAGCCGTTAACGCCAATGATGCGCGCACCGTTGCGCGTGGCGATCAACTGGCTGCGGTTGGCCAGAAAAACGCGGCCCGCGAGCGGCGGCAGAACGGGAGGCAGCGGAGGCGGTGTGGCGACGGGCACCGTCAACAGCGTCCGGGCCGTGTCCGTAATCGACGGATCGTAGATGAGCAGCGTGTTGAGCAGGTTACCCGCTCCCGACCCGATCGTGGTGATCAGGACGCGGCCATCGGCGCCGACGGCCACCCCTTCCGGCTTGGCCGGCAGGGAAACTTTTTGCACCACCGCCGGCGGATTGGCTCGGGTATCGACGATATTCAGAGAAGAGCCATCGTGGCAGGTGACGTAGAGCACGTTTCCGTCGCGCGACAGAGCCGCGGCGAGCGGGAGGGCATCGGTCAGAACAGAGGACAACACCCGCCGCTGCGTCACCGAAAAGATGTCGATCCGATTGTAGGGGGCTGGCCGGACGAGATAGAGCAGACCGCGGGTATCATCGAGAACCAGATCGCTGGCGCCCCCGGTGATATTGATGACGGTGCCGAGAGTAGCGGCCTGTCCCGGAAGAACCAGAGCCACCAAGGCGAGGAGGACACGGACGAGACGCATGGAATCCTCCACTATAACCCGCAGCCGGACCGAAAGTTGCAGGACTCAGCGCAGGAGCGCGAGGACGTTGCCGGTTTCCCGCAGCAGGTCGAGCCGGGCCCGGTCGAGTGCGTAGCGAGCCTCAAACAGCGCCATCCATTTTTCGCTTTCCTGCAGGCGAGCCTCTTCGAGCTGGCGGAACGGGACGCGGCCTTCTTCATAAAGGGCGAGGAGTTGGGAGACCTGATCCCGGGCGACTTCCAGGTCGAGCTTGGCCACTTCGGCGCTCAACTGCTGCTGGGCGACGAACTGCCAGGCGCGCCGGGCGCCGACGGCGATGCGGCCGCGCGCGGAGGTGACCTGGGTGCGAAGCGCGACCATGTCGGCCGAAGCGATGTCTTTCTGCGCGCGGCTCGCCAGCGAGGGTACGAGAGGGATGCGGAAGGACATACCCACCTGAGCATTGTTGGCGGCGAAGCGGTTAAAGAACTTGTCGTAGTTGTTGAAGCGCGCAAAGCGGCCGTACTGGGCCACGAGGTCGAAGGTCGGCAGGCGAGCCGCGTCGTGACTGCGGAGTTCGAGGGATTTCGCTTTGAGCTGGGAATCGAGCCGCTGGAGTTCGCGGGAGTTGCGCAGGGCATTGGTGACGGCGTCGGTCTCGCTATCGATGACGGCGGGGACGCTGCGTTCGGGTTCGAGGGGTTGGACGCGGTCCGTCGGAGCAAGGCCGAGGAGCAGGGCGAGGTCGGTTTCGGCCGCCTCGCGGTCGAACTCAAGGCGCTGCAGACGCTGTTTGGCCTGGGCGAGTTTGAGGCGGGCGCGTTTCGCCTCAAGAGGCAGTTCCCGGCCCGCTTCGATGCGGATCTTGACGTTCGTCAGTAGGCTCTCAAAAGTGGCGATCTGCTGACCGACCGTTCGGGCGGCTTCGGCGATACGGCCCGCCTCGACGTAGAGGGCGGCAGCGCGGTAGGCGACCGATTCGCGGCGCTCCTCGGTAGAGATCTTGGCCGTTTGCTCGTCCTGACGGCTCTTTTCGATCAGGATGCGCTGCGGGCGGTTGAAGATGCTGGCGATGGCGCGGGCCTCAACGATGGAGGGGGCCGAGCCCTCCATGCTCATGGGAAACCCGGTCGAATAAGCCAGCCCGCTGCCGACGAAGAGCTTGGGGGAGAACGGGTCGCGGGCGGCACGGACGCTGTCGGCAGCTTTGCGCTCCTCGAGGCGGGCAAGGGCCAGTTCGGGGTTCTGCGCCAGGGCCGCTTCGAGGACAACTTTCAGGGTCATCGGACGGATTTCCGCGTGGGCGGCGATGGCGAGGAATAGAAAGGGAAGAAGGCGCATGGTTATCGGAGGCTGAGCCCGCCGTCGACAGCCAGAACCTGGCCGGTAAGGAAGTCGCTGGCGGAGAGGAAATAGGTGACGGCATCGGCGATCTCCTCGCCGGTGCCGGTGCGGGCGGCGGGTGTCGAGCGGATGATCCCGTCAAGGCCCGCAATGGATTCCCCAAACGGAATGACGCCAGGGGCGACGGAATTGACGGTGACTCCGGGACCAAAACTTTTGGCGAGGGATTGGGTGAGCATGATGACGCCGGCTTTGGAGGCGCAGTAGTGGGCGTGACCGGCCCACGGGCGCAAACCGCCCAGGGAGCTGATGTTGACGATGCGCCCGTAGCCCTGGGCTTTCATGCGGCGGCCTGCTTCGCGACAGCAGAAGAAGGTCGCTTTTAGGTTGACGTTGTGGACGAAGTCCCAGTCGGCCTCGGTCATGTCGAGGGGATCGAGGCGGGTGAAGCGGGCGGCGTTGTTGACGAGGCCGTCGAGGCGGCCGAAGTGGCGGTCCACGGCGGCGAACAGAGCTTCGATTTCGGACACCCTTTCGAGGTTGGCGGCAAAGACGGGGGCCCCGCCGCACTCCCGGGCGGTTTCCACGGCCTCGGCGGCCGAGGAGTGATAGTGCAGCGCGACGCGAGCACCTTCGCGGGCCAGGCGCAGGGCGATAGAGCGGCCGATGCGCTTGGCGGCGCCGGTGACCAGGATGACTTTGCCGTTGAGGTTGGACAGCGGGTGCTCCTAACTCTATGGTACGTGGAGTACGGAGGCAAAAAATACATCCAGCGGAAGCGTTGGGGTATCTGAGTGGTCGGAGGGCTGGAAACACCGTGTTGCGAGTAGCGACTCGCCCCCTCTTCTGCACGGCGCCTTCCCCAACTGAACTAAGGAGATTGACTCATGAAATCGTTATTTCTGTCCGCTGCCGCGACTTTGCTTCTTGTTTCTGCAGCTTCGGCTCAGGTGCCCTCGAGCGTAGCCTGGGTTCGTGTGGTGCATGCTTCTTCCGACGCGCCGGCTGTCGACATCCTGGCGAACGGCAATCTGGTGTTTCAGGGGATCAAGTACAAGGGATTTACCGAATACACCCCGGTGCCTCCGGCTACATACGACTTCAGCGTCAACGTGAGCGGGACGACTACAACGGTATTGCGCAGCGGTCCGACGATGTTACGGGGCGGCTCCGCTTATACCTTCTTCGCGTTTGGCAAAGTGAACGGTGGTACCTTGCAGATTATGGGCGCCGGTGACGAGGTGGAGGCCCCGGGCATGGGCATGGCGAAGATCCGGGTGGTACATGGCGCTTCCACGGCCCCGAACGTAGATATCTACGCTACTTCGTTGTACGCGCCGCTGATTGGCGCTCCGGCGTTGGCGAATGTCCCGTTTCCGCTGGCGAGCCACTACCTGACGGTTCCGGCGGGTGTGTATCAGGCTCGGGCCACGGTGGCGGGCACGCGGACGGTCGCGATCGATTCCGGCCGCTTCCCGCTGATCGGCAACACGGCGCGGACAGTGGTGGCGTTGGATCCTGCCACCAGCGGCGGCGAATTCGAACTGCTCGTTCTTCCCGACGCCAACTAGCTTGTTCTCCTTCCTGGGTGGGGAACGGGGACCCATGGTCTCCCCTTCCCCACCCAGAGATCGGACTCCGCGCTCTTTACTTCATCCCGTCTTTTCCGAGCAGTCACTGGTGGCATTGTGAGTCCTGAGGCGCTTGACGGCTTAATGCAGTGCGGTGTCCTCCTCCCGCTGACTGAATTTAACGCAGCTCTCTCACTTCCGTCTCCAAGAGGTTGTCCGTTCGATACCTTCCCGGCTCCCGAAACCGCTCAGCCTTCACTGCAACCAGTCGGCCAGATCCATGTCTTCGGTTTGACGCTTACACTGACTGGCCGAACGGTTTCCTTCTGGACCCATCGCTGCCAAGCGACTCCGCCCTCGTCGAGGCGCCCCCCGGCTGCTGTCCGGTGGCCGGTTCCCGATTAGCCCCGTTTTCGTCGGCGAGCACGAGGCACTGTTGCTGGCCCACCACGCACCGGCAGCCCTACCCGGAGCATTCGACTTCTTCTGCTCCGTTTAAAGCTTTACCGCCCGCCGTGTCCGTCGCTCTCCCACCGTTGGCGGGGAGAGTTTTCGCCCCGTCCGATCTGTTTCGGGATCTCCACCCACCACCCTGTCGAAGGTTGCTGCCCAGGCGTTGGGATCAGCAGCTATTGCCGAAATGCTTGCCCGCGGATTGTCTGCTTCTATAAAATGCCAGGACGGTAAACCCGTCCACTCCCGGACGCCGTTGGGCCCTCCTTGCCAGCAAGCGGCCGCGCGGTCCTTCTCGCGCAGAGCCTCTTCTGAACCACCGTTCCGCAACCGCCCACCGTCGTGGCCGGTCGAAGCTTCATCCCGCACCCCCACCCGAAAGGGCGGCCGTATCCGCTCGGCGTGCACACGCGCTGCCGGCACGGCCTAGCTGGTTGTTCTCCGGCCTTCCAGTCCCGAGTTGCCCTGCTCCAAATTGGCGAACGCCACTTCCCCCCTGGTTGACTTCTGCCGCCCACCTCGGATCGTTTGTCCTTCCCCTGGGTTGATTTCAAGACAAACGGCATAACCCCCGATGTCGGTTCGACCGTATTCCCCTCGCAACCGCGGGATTCAGAACAACAACCTTGGTGGCGAAGGCTTTCTCCGATCCCGCCTCGCGAAGAAGCCCATGCGTAGCGCTATGAATTAACCTCGAGCAGGCCAATACAGGACTTTCGCCGGCAAAGGGTAGAATTCAGTGCGCCACATGCAAAAACCCCCGGCCGAAGCCGGGGGTTTTCAATCCAGGTATCCGGGCGAAAGCTACTTGATTTCGACGGTGGCGCCGGCATCCACCAGCTTCTTCTGGATGGTGGCAGCCTCTTCCTTACTGACGCCTTCCTTGACGGCCTTCGGAGCGCCGTCCACCAGGTCTTTCGCTTCCTTAAGACCGAGGCCGGAGACGACTTCGCGAACCGCCTTGATGACGTTGATCTTGTTCGCGCCAGCCGAGGTGAGGATCACGTTGAATTCGGTCTTCTCCTCAACAACGGGGGCAGCAGCGGCGGCCCCACCGGCCGGGGCGGCGGCAACGGCGGCGGCGGCGGCCGAAACGCCAAGCTTTTCTTCGAGCAACTTCACCAGCTGGGAGGCCTCAAGAAGGGTCAGTCCCTGGATCTGCTCTGCAATTGCATTAATGTCTGCCATGTTCGTAATGCTCCTAATTGAATTTCGGGAAGTGGATTGAGCTCACACCGGTAGAAGACAGCGGAGCGGAGTTTCGATTTTTGCCGCGACGGCCGGAGAGGAGTGGGCGCGACAGAGATACTTTCGGGAGGATGACGTTTACCGACAGAAGCAAACGCCATCCGGAAATCAACTAAGCCTGAAACTTGTTTTCCTTGACGCCCTGATCGATCACCACAGCGAGGTTGCGGCCAACCGCATTGGTAACTGTGGCCACCCGCTGGGCAGGGGCCTGGATCAGGAAAAGGAGCTTGGCGTAGATCTCTTCCTTGGCGGGGAGCGCGGCCAGGTCGGCAATCGATTTGACGTCGACAAGGTTGCCTTCGACGAGCCCGGCCTTGAAGCTGAACGCCGGAACGGTCTTAGCGTAGCCGGTGAGGGCTTTAGCCAAGGCGACTACATCGCCCCTCGTGTAGGCTACGGCACTCATGCCGGCGAGGTTCTCAAACAGCGGTTCGCTCTTCAGACCCTCGCTGGCCTTGCGCGCCAGATTGTTCTTGATGACCTTATAGCTGCCGCCCGCGCCCTTGATCGTCTTGCGGAGATTGTAATCCTGCGCCACGGTCATCTTCTCGTAGCCGGTCAGGAAGATGTTCCCGGTCTGCTCGAACTCACCACGCAGGAACGCCAGATCTTTGGTTTTATCTGCTTTCTTCTTCATCGCCTCTTCCTCTTACGCCTGCGCCTTCACGGCGTTCATTTCGGTGACGTCGAGCGGCACCCCGGGGCTCATGGTGGAGCAGAGCGTGACGCTGCGCACATACTTGCCCTTGGCCGCCGCGGGCTTAGCCTTGATGACCGCCTGGATGAGGGTGGTCGCGTTGTCGACCAGCTTTTCGTCCGAGAAGCTCACCTTGCCAAGAGGAGCGTGAATGACTCCGGTCTTATCGACGCGGAACTCCACTTTGCCGGCCTTGGTCTCTTCGATCGCCTGCTTGACGTCCGTGGTGACGGTACCGGTCTTCGGGTTGGGCATCAGACCACGAGGGCCGAGGACCTTACCGAGTTTACCGACCGAACGCATCATGTCCGGCGTGGCGATGACGGCATCATAATCGAGCCACTGCTCGGTCATAATCTTGTTCACCAGCTCTTCGCCGCCGAAGAAATCGGCACCGGCTTCCTGCGCTTCGCGCACCTTATCACCGGAGGCGATAACAAGGATCCGCTTCGTTTTGCCGAGTCCGTGGGGAAGAACAACCGTTCCGCGGACCATCTGGTCGGCGTGCTTCGGGTCAACCCCGAGACGCATGTGCACCTCGAGGGTCTCGTCAAACTTGGAGAACTTGATCTTCTTGACGAGCGGGACAGCCTCCGCGAGGGAGTAGGCGCGAGCCTCCACCTGCTTCGCAGCGGCAACATACTTCTTGCCTTGCTTGTTTGCCATATTGTATTTGGTCCTAGCGGCCGGACGATCCTGCGGGTGCAGGTCCCGACCTCCCATGAAAAATCAACTACTGTCAGGATATCAGCCGGGATTAGATAATGTCTACGCCCATGCTTTTGCAGGCGCCTTCGACCTGGGCGATGGCGGACTCAATGGTGAAGCTGTTGAGATCCGGCATCTTGATCTTGGCAATTTCAGCGATCTGCGCGCGGGTGATTTTGCCGACCTTCACCTTGTTGGGAGTCGGAGAACCACGTTCGAGTTTAATGGCCTTCTTGATCAACACGGCCACTGGAGGGGTCTTCGTGATGAAGGTGAAGGAGCGGTCGGAATAGATAGTGATCACGACCGGGATGATGAGCCCAGCCTGTTCGGGAGAGGAGGTGCGGGCGTTATAGGCCTTCACAAACTCCATGATGTTGACGCCTTGGGGACCAAGGGCGGTACCGACCGGAGGCGCGGGGGTCGCCTTGCCGGCAGGAATCTGCAGTTTTACCTGCCCAGTGACTTTCTTTGCCATTTAAATGCTCTTTAGTAGGTTTATTGGATTTTTTCGACCTGTTCAAAGTCGAGTTCCACCGGGGTTGAACGCCCGAAGATGGTCACCATCACCCGCAGCGTATTCTTATCTGCGTTGATTTCATCCACCTTTCCGGAGAAGTTCGTAAATGGACCTTCGGTGATACGGACCGTTTCGTTACGCTCAAAGGTGAGCTTGGGCTTGGGACGGTCACCCACGTTGGACTGCCGGTAAAGAATCGAATTGACCTCGTCCGCAGTAAGCGGAACGGGGTTATTGCCGCCACCGACAAAACCGGTGACGCGCGGAGTATCCTTTACGGCGTGCCAAAGTTCATCATCCATCTCCATCTCCACCAGCACATAGCCGGGATAGAGGAGGCGTTTACTGGTAACTTTCTTTCCGTTGCGGAGTTCGAAAACCTCTTCGGTGGGGATCAGAATCTGACCCAGCCGTTCGTTGAAGCCAAAGGCGAGAGCCCGCCCCCGCAACGACTCCGCCACTTTATTTTCAAAGCCCGAATAGGTATGGATAATGTACCAGTTCTTGGAAGTAGCCAAATCCACGGGACCGGCGGCGGCAACGGCGGTATCCGCAGCGGCGGAGGGAGCCGGCGTAGAAGATTCCAATGCGAAGTCGTCTTCCGGCATCTATTTGCCCAAAACCTTAAATAACTGCGTGATCCCCCGGCCGATCAGCGAATCGACCAAGGCAAAATAGGCGGCAAATACGAACACGGAGGCGATGACAACGGCCGTAGTGGCCTTCACCTGCTCCCAGTTGGGCCAAGTGACGCGACGCATCTCCATCTTCAAGTCTTCGACATATGTTTTCACAATTGTCGGCCAGGCGGCGATGCCCGACCCTCCGCCGTTCTGTTCGGGAGTGACGCTCTTGGTACCCATAGTTAACTCGTTTGTAGCAGCCATACTTTCGAAAGAGTGGCAGGGGCAGAGGGATTCGAACCCCCAAAGGCGGTTTTGGAGACCGCTGGTTTACCGTTAGCCTATGCCCCTAAAATGGACTACTTCACCTCACGGTGCAGGGTGTGGCGCCGAAGACGGGGAGAATACTTCATGAGTTCAATGCGCTCCGTGGTCTTCTTCTTGTTCTTCGTCGTCCAGTAATTAATATCTTTCGTCTCGGTACACTGCAATTTAATGATTTCGCGCATCGTGAAACACTCCCAATTCTCTGATTATACACGCGAAGGCCCCGGTCGCGGAACCGGGGCCTCGATGACCGCCTAGCGGAGGCCTGTCCTTGAACCCTGTCCTGAAGCGGAAGCCCTGGCCTTAAGCGATGATTTCGGTCACCGTTCCGGCGCCGACGGTGCGGCCACCCTCGCGGATCGCGAACCGCAAACCCTTGTCCATGGCGACCGGGGTAATCAGTTCAATCGCCAGCTGCACGTTGTCGCCCGGCATTACCATCTCGGTGCCTTCCGGCAACTTCGCCACTCCGGTCACGTCCGTCGTGCGGAAGTAGAACTGCGGCCGGTAACCGTTGAAGAACGGCGTATGACGACCACCTTCTTCTTTGCTCAACACGTAGACTTCGCCCTTGAAGTTCTTGTGCGGCTTGATGGAACCCGGCTTCGCAATCACCTGACCGCGCTCGACGTCATCCTTGTCGATACCACGCAGCAGCAGACCTACGTTGTCGCCCGCCCGGCCTTCGTCGAGCAGCTTCTTGAACATTTCGACACCGGTGATGACCGTCTTCCGCGTATCGCGGAAACCAACGATCTCCATTTCCTCGCCGACCTTGCAAATGCCCTGCTCGATACGGCCCGTTACAACCGTGCCACGACCTTGGATCGAGAAGATGTCTTCGATCGGCATCAGCATCGGCTTGTCGACCACCCGCTCCGGCATCGGAACGTACTGGTCGACGGCTTCCATCAGCTTGTCGATCGCCGCTTCCCACTGCGGTTCACCGTTGAGACCGCCGAGCGCCGAGACGCGGCAGACCGGCAGATCGTCGCCAGGGAACTGGTAGCTCTTGAGAAGCTCGCGGACTTCGAGTTCGACAAGTTCGAGCAGTTCGGCATCCTCGACCATGTCAACTTTGTTCAAGGCAACCACGATATAAGGCACACCGACCTGGCGGGCCAGCAGGATGTGCTCGCGGGTCTGGGGCATGGGGCCATCGGTAGCCGCCACGACCAGGATCGCGCCGTCCATCTGCGCGGCACCGGTGATCATGTTCTTGATGTAGTCAGCGTGGCCGGGACAGTCTACGTGAGCGTAGTGGCGGTTCGGCGTCTCGTACTCGACGTGCGCCGCGTTAATCGTGATACCACGAGCCTTCTCTTCCGGCGCGTTGTCGATCGAGTCGAAGCTGCGGAAGGAGTTCTTCGGGTTGTGCTTGCTCAGCACCTTGGTTATCGCCGCCGTCAGGGTCGTCTTGCCGTGATCGATATGCCCGATCGTGCCGATGTTTACGTGCGGCTTACTGCGATCAAATTTTTCTTTTGCCATGGTATTCCGGGATTCTCCTGGTTAGTGGAAACTCATTCGCCTTACGCGCTGGTCTTGCCCTGCGCCTTGGCAATTATTTCGTTTGCGATGTTGACCGGTACCTCTTCATATCGACCGAAGTGCATGGTAAAGCTCCCTCTGCCCTGCGTCCGGCTGCGAAGTTCAGTTGCATAACCGAACATTTCGCTCAACGGGACCATCGACTTGATTAACTGGGTGGTTCCGCGCATCTCCATACCCTCGAGGCGGCCGCGGCGGGAGATGAGATCGCCGTTTACCGGACCCATGTATTCGTCCGGCACCACCACTTCCACTGACATCACCGGCTCCAGCAGGACCGGCTTCGCTTTCTTGACGGCGTCCTTGATGGCGAGTGATCCGGCAATCTTAAAGGCCATTTCCGACGAGTCCACATCGTGATAGCTGCCATCGTAAAGGCTCACCTTCAAATCCGACATCGGATAGCCCGCCAGGATACCGCCCTCTAGCGCTTCGATAATGCCTTTTTCGATGGCGGGAACGTATTCCTTCGGAACCGTGCCACCAACGGTGGCGTTTTCGAACTCGAAACCCTTGCCCTCTTCGAGAGGCTCGATCCGGATCTTGGCGTGTCCATACTGGCCCTTACCACCACTCTGGCGCACGTGCCGGCCATCGCCCGCAGCATTCGCTCGAATGGTCTCCCGATAGGCCACCATGGGCTTACCCACGTTTGCCTCAACCCCAAACTCGCGCCGCATGCGGTCGACGATAATTTCGAGGTGCAACTCACCCATGCCGGCCAGAATCGTCTGTCCAGTCTCGCTATCGGTGGCAACCCGCAACGTGGGGTCTTCATTCACCAGCTTGTTGATGGCAAGACCCATTTTCTCCTGGTCTGCCTTCGACTTGGGCTCGATCGCCAATTGAATCACGGGTGCCGGGAAGTCAATGCGCTCGAGAAGGACCGGATGCTTCTCATCGCAAATGGTATCTCCCGTCGAAACCTGCTTCAAGCCGACGCAGGCGCAGATATCGCCCGCTAAAATCTCGGTGATGTCTTCGCGTTTGTTGGCGTGCATCTTGACGAGTCGCCCAACACGCTCCGACTTACCTTTCGCCGCATTGTAGACAGAAGTGCCCGCGAACAGCTTGCCCGAGTAGACCCGAAGAAATGCGAGTTGCCCCACAAACGGGTCGGTCATGATCTTGAAAACAAGGCCCGCAAACGGTTCGGCGTCGTCGGCTTTCCGAGGTTCCGGCTTGTCATTGTCGGGGTTCTTTCCCTCGATCGTAGGAATATCCAGGGGGTGCGGAAGGTAATCGCAAACCGCGTCCAGCAAGTTCTGAACACCCTTGTTTTTAAAGGCGGTACCGCAGATGACCGGAAACATCTTTTGGGCGATCGTCGCCTTCCGGATACCTGCCATCAATTCCTCAACCGTGATCTCTTCCCCTTCGAAGAATTTGTGCATCAGCACATCGTCGTTCTCAGAGACAGCTTCGACGAGTAGCGCCCGATACTCTTGCGCCTTCTCGACAAGATCCGCCGGAATTTCGACATCATCGTACTCAGCGCCCAGGGAGTCATCCCGCCATACCCGCGCGTTCATCTTCACGAGGTCAACAACGCCCCGGAACTGATCCTCGGCGCCAATTGGCAACTGGATCGCCACCGGACGGCACTTCAGGCGGTCAATAATCGTCTCGACCGAGTGATAAAAGTCGGCGCCGACCCGGTCCATCTTATTTATGAAGCAGATCCGGGGGACGCGATACTTATCAGCTTGACGCCACACGGTTTCGGACTGGGGCTGCACTCCCGCCACGGCATCAAACACCGCGCAAGCACCGTCAAGCACCCGCAATGAACGCTCCACCTCGGCCGTGAAGTCAACGTGGCCAGGCGTGTCAATAATGTTGATTTGAATATCACGCCAGCGGCAGGTGGTGGCAGCTGACGTAATGGTAATACCGCGCTCCTGCTCCTGTTCCATCCAGTCCATGGTGGCGGTTCCTTCGTGAACCTCACCAATCTTGTAGGTCCGACCGGTGTAATACAGGATCCGTTCGGTGGTGGTGGTTTTCCCAGCATCAATGTGAGCCATGATGCCGATGTTCCGCATTTTCTGAAGGGGTACAGTGCGAGCCATAATTAGATCAAATTTCCGGGAGCCTGGTTCTCTTGCTTACCAGCGATAATGTGCAAAAGCCTTATTCGCTTCCGCCATCCGATGAACGTCGTCTTTCTTCTTGATTGCGCCGCCCCGCAGGTTCGCCGCGTCCATTAATTCACCCGCTAACCGCTCGGGCATTCCCTTCTCTGGACGGTTTCGTGCATTGAGCACGATCCAGCGGATGGCTAGCGAAGTCCGCCGATTCTGGGGCACCTCGATTGGTACTTGGTAGTTCGCGCCACCCACGCGACGGGTTTTTACCTCGAGCATGGGCTTGGCATTCTCAACGGCCTTCTTGAAGAGCTTCAGGGCATCTTCACCAGACCGCTCAGCTACCTTATTCATAGCGGAGTAAAAGACCCGCTGCGCGACGGTCTTCTTACCGTCCCACATCAGCGAATTCACAAACTTCTCCGCTAGCGTCGAACCAAATACCGGGTCGGGCTGCACTTCGCGAATTTCCGCACTTCTTCTACGCGGCATAGATCCTCAAATCCTCAAAAGTTACGACTTCGGGCGCTTGGCGCCGTATTTCGAGCGGCTTTGCTTCCGGTTGGCCACGCCGGCCGCATCCAGAGTTCCCCGCACCACGTGATACCGCACACCCGGCAGATCTTTCACACGGCCGCCGCGAATTAGCACAATCGAGTGCTCCTGCAGGTTGTGGCCCACGCCCGGGATGTAAGTCGTCACCTCGATTCCATTGGTCAAGCGCACGCGCGCGACTTTCCGGAGCGCCGAGTTCGGCTTCTTCGGGGTGGTGGTGTAAACACGGGTGCAAACCCCACGCTTCTGCGGACAAGCCTGCAGAGCCGGGCTAGCCGTCTTGTAACGAGTCGCGATACGACCCTTACGCACGAGCTGGTTGAACGTAGGCACGAATACCCTCTCTCTCGATCAAACTTAAAATCTTTGTTGTTTTGCGTCTGAGTTCTCTCGGTCGAGCAGTTACCGGCGGGGAGCCTTTCCACTGCTGCCACAGAACTCTTGGGTGATGAACGGCTCAAATGGGAGGAACCGTAATCGATGCGGAGATGATCTTGGGACTCGCCCATGCTCCTCAGAAGCGCCAAGTCTTCAGGGAACCTCGGGGCGGGCTTCTAACCGGACTTCAACTACCCAACCGGTTTCCCGAGGGGCCCCCAGAGCATTGCGCTCCGGTTCTGTGTGAAGTGGTAGTCAGAAGCAGATACAGCGACCCGCTGAATAGACTCATTGTAGTGTAGCGAGACAAATTTAATCTGTCAACTCGACAGGAAGAACCTGCGAGTTCAATGCGACACTCCTGTTAAGGTACCACATCCGGCACAACTTCTCCAACGGGAAATCGGATCTTTATTTTCCTACCCTCCCCCGCAGCAACATCGCCCGCGCTACCCCCTCGCTCGTCTCCGTCCACCCCAAAAACACCCGCCCCGACAAGCCAAGCGCCACCGTCGGGTACGTCAAGTTGCCCTTCCCCTCCGCCGCCTTCGTCAACGGCGACAGCGCCCCGTCCGTCCGTACCTCCCGATACCACACGCTCATCTTCCCCCACCCCCCTTTCACCTTGGCGTCCCGCGCCTGAAACGTGACCCCAATCCGGTCCTCCCCCAACGCAATCTGCGGATGCGTCGGGTCTGTTGTTCCCACCGAAATCTTCTGCCGCGGCGCAAACGTCTTTCCCGCATCGCTCGAAACCGCCAGGTAAATCGCCGGTTCGTTCGCCCCCTCGCTAAACCACGTCACGTACACTTTCCCGTTCAACGTCGCCATCGCCGGTCCCACGTGCGGACACCCTTTGATCTTCCATCCGTCCCGAAAAACTGGCTTACCCGTCTCCCAAGTCTCCCCCCGGTCCGCCGACGACGCAAAATAGATGTCCCGGATATCTCCCTCCTCCACCTGCCGCCACGCCAGCAACACCTTTCCCGCCACAAAACCGAACGACACCCGGCAGCACGGGCAAATATTCGTTGCCACCCGGAGGTTCTTCGAAAACGTCTTGCCCCCGTCCGTCGACCTCGTCAGATAAATCGACGTCGTCCCCCCCGTCGCCCCCGCCGTCGCCGACCGGCCATCCCGTCCGTCCAGCCACGCCGCATAGATCGTCCCATCCGGCCCCACCGCCGCCGACTGGAACGAGTGCGACACCGGCAACCCGTCATCGTTCAATATCTTCGACGGCGACCACACCGTCCGCATCGTCCCCGCCGACGAAAACCGAATCACACTCCCCCCCGGATGCTTCGGATCCTTCGCGCCCCAAACGGCATACATCATCGACTCATCCGGCGAAGTCAGCAACTGGGGCGAGTTCTCTCCATGGTCGCTCACCTCCCCCGGCACATCGTTTACGCGCATCTGCTCGGCAAAGCTATCGCCCAAGTCGTTCGACGACTGAAAGATCAGGTCCGCGCCCCCGCCCGCCAACGGCGCCGTGCTCACCATCATTAGCCCATGCGCGCGCCGCGCATAGAACTTCGGGCTCTTCGACAAGCCCAACACCTGCGCCTCCGGCTCAAACACCGCCGCCGGCGCCACCGCCGGACCCAGCTTGGCATCCGCCGCCCACGCCACGCCCGGCAATGCCTGCAACAAAGAACGTCGATTCATCATATGCATCTCCTTAAAAGGACAACCGCAGCGCCAACTGGTGCTGCCGCGCTTCGCCCGCAGTTAGGGCATTCCCAAAGTTCGCCGAACTCAGAACGCCGTCCGGCAGGTCGTAATTCACCGTATTCGTCACGTTGTAGGATTCCACCCGCAACTGCAGCTTCCACCGCTCCGTCAACGAAAATGTCTTGAACACGGAAAAGTTCGTCTGCAGCAGCGTGTCCCCCCGCTCCGTGTTCCGTCCAATCGTCCCCAGCGTCCGCGCCGCCGGCGTCAACATCGCCCGCGTCACCCCCGGCGCAAAGTCAATCGTCCGCCGCTGGCTCGCCCCGTTCCGAACCAGCGTCCCCGGCAGATGCAGCAGCCGGTTGTTATTATTCCCCACCAGGTTATCCGTGCCCGAGTACAACGTATACGCACGCCCGCTGTTCATCGTCACAATCCCCTGCACGCTCCATCCCCCCAGCAGCAGGTTCCGCTTCCGCCACGGCAACTCATAGTTGAACGAAACATTCCCCAAGTGCCGGATGTCAAAATCCCCGGGCCCATAATTCAGCCGCGTATTCCGCTCATCCAGCGCCAGAATCCCCCGCTCCAGGTTCTGATTCCCGTTCGGAATATCGCTCACCGTATCCAGCGCCTTCGACCACGTATAGTTCCCCCGCACCGTCATCGCGTTGCGCTGCCACGTCAAACTCGTCTGCAATCCGTGGTAGTTCGACCGCGCCCCTGTATCCAGCAGGTTCACCACCCCCACCGTCGGGTCCGGCCGCAGATTCTGCGCCAGCCCGTCGCCCCCGTTCGGCCGCAACGTCTGCGCCAGCCGCATCCCGATCGTCCCCAGGTAGCCCACCATGAACGTCGTCCGCGGATTAAACAACTCCCGCTCGTAGTTCAGCGTCAGATGCTGCGAGTACGGGTTCCGCATGTCGCTGTTCGGCCGCACCAGCCCGCTCGGAATCCCGGCCACCGCCCCGTCCAGCAGATTCGGGAACCGCGGCGCGGCATTCGCCAGCGACGTAATCAGCGGCGGGTTAAACCGCGTCAGCCCCACAAACACCAGCTCGAGCACGTTGTAGTAAATCCCATACCCGCCCCGCACCACGCTCTTCCCGCTCCGGTCCGCCTTCCATGCAAAGCCGAACCGCGGCGCCAGGTTATTCGGGTCGCTATTGAACCGGTACTGCTCCCCAATCAACCCGTTCACCTCCCGTGGCACGCTGTTGTACTCATACCGCACCCCCAAGTTCAACGTCAGCCGGGCATGCACCTGCCAGTCATCCTGAATGTACGTATTGAGCTCGGAAGCCCGCAGCCCGATATACGGCTGCCCTACGTTCTGCGTATACGCCGCCGGCCGCCCCGCCAAAAAGTCCGCCACGTTGTTGAACCGCAGCGACCCGTTAAACTGCGCATTCATCACGCCGTTGTTCAACTGCAGCCGCCGCAGCGCCGCGCCCATCTTCCACGAGTGCCGCCCCTTCACCACCGTCAAATCATTCGTCGTCTGAAAGTTGTTCTGAAACGTCCGACGCCCCAGAAAACTCTGATAGCCCAGCGAAGTCAGCCCGTTCACCGTCAAAAAGCCTAACTGCCCGTTCACCGCCGGATCCCCCAACAGCACCTCCTCTTTAAAGGTGTCCAAAATCCGGAACCGCGTGTAATTGAACCTTGCTTCGTTCACCACGTTCGCCCGCGGCGTCCAAATATGATGCAGCGAATGCCCCTGCGACCCCGTCCCCACGTTCGCCTCGCTCAGCGCTGCCCCGCCCTTGCTCACGTTATCCGACGTCAAATAAGTCGACCGCGCAAACAGCCGCTGCGTCTCTGTCACGTTCAAGTCTCCCCGCACCAAAAATGTCTGCATAAACCCACCCTGCGGCAGATTCGCCCGGAACAGATTCGTCCCCGGCACATTCGGCTCCGGATACCGCCCCACCAGCGGCCGCACGGCCGCCACTGCCTGCCCCCTCTGCTCCGGCCGCAGCGTCTGAATCGTCGCCGCCGTCGCTTGCACCCGGTTAAACCCCTCCCAGTTCCCAAACACAAACGCCTTGTCTTTCTTCAGCGGCCCACCCGCCTGCCCCCCGAAGAAGTTGAACTTCAGCGGCGGCCGCGCCAGGTCAAACGTATTCCGTGCCGCCAGCGCCTCATTCCGCCAGTACTCATACAGCGCCCCGTGCCAGTCGTTCCCCCCCTTCTTCGTCACCAGGCTGATAATCGACCCGTTCTGCCGCCCGTACTCCGCCTTGAAGTTATGCGTCAGCACCTGCATCCCCTCAATCGACTCCGAAGGAATCAGCTGCTCGCTCACCCCCCGGCCCATCATGAACCCGCCCTCAATCTCGTTGTAATCATTCGAGTCAATCAGGTAGTTGTTGTTCCGGTTCCGCGCCCCGGCCACCGCAAACGGCCGGTGCGCCGCCGTCGACGGCGTCACCGCCGGCGTCAAACGCGCCTGCGTCCGGAAGCTCCGCCCCTCCCCCGACATCACCATCGGCAAATCCGCCATCTGTAACTGCCCGAAGCTCTTCCCCTCCCCCGCGCTCTCCACCGTCAACCCGCTTACCGCCTCGGCCGAAACCGTCACCTCCTGCCGCGTCGACTCCGGCTGCAACACCGCCCGCAAATCCCGCGTCTGCCCCACCACCAACTCCACGCTCGCAAACGTCAGCTTCCCAAACCCCGCCGCCGTCACCTCCACCACGTACTCCCCCGGCGGCAGCGCATTCACGCGAAACGCGCCCTCCCCCCCGCTCTCCGCCCGCGTCTCCGCGTTCGTCGTCCGGGAAACCACCTTCAGCGTGGCCTTCGAAACCGGCAGTCCCTGCCCGTCCACCACCGTCCCCACCAAGTGGGATCCAATACTCTGCGCAGACAACATGCCCACGCAAACGACACTGCTCCAAAGCAGTCGCCTCATAGCTCTTCTCCTGGTTCGTTGTTTTCAGCTCGAAAAAGACACTTCCGCCCCGGCTTACGCCGTCTGGATTACACCAAAGGGGGAGGTCGCTGAAAACGGGCTGGAGCATAGCCCGGCGTAGGACGTGTGCGCGGCTCCGGAGCCTCCACCGGCTGCACCACCACCGCCACTGGGAGCGGCCGCACCGGCGGCAATTCCACCGCCAGCCGTACCGACAACGGCACCGTCAACCCCGTGCAGCAGCTCTTGCCCCCGCACGCGCTCTCCGGCCGCATCACCGGCTCCTTACTCTGCCGCTTGCAACAGGCGTGCGCGCTACCCTTCCGCCGGCAGCATTCCATGCCGCGCCAGCTCGGCCCGGACCACATCGCCACCAGCGGCATCGCCTGCATCAGCAGAAACAGCACCAGGACCACGCTGCCCAGGCAGCGCCGTCCTGCCACGCGGATTAAGGCGCCCAACGTCACTGCTTCGAGAGTATCATAAGGCAGAAATCCCCTTCTTTCAGGACTTAACCCCATGACCCGCCGCCATCTCCTCGCCGCCCTCCCCGCCGCCGCCCTCGCCGCCCCCGCCCCGCCCCTCCGCCTCGGCGGCCCCATCTTCCTCAAGTCCAACGACCCCGCCGAACTCGCCCGCGAACACCAGCGCCTCGGCTACGCCGCCGCCTACTGCCCCAACATCTCCCTCGCCGACGCCGCCCGCACCGAAAAGGCCTTCGCCGCCGCCAACGTCGTCATCGCCGAAGTCGGGGCCTGGAAAAACATGCTCGACCCCGACCCCGCCGCCCGCGCCGCCAACCTCGCCTACGTCCAGGAGCGCCTCGCCCTCGCCGAAGCCGTTGGCGCCCGCTGCTGCGTCGACATCGCCGGCTCCTTCAACCCCAAAGTCTGGTACGGCCCCCACAAAGACAACTTCTCCCCCCGCTTCTACGAAGCTACCGTCGAAAACGTCCGCAAAATCCTCGACGCCGTCAAACCCAAACGCACCCGATTCGCCCTCGAAATCATGGGCTGGTGCGCCCCCGATTCCGCCGCGTCCTACGGGAAGCTGATTAAAGCCATCGACCGCCCCGCCTTCGCCGTCCATATTGATGTGTGCAACGCGGTCAACAGCCCGGCTCTTTTCTATAACAACGCCGCCCTCACCGAAGATCTCTTCAAACAACTCAGCCGCTGGATCGTCTCCTGCCACGCCAAGGACCTCGCCTTCCTCCCGGAGATGAACGTCCACTTCGTCGAAGTCATCCCCGGCCGCGGCGAGATCGACTACCAGGCCTACCTCCGCGCCATCCAACGCTACGCCCCGCAAGCCCCCCTCATGCTCGAACACCTCAAAACCGCCGAAGAGTATCTCGAAGGCGCCACCTACATCCGCAAGATGGCCGCCGCCGCCGGGGTCCCCCTCTCGGCATGAGCGTTCTCATCCTGATGGCCCTCGGCTGGATGGCGCTCACCGGCGCCCTCGCTCACCTGAACCTCCTAGGCGACTTCTCCCGCAACAATCCCGCCATCGGCTGGCTCATCCTCATCGCCTTCGGCGTCTCCACCGCCGTCTCTGTCTCCCCGCTCTGCGCGGGCTTCGTCCGCACGGTGCCCATCGCCTGGCTCATCGGCCTCCAATCCTTTCGCCTGGCCGTTGAACTCCTCCTCCACCGCGGCTACCTCGCCGGCCTCGTACCCGAGCAGATGACCTGGTCCGGCCGCAACTTCGACATCCTCACTGGCCTCACCGCCCTCCCCCTCGCCTATCTCGCCGCGAAGGGCCAACTCCCCCGCTGGGCTGCGATCCTGTGGAATCTGGTCGGCTTCGCCCTCCTCCTCAACCTGATGACGGTGATGATCCTCTCGACGCCCACCGTCTTCCGCCTCTTTCCCAACGAACCCTCCGCCGCCTTCATCGCCCGCTTCCCCGCCATCTGGCTCCCCACCGTCCTCTTCCCCGCCGCCTGGGCCGGCCACCTCCTCCTCTTCCGCCGCCTCCAAAGCTAGCATCCCTGCCAAACCGCGGCCAATACCCGCCTCTCAGCGAGCGGACGATGGATCTGCCTCGCCGGACCAGGGCTGGCTTTTCTGCCGGGCGGCCGCGAAATCGCGGTCATGTTGTTCCACCAGGGGAAGGGCAGCCCGCAGTTTGGCCTCGCCCGCGGCGGTCAGCGTGATCTTCTTGACGCGGTTGTCCGAGTCACCGGTGTTTCGCTTCAGCAGACGGTCGCGTTCCAGCCGCGAAACGATCTGCGAAATATGCATGCGGTCCATGTTGGTCAGCAGGCCAACCTGTTGCTGCGTGGTAAATCCATCATTCCGGGAAAGCCAGCCACAAACAGCCAATATCGCGAACTGCGGTTGGGTCAGGGCCAAAGGCCGCAGCACCGTGTTGAGGCTGCGCTGCCAATGCAGAAAATCCCGCCAGAGTCGGAAGCCGGGACTCTGATCGGGTGCGCTGTAGGCCGACGTGTTCCAGCGGCCGGAAGTGGGAGTTTCAGGCATCGCCATCCTCCTCCGCCGCCTTCTTCAAGCCAGCCATCGTGGAAGGAAGACCTTTTTGAATGCCGCGGCCAATCAAGCGCAGGAACAGGAACGACAGCGGGCCCTCAAAAACCACCCGATGCGTGGCGCGCGTCGTGCTTCCGAGTTCTTCTAACTCATGAACGAAGCACATCCGGCAAAGCGGGAGTTTTCCCGCTGCGGTGAAGGAACGGTTCCGGGTGACTTCCGAGATCAGAATATCGGCCCGCGGCGCGCCACGCGGCTTCAGCCAGCCCCGCGACCCGACCTCTAGCCCGTCGGGAAGAGAGCACGCTTCCAGTTCGGTGTCCCAGGCAGGCCAACCGGAGCAGTTCTCGTACAGACGGAACACGGCAGCCACGGGCCGGTTAATGATGATGGATTGTTCAATCTCAGTCATGAGGACAGGATAACAACTAGTAAATGTATTTACAATACAAACTTCGTGCCGGTTCAGCCGCGACCCCCACCCCACCGGAACAGCATCCGTCAACTGCGGATGCCCCACCAGGCGAGCGCGAATCTCCCTGGGCCCCCCGCCAGCCCATCACTAAGAGGGACCGCCACCGCAACCGCCCGGGCGCGAGGAACTCCCGAGCGGACTCTCGGTCTTCCCGGCCTGCCGAGACCCGCGCCGCGTCAGGATCATCCTCCGCTGCATCGAGTCTCGTTCTCACCGTGATCTCCCGGGGACAAGCGAACCACCGGATGCCCATCGTCCGGATGCGGACCGGAGCGGGAACGGGAGGGAGTGGCGCCGGAAAAAACTGAGCCCCGGGTGTTGCGCGGCGGCGGTTGGAACAACGATCCACGCGATGCGCGTGCGGCGAAAATTTTTTGGGGTGTCGCACTCCCCCCCAGGTCCCAAACAAAACGACCCAGCACCTCCCCCCGCAGGCCCAAGGTATCGGCGTAGCGGACGTGGTTGATCCAGCCTTGCACACTCGCGTCAAACTCCGCGAAGGAGATCGCCCCGGATTGCCACGCCCCGAACCGCTCCCCCAAATGCCGCGTCGCTTCCACCGCCTTCCGCGCCTTCAGCAACCGGTGCGTGGGATGGACGACAAACCCCAGCCACGGCACCCCGCTGGCAGAGGGCATCACCTGCGCCGAACCACCATGGACGGTCAACCGCAAGCGCTGCAGGCGTTCCACAATGGCCGCCTTCCATTCCCATAACTGGTTCTTACTATTCGAGAAGAGCGTCATATCATCGACATATCGCACATAGCCGGAGCAGCGCAGTTCCCGCCGGATGAATTGATCGAGCGGATTCATATAGCAGTTGGACCAGAATTGGGAGGTCAAATTTCCGATCGGCAGACCCCGCGGTCGGAGCGCCGCCAACAGGTCATCTCCTGGGAAATAGACCATGGCGTATTCCTGCTCCAAGATCCCATTCCCGCTGCCGATAATGCGCGCGGCGAGGGAAAGCAACCCCGGATCCGTCAGCCGCTGCGCGAGGATTCCGACCAGTACCGCATGGTCGATGGACGGGAAGTGACGCACGATATCCAGCCGCAAGGCGTACTGATGCCGTTGGGCCAGCTGCTGAAAACGGTCTACCGCCCGGTGGGTTCCCTTCCCCGTCCGGTTGGCATAGCTATCGTCATCGAAGCCGGGCTCGAACAGCGGCACCATGACGTTGCATAGCGCATGGTGCACCACGCGGTCCGCAAACGGCGCGGCGCTGATCAGGCGGGTCTTGGGCGAATGGATCTTGAAATGGACATACGGGCCCGGCTGCCAGGAGCCATCCCGGAGAGCGGCTTGGAGCGCCAGCAGCCGGTCGGCGACCTGATGTTCGAAGCCCGCCACCGAAGCCTTCTTGCGCTTGCCCCGCGCCGCGCTGCGAAAGGCCGACAGCAGATTCTCCCAGGCAGTAACCTCGAATAGCGAAGGAGAACCCATGGAAGACCTCGTCATATTGTCCCGCGTATTCGATCTCTTGGAGTGGCTGATCCCCAAAGCGGAGAGCTTTCCCCGTCCGTTCCGCCAAACGGTGACCGCCCGGATGATGGCCGCAGCACTCGACGTCAACGAGCAACTCCTCGATGCCCAGGCCCGGCGAGGGGCGGCGCGCTACCACCGCCTGGCGGATGCCGACGCCACGCTCAACAAGCTGCGCTTATACCTGCGTCTGGCCCACCGCTGGAAATGGCTCAACGATGGCCAGTACGAACATGTCAGCAAGATCGTCGCCGAAATCGGTCGCCTCCTCGGCGGGTGGATGCGGCAGGCGGCAAAGCAGTAACGCATCAGTAACGCATCAGTAACGCGTCAAGGGCGGCGCGGGGCTCTCCGCCCAGGCGCCGCCCGCTTTGTGTATGCGCCCGGGAGTTGCGCTGGCAATCCCGCGGACAGGATGCTCCCGCGCCATCCAACGAAGCTCCACCGCATCCCGCCAGCCGTAGCCAACAGGACATGCCGGCACTATGGAGACCGAAGGTGGATGTGGGACGAACACACGGGCCGGAAGCCGATATTGTTGTTGCGGTTGTCCGGATGGTTGTTGTTGCGGTTCGCCGCACGCGCATTGTCTGGATTGTTGTTCCAACCGCCGCCGCGCAACACCCGGGGCTCTATCTCGGGGCACCCCTTACCGGTTACCCGGCAATTTCCAGCCTAGCAACTTCCACTGGCCGGCAACCAAAAAATTTTCGAACCGCGCTACGCGCGGTTCCAGTGATCAGCGCCCAGCGAACCAGCGATCAGCGGATGGGGGACGAACACACGGGCCGGAAGCCGATACCGTTGAGGCGGTAGACCGGATGGATGCTGCCGCGGTTCGCCGCACGCGCATTGTCTGGACTGAGGTCCCAACCGCCGCCGCGCAACACCCGGGGCTCCCTTCCAGACAACTGGACCCGTTTCGGCTTCCCATACTCATTCCGGCACCACTCCCACACGTTCCCACTCAAGTCCATCACCCCCTCCGGAGACGCTCCCGAAGGATAAATCCCCACCGCACTCGTCCGCCCAAGCTTGTGGGGGCCTTTGTTTCCCAAAGTTTCATTGACATTCGCCGATCCCGCGACATACCCATTCCCCCACGGATACTCCCGCCCGTCCCTCCCCCGCGCCGCTCGCTCCCACTGCCACTCCGTCGGCAACGTCACCGCATAGCCCAATCTCTCACTCAACCACCCGCAGTACGCCATCGCCTCCCACCAACTCACGCTCTCCCGCGGACTGTTCCCCTCCTCCCACTCCCCCTGCAACGGCGCTCGCTCCGGCTCCGTCATCCCCAACCACCACCGATCCGCCGCATACCCCTCCCCATCGTCCAAAAACGCCTGATACTGCCGGTGCGTCACCGGATATCGCGCCATGTAAAACGTCTCCTCCCTCCGCCGCTCCCCCTCCTGATAGAGAAACTCCCCACCAGGGATCCGCACCCAGTCAATA
Source organism: Acidobacteriaceae bacterium (assembly GCA_020247055.1). GTDB lineage: Bacteria > Acidobacteriota > Terriglobia > Bryobacterales > Bryobacteraceae. The sequence continues at coordinate 855 of JADCJL010000025.1, read as the reverse complement.
TCCGGCAACCCATCCGCCCGCAACCCCACCCCAACCCGGTCATCCAGGCCCAAACGCCCCAACGCCCGACCCACCGCCGCCCGGCCCTCCGGCATCTCCTCCCCCAGTAACCGGCCCCGCCAACAACGCTGCAACTCCGCCAACAACTCCTCCCGGCACTTCACCTCCGCGCCGCTCTCCAGCACACACCGCGCCGCTACCTCCGGCTGCGACTCCGCCAGCCAACGCACCACCGGCCCACAATCTTCCCCGTACAAACCCGCCAGCAGCACCGCCGACTCCTCCCATCCCGTCCGTTCCCACCACCGCTCCACACGCCACAACTCCCCAGCCGACAACATCCCCAGACGCTCCCGCATCGCCCGCGCCGTAAAGTACTCCTGCAATAACTGATGCCGGAATCGCAGCTCCTCCCCGCCTTCCAGGATCGTGCTGTCCAGCGCCTTCTTCAACACCCCCCCATCCAATGCCCCCTCCGCCTCACTCCGCGCCACCACCGTCAACACGCCCCCTCCCCGCCGGCTCATCTCCCACGCCAACCCCGACAAGCCTGCCACCAGCGCCGGCCCCTCCCCCCGCAGCCGCCACTCCCCGCTCTCTTTATCCTGCGCCAGCAGACGCTCCCGGCTCAGCAGCCGACTGACAAAACGGTCAAACAACTCGCCCCGGTTCCGCGGCAGCGATCCCTCCGCCACCCGCACCTGGTACAGCATCGTCAACAGAAACGGGTTCGCCGCCAACCGCAACAAACTCCGCGGATCCCGCACATGCCTCGTCCACAGCGCATCCTCCGCCCCAGTCGTAGCTTTGTATACAGCCTCATGCTCCCCCACCGCCCCCGCCCCCCAAAACTCC